>NZ_AP019654.1:2400000-2700000 GCF_009938205.1 Vibrio panuliri | reverse complement strand
CGGCTGACGCTGAGTAATCTGGTATCTTAATTAGCCTAGTCGGCTAAAAGCATGCTATAAAGGGGGCTGTGAGCTCCCTTTTTTTATGCCGAGGAAACGGATTCTCAGTATAGAAATAACCAGTTATCCGTTGAGTTTGATGGTGTTTAAAATCGAACTAGACGTGAGACTCTTAGGGTATAGACTCATAATAAGTAGTTAATAGGAGTATTTGTTCGTGAAATGGTTTCAAACCGTAACGCTGAGTTTAAGCATGTTGATCGCCACTGGATGTGCCTCAACAGCGGATAAACAAAAGTGGTTTTATCCACCGATGGCTGTGCCGCTACAAGCGAGCATGCAGCAAGAAGTGCAAATTGCGCGTTTGTCTCAATTACTCCTTCGCTCTAACCTTTCTGATGAACTTCGTGCAAAGATGTTGTTTGAACGAGGCAACTACTATGACAGTGTTGGTCTGCGTGATTTGGCGCGCTTAGACTACACTCAGTCGTTGCAAATCAATCCAGCTCAATCGGAACTCTTTAACCTCCTTGGGGTTTATTACACTCAAGTTGGCGAGTTTGATGCCGCATATGAGGCGTTTGACTCAACCATTGATCTCGATCCTGACAATTCCTATGCGGTACGTAACCGAGCCATCGCGCTTTACTATGGTGATCGAATTGATCTTGCATTAGAAGATATTGAAGCCCACTACGCTGAAGATCCCAGTGATCCATTCCGAGCTTTGTGGGTGTATCTGATTAAACTAGAGAAAGATCCGCAAGCGGCACGGGAAGAGTTGCTACGACTCTATCAAGCTCGGGATAACCAATGGGGCTGGGTCTTGGTTGCGCTGTCTCTGGGAGAAGTGTCAGAAGAGCAGACTTTCAAAGCCGTGTTCGCTGGGACTCGCGATAACACTGTGCTGGCTCAACGTTTAACTGAGGCTTATTTCTACTTAGGTAAGCGCTATCAGTATGAGGGTGATTTTGCCAGCGCCATTTCTATGTATAAGTTGGCGATTTCATTCAATGTTTATGAGTACGTTGAGCATCGCTATTCTTTCTTAGAACTCACGCGCATCTTTAAGGAAGTGAAAGCTGAGCAGTTGGCAAAAGCAAAACTTGAACCTGCCCAGTAAGTATTTTTAATCACGACCAAAACGCATTAAACCACCTTCGGGTGGTTTTTTTGATTGCATGGTGAGCGGAAAATACTAAAATAGTTAGCCTGACTAACTAATAGAATTATCGTATGCATTTAGAAGAGAGCTTAATGGACTTGGAGCGCTTTTGTTCCAAGGCTTGGCGACAACATGGCAACGATGACCCTATGTGTCAATTGAGCTTTAATGAGTTCGATTATTTGAAAGTGATAGAACAGTATCCTGAAGGGGTTCGAATTACAGATCTTGCTCAGGAGCTCTATGTAACGAAACCTTCCGCTTCCACTATGGTCAGCCGTTTGGCAAAGAAAAACCTAGTACGAACGATTGCATGCCGTGAAGATGCGCGAGCAAAACGTGTGGTACTCACTGATTGGGTGATAAAAAACATGTCGTTCGAGCGAGTGGTGTATCAGCAAATTGCCTCCGACTTAAACGCACAGTTAAGTGAGGAGGAAGCGATGAAGTTGGTTGAGTTACTTAATAAAGCACTAAAAAAATAATATTTTATCCATTTGGTTAGCATGGCTAACTAATGCCTTTGGCATTTTTACTTGGTGAGAAGATGCAAGTATCAATTTATAAACAGTTTTGGCGTTATGCGATTCCGACAGTTGCGGCTATGTTGGTCAATGGTCTCTATCAAGTGGTCGATGGGATCTTTATTGGCCGTTATGTTGGTGCTGATGGTTTGGCGGGGATTAATGTCGCTTGGCCTGTGATTGGCTCCATTCTTGGGATGGGTATGTTGGTCGGGGTCGGGACAGGCGCGCTCGCCTCAATCAAGCAAGGAGAGGGTAATCAATCCGGAGCAAGAACGACTTTGGCAACTGGCTTGTTGCTGTTACTTGCGATGGCACCAGTGGTATCTTTTGTTCTTTATATGTTTGCCGATAGCTTTTTGTTGTGGCAAGGCGCGCAAGGGCGGGTATTAGAGTTAGGCTCACAATATCTTCATATTTTGATATTTGCATGTGTGTTCTCTTTAGGCTCAATTGCGGCTCCTTTCTTGCTGCGCAATGATGATAGCCCAAACTTGGCGACGCTGCTGATGGTCATTGGCGCGGTGATCAATATTGTTCTCGACTACCTGTTTATCGCTTATCTCGATTGGGAGCTTGAAGGCGCGGCAATGGCAACCGCAATTGCTCAGATGGTGGTGACGATCTTAGGGGTGGGTTACTTCTTCTCTGATAAAGCGAAGATGCGCCTCCATCTTTCTGATTTACGCATGCAAGTCAGTGAAATTCCGCAGATAGCAGCGATTGGTATTTCAAGTTTCTTTATGTACGCCTATGGCTCAATGATGGTGGCATTGCACAACAGCTTGTTTGCTGAGTATGGTAGTTCAGTACTCATTGGTGCTTACGCGATTTTGGGTTATATCGTGACCGTTTACTACTTAGTGGTTGAGGGTTTTGCTAACGGTATGCAACCTTTGGTGAGCTATAACCATGGTGCGCGCAATCAAGACAATATTCGCAAGCTTCTTGGTGTGGCGATGGGCAGCGCCGTTTTTGGCGGGCTCGCTTTTGTCATTCTGCTTAACTTGTTCCCACGTGAGTTTGTTGCGGTGTTTAACTCGAGTGATACCAACTTGATGGATAATGCCGTGATTGGTATTCGTCTGCATATGTTTGCTATGTTCTTGGACGGCTTCTTGGTGGTGGCTGGCGCTTACTACCAGTCAGTCAATAAAGGCAGCAAAGCAATGTTTGTCACTGTGGGTAACATGGTTATTCAGTTGCCGTTCTTGTTCATAATGCCAAAACTCATGGGGGTTCCGGGTATCTGGATTGCTTATCCATTATCGAATGTGGCATTGAGTCTTGTGGTGGCTTGGATGTTGTGGCGCGATATAAAACGTATGGTTTTACCCATCAATCAGCCATTAAATGCCGCGAGCTAACAGGCAACAAGATGTAAAAAAGCCAACCGGAGAGGTTGGCTTTGTCTTTTCTATATGCTTGATTAAGATTGAATCTCAAGACCCGCTAGGCGGTGCCAGTAGCCATTACATTGGCGGTCAGCAATCTTAATTGGGTTCTCACCCTGCTCATTGGCACGGAAGCGATCAAGCTCAGAGAAAGTATCAAGTCCAAGTGGGCTAAGGCGAACCACATCAACCAACCCCTGCATGCTTGGTAAATCATTGACTAGGTTATAGCAGTAGCCTGATTGAGTCTGAATACCATTGAGGTTAAATACCTCTTGTCCTTCTTGGCTACGTACTTGGATGCCCGTTGGGTACTTGATACAGCAAGTTTCACAGTCATCTTTTGCTCGGTTCTCAGCGCGTGCTGTAAAGCAGCGAGCGGAGTAAGCCAGTGGTAGGTAGCCATGGCTGAACACTTCCACTTCAAACTTATTGCGAATACCAAGCTCTTCACATTGCTGCATAACATTACTAAGCCATTCACGAGAAAGCTCGACTGGCATACACCAACGCACCATACCTTGTTTAAGGAACAGGTTTAGTGTGTGTGCATTGTAAGTATTGATCGCTGGACCGACGACAAAAGGCACTTTGTGCTCAGATGCTATCTGTACGCCAGAGACGTCATTTGCTTCGATAGTGAAGTCGCCGTTGTCGATATACTTTTTCATGATGTTGACTTCACTTGGCGCTTCAAGCAAAGCCATGGTAGACAGTACAACTTGCTTACCAGAGTCGGCTAAGTCCTTCGCAATATCAAACCAATGCGCCGGTTTCATCTCTCGTCGTTTAGAACAGACGGTTTCGCCTAGGTAGATAATATCGGCGGAACTCTGTTTTGCTTGCTGATAGAAGCTTTCAACGTCTTGTTTTGGCCAAAAGTATAGTAGTGGGCCGAGTGCGTATTTCATTTATCTCTTCCTAAACCGTTATTGCCATTTACGATGGTAAGCACCAAGTGTGGTTTGAGTCCCTTCGGACACGTTTGCCAGTGCAGCATCCCAAGCAGCATCAACATGATAAGCGTCAGGGTTGGCTTGGTAACGGTCTATCGCCGCACGCCATGTGCGAGTGACTTGCTCGACATACGCAGGGCTACGTTGACGACCTTCAATTTTGACTGATGCAACGTTGGCGGCAAACAGTTCAGGCAATAGCGATAAGGTGTTTAGACTGGTGGGTTCTTCCAAGGCATGGTAACGCTTGGCTTCACCTTCAATATCTGCCACGAAACGCCCTTTACACAGCGTTGGGTAGCCAGTATTTTCTCCCTCACTATAGCGGTCGATAAGAATGTTATTCAAACGAGTCTCAAGACCTTGAGGGGTTTCTTGCCAGCGCACATATTTTGCTGGTGAACATGCGCCAACGGTATTGGGTGATTCGCCCGTCATGTATGAAGATAGGTAGCAACGACCTTCGGACATGATACATAGGCTACCAAAAGCAAACACTTCCAGTTCAACGTCGCTGGTCATATTACGTGAAAGCTGCTTGACCTGATGGATAGACAACACGCGAGGAAGTACAACGCGTTTAACGTTGAAGTTGCTCTTATAGAAGTCGATTGCTGCAACGTTGGTCGCTGAAGCTTGAACGGAAAGATGCAGTTCTAGCTCTGGATACTTACGTGCTGCGTAATCCAATACCGCAATATCAGCAACGATCAGTGCATCAACGCCCACATCAGCAGCGTGGTCAACGGCATTCGTCCAACGTTCAAAGCCATTCGGGTGCGCAAATGTGTTTAGTGCAACATGGATTTTCTTGTTGTTGTCGTGTACGTACTGTACGGCTTTGTCGAGCTTTTTGCCGGTAAAGTTCAAACCAGCAAAATGGCGAGCATTGGTATCGTCTTTAAAGCCGATGTATACCGCATCAGCACCGCAATCGATAGCGGTTTTTAGAGCAGGCAGGTTACCCGCAGGACATAGGAGTTCCATTGCTAAACAGTTCTATTACGTTTTAATTGCCCGCATTTTATGAAGAATTGTGAACGGCAAACTTGATGTAAGGCAGGTTTCGGTGAGTTAGCCCGCAAAGGATGTTGAATTTTGCGGTGAAAGGTTAAAGGTTGGCGTTTGAGCTAGTTCTTATGTCGACGGTTTTGCACAAACAGTTCTTCAACCTCTTGCTTTGGTTGTGGGCGGAAGAAGTGGAAACCTTGGATTGAGTTACAGTTTAGGTTGGAGAGCAGAGTCGCTTGTTGCTGGGTTTCAACACCTTCGGCAACCACGCTAAGGTTGAGGGATTTACCCAAGTTAATAATGTTTTCAATCACCGTTACCTGTTTAGGTAAGGTGTCGATTTCATTGATAAATGCTCGGTCTATTTTGAGCTCATCGAGTGGGAAACGTGCCAAGTACGCCAGCGAAGAATAACCCGTACCGAAATCATCAATAGAGAGGGCAAACCCCAGTTTTTTGATCGCATTTAGCATTTGCAAGGTATGCTCACTGTCACTCATCACCGCGCTTTCTGTTAGTTCGAACGTAATGCAGTTCGGATCCAGTTCAGTCGTGCGCAACAGCTTCTCCATGTAATCGATTAACTGAGGATTACCAAACTGCTCTGGTGAGAGGTTAATTGCCACGCGTCCAGGAAGAATGCCTTGCAGCTTCCAGCGTTTAACGGTGTTAAACACTTCTCGCATCACTACGCGACCTAGATTTTCAATCAGGCCGGCTTTCTCTGCGACAGGAATAAATGCCCCAGGGCTGATATAACCTTCCACTGGGTGTTTCCAGCGCACCAGTGCTTCCGCGCCATTGATACTAAAATCGCGCGCGTTCACTTTGGGTTGATACCATACCTCAAGGCCATTTTGTTGCAGTGCTTTTTGCAGTTCAATTTCAAGCCACAAGCGCATACGTGCTTCTTTGTTCATCTGATCGTTAAACTTGATCAAACGGTTTCGTCCGCGCTCTTTTGCTTCATACATCGCGGTATCGGCATTCTGCAGTAGAATACGTGCATCGTTACCATCTCCAGGGTAACAAACACTACCAATAGAGCAGGCAAGACGCTTGCTAAAGTGATGCAAATCAAATGGTTGGTTAATGAGAGAAATAATGCGATCAGACAATGACTCTGCCATGCGATTATTTTCTGGCTCAGGTAAGATCAACCCAAACTCGTCCCCTCCTAAATGCCCAAGTACCGCTTGCTGCGGCAGTAGACGCTTAAGACGTGACGACACCTCTTTAATCACCTTATCACCAATATGATGACCTAAAGAGTCGTTGATGTTTTTAAAGTTATCGATATCCAGATACAGCATGATCAAAGGCGTATCATTTTTGACCATTTGCTCCAAGCGTTTGGTAAAACCAAAACGGTTGTATAGCCCAGTAAGGCTATCAATATGGGCATCTTCGTACTTGTTTTGCGTCAGTTGCTTTGGTGTTTGCTCGGCATCTTGTACCAACACCAGTTGCGACTCTGTGCCCAGAACCATGGTTTTGGCTGATTGCAAAAACACTTTGCGCTCAATGTTACAACGAGGCCCGGTTAAACAGGCTATTGGTGTGTCATGCAACAATACGCCAAGCTTGTTGTTAAAAACCGTTTTACTTTTCTCATCAATAAACAGACGACTTAGCTCTTCACCAAGTAGGTCATGACTTGAATCAAAGCCCAAAATACGCACAGCTGCAGGGTTCGCTGAAATAATGCAGTCATCTTCAACCAATAGCAGACCATCAGGTACTAACTGCGTTAGTGCAGTGAACTTATCTTCTGATTCTTGCAATGAACGCACCAGCAGTTGTTTCTCCGACGTATCCACGGCGTGAAAGGCAATATATTGCACTTTTTCGTCATAGCGGATTGGAGAAAGGGTGCAAGCAAGGCTAGTTTCAATATCGAGATGAAGCAGTGAAACTTCGGTCTCTAAATATTCACCATTAAATGCGAGATCATAATAGGGTTTGAGCTGTTGGTAGAGTTGCTGACCCAAGATTGCATTATCGTTCATGCCAACTAATTCATCGGTACTGAGACCCGAAATTTCGCAATAGCGATCATTCACCATTACGTAGTTGTGTTGGCTGTCGATAATGGCCGAGAAAAAAGGTCCTTTGGCCGTAATTTGCTTAAACCAATGCTGAAGTTGTTGCGGTGGCATTAAAAGGGTACCAATTCTCCAAAGATAGAAACGAAGCGCGAGAATGTTATTGTAGCTGTAGCTCTAATATAGCCTTGTTCTCAAAGAGATGAAAGAGTTACAGCCATGTGGTCATTTATTGATGCACAACAGGTCTCGCTTTGACTTGTTCCATTATCATCCTGACATCATTTACAAAGTAACGGATAACCCGCGTGATTAACAAGATTCGCACTCAATTAGTTCAAAATGCAGCATCAATTTTGCGATCTCCAGTCCACTTATTGCCGCAATCTGTTCAAAAAAAAGCCTTATTAGACGGGCTAAAACTAGTGTTCAAAGAAGCTTTAGAAGATGGTGATTTTGAATTTCTAGAAGATAAGTGGCTGAAAGTAGAAGTTAAGGACATGAAACTAGCTTGGTATATCAGCTACCAAGATGAACAAATTGTAGTGGCGGATAAGCCGGTAGATGAAGATGTTTCTTTCAGTGGCAACTTAAACGACTTAGTGTTGATTGCCGGTCGTAAAGAAGATCCAGATACACTGTTCTTCCAACGACGCCTTTCAATAGAAGGGGATACAGAGCTTGGTTTGGAAGTGAAAAACTTAATGGATAGTGTCGATTTAGAGTTATTACCAAAACCGTTGCAAGTTTTATTGAATCAACTGGCTGACTTCGTGCATAAAGGCGTACAATCGCCAGTAATGCAAAAAGAGGTAGCACATGCTTATACGAACTGAAGCGCCAGCGGATATTCTGGTTATCGATCGCTTACTCAAACAAACCTTTGAGACAGAAGCGGAAGCGAACTTGGTGATGGCACTGAGAGAGAATGGTAAGTTAACGCTCTCGCTGGTGGCTTGTAATGATGACGGTGAAGTTGTTGGGCACGCAATGTTCAGCCCAGTAACACTGGAAGGTGAAGACCTCAATTGGCAAGGTTTAGCACCTGTCGCCGTACGTCAAGATGTTCGCAACCAAGGCATTGCTGAGCGCATGATTCGTGAAGGTTTAGAATCTTTACGTGATTTCGGTTATCCAGCATGTGTAGTACTGGGTGACCCTGCTTATTACGCGCGCTTTGGTTTTGCCGCGGCAGAGCAACATCATTTTCATTGCCAGTGGGAAGTGCCAACAGGCGCATTTCAAGTGTTGGCCATTGCTGAAAATGAATTTGCTGAGCGTAGCGGTTTAATCGAGTATAGCCCTGAGTTTTCCGCTTTGTAGTTAGCGATTGGCAGTGAAAAGGGGCTTTAGCCCCTTTTTTGTTATCGCCAGAACTGTGATAGCATTGGCGACCAATTTTTTGAGAACAGTAGTCATGCGAAACGAACCGATGGCATATTTATCTGAGATGGGTATCGACCAGTATCAGTTAATACATCCCCAGCGTCTTTCTGGTTACCAAGCGGTAAGTATTACGTTGCCGTCTGATTGTAAATTGCTGTTGGTTTCAGCGGTTTTGCCTCAAGGCGATCAAGCTGAGTTTCTCGATCGTGTGTTGAAAAGCATGCAGTTAACACTGGCGCAAGTGCGCCATATCTATCCCCACCAATTACCTCAACTTGAGCAACCTGTTGAATGGGTATGGTTTGCTGGATGCGCCAGCACCGAGTTACCTAGTAAAGTGCTCAATACACCACTGTTGAGTGATATTGATGGCAACAACGCCGAGCGTAAAGCGCTGTGGCAACAGATCTGTTCATACTCCTAACTAATTATGACATTACAATTGACCACGCTTGCTACGGAACATCTTGACGATGTTTGGGCAATAGAGCTGCAAGCTCACAGCCACCCATGGGCGGAATCGATGATTCGTGACCTATCTAGTCGCGGTGCATGCCACCATGTGTTACTCGATAATGAGCAAGTGGTGGGCTACTTTTATGCCCAGAATATCGTTGGTGAAGTGACGTTACTGAATATCGCGATAGCCCCTTCGCAGCAGGGAAAAGGGTTTGGCAAAAAGCTGTTAGAACACTTTATAGAAATGTGTGAGAACGCCCAAGCAGAGAGTGCATGGCTAGAGGTTCGCGAGAGTAATCATAAAGCATTTTCACTTTATGAATCTGCGGGTTTTAATGAAGTGGATCGCCGCAGAAATTACTACCCAACCGCGAATGGTAACGAAGACGCGATTATCATGAGTTATTTATTCCTTTTCTGATTTGCTCCACAAAGGAATATAAGCGAAAATACCGCGCAAAATTGAATCGAATCCCGTTTGTTTAGAGTTTTAAACAAGCATCCAGACAGAAAAGAAGACCAGTTTCATGTCAAATACACCATTTATTGGCGAAGTGTCTAAGCGTAGAACATTCGCTATTATCTCGCACCCGGATGCGGGTAAAACCACAATTACAGAGAAAGTTCTGTTATTCGGAAACGCGATCCAGAAAGCGGGTACAGTTAAAGGTCGTGGTTCTAACCAACACGCGAAATCTGACTGGATGGAGATGGAAAAAGAGCGTGGTATCTCGGTAACTACGTCTGTGATGCAGTTCCCTTACAATAACTGCCTAGTTAACCTTCTCGATACTCCGGGACACGAAGACTTCTCGGAAGATACATACCGTACGCTAACAGCGGTAGACTCATGTCTAATGGTTATCGACGCGGCGAAAGGTGTTGAGGATCGTACGCGTAAATTGATGGAAGTAACCCGTCTGCGTGATACGCCAATCGTAACCTTTATGAACAAACTTGACCGTGACGTTCGCGATCCAATGGAAGTGTTGGACGAGGTAGAAAACGAATTGGGTATGATGTGTGCGCCAATCACATGGCCAATTGGTTGTGGTAAAGAGTTTAAAGGTGTCTACCACATTCACCGTGATGAGACGATTCTGTATGAATCAGGCCACGGTCATGAGATTCAAGAAGTACGTATCATCAAAGGTCTCGATAACCCAGAGCTAGATGACAAAGTAGGTGCCGATCTCGCGGCAAGCGTACGTGAAGAACTAGAGTTGGTTATGGGTGCATGCCCTGAGTTTGATCAAGACCTATTCCTAACTGGCGAATTGACACCGGTGTACTTCGGTACTGCACTAGGTAACTTTGGTGTTGACCACATGCTAGATGGTTTGACTGAATGGGCTCCAATGCCAAAAACACGTCAAGCAGTCGAGCGTGATGTTGAAGCAACGGAAGATAAGTTCTCTGGCTTCGTATTTAAGATCCAAGCAAACATGGATCCAAAACACCGTGACCGTATCGCATTCATGCGAATCGTATCTGGTACTTACACACAAGGTATGAAGATGAACCACGTTCGTCTTGGTAAACAAGTCAGTATCTCAGATGCGGTTACATTTATGGCCGGTGATCGTTCTCGTGCAGAGCATGCGTATGCTGGTGACATTATCGGTCTACACAACCACGGTACGATCCAGATTGGTGATACCTTCACTCAAGGTGAGGCGTTGAAGTTCTCTGGCATTCCAAACTTTGCTCCAGAACTGTTCCGTCGTATTCGCCTAAAAGATCCATTGAAGCAGAAGCAACTACTGAAAGGCCTAGTTCAGCTTTCTGAAGAAGGTGCAGTACAGGTATTTCGTCCACTGCAAAACAACGACCTTATCGTTGGTGCGGTTGGTGTGCTTCAGTTTGACGTGGTTGTGGCTCGCTTGAAGTCAGAATACAACGTTGAAGCAATCTACGAAGGTGTGAACGTAGCGACAGCACGTTGGGTAGAGTGCGAAGACGGCAAGAAGTTGGATGAGTTCCAACGTAAGAACCAAGCAAACCTAGCGCTAGATGGTGGTGATAACCTAACGTACATCGCGCCAACGATGGTGAACTTGAATTTAGCGCAAGAGCGTCATCCAGATATTCAGTTCCGCGCGACTCGCGAACACTAATATTCTTCGTATTTGGTGTGATAACTGCGTTGACTGCGTTAATTCACACCAATCACATAGTTGACTATGCTCATGGCGATGAATGAACTTGTCGCCTTGTTCTAACACCAACTACTTTGAATATTGATGGATACAAAAATACCGCCCTTGAGGCGGTATTTTTATATCTAGAGATGAGAGTTGAGAGCGTATTGCTTGAGCAATATTTTGAGAGTCGTTTGGCTCAAGGCTGATGTTTTCACATCAGCCTTTCTATTATCTCACTTCTTAAAGCGCAGCGTTCTCAATTACTTCTTCTTTGAAGTTTTCTTTTTCACTTTCGCTTTGGTTGCCGACTTTTTCTTGTCGTCTTTTTTCTTTTTCTTAAACACTGGCTTTTTGTGTGCTGGGCGCATCTCTTTGATAAAGCGCTCTTTGATGTCTTCTTTTACGTAACGAGCTACGCGATCCATCATTTGTTGATCGTGCGCTTCAACGATTGAAATCGCAGAGCCTTTCTTACCCGCACGTGCAGTTCGGCCGATACGGTGTAGGTACACGTCAGCACTGCGTGGCATATCGTAGTTAATTACGTGGCTAACGTCTGGTAAGTCGATACCGCGCGCTGCGACATCAGTCGCTAGCAGTACGTTTACCGTGCCATCACGAAAGCGTGCGATTGCGTTGTTACGACGATCCTGAGGCATTTCACCTTGAATCCATGCACAAGGGATTTGCGCTTTTTCTAGTTCAGTGCGCAGTTCCGCTAGGCGCTCACGAGTTTTCAAAAACACGATAGAGCGTTCAGCTTGCTCGGTGATGATTTTTTTCAGTAACGCCAGTTTGTGCTCAGCGTTGTCCGCACGGTGATACCACTGAGTGATCTTTTTACGTTCACTGCGAGAAGGTTCTGCATCTATTTCTGCCGGATCTTTCAGTAGATCAGCGGTAAAGCCTTCAACCCCTTTACCCTCAAGCGTTGCTGAGAATAGTAGAGTTTGTTTACGCCAGCGGCATTCTTGAGATAGGCGGTCAACCGTTGGACCAAAGCCCATATCAAGCATACGGTCCGCCTCGTCAAGAATCAGCCATTCAATCGCACGACAATCGAAACGTTCGGCTTGAATATACTCCATTAGTCGCCCAGGAGTCGCCACGACGATATCTTGAGTGGTCGCTAAGATATCAGCATGTTCTTGGTACTGCACACCACCGGTGATAGTAAAGATATTCAGTTTGGTGTTCTTTGCTAGCGCGCGAGCTTGATCCGCGACTTGCATCGCCAACTCACGAGTCGGAGTTAAGATCAACACACGTGCAGGCCCTGGTTTACGGCGAGGAAAGTCTTGCAGATATTGCAGTGCTGGCAAGACAAAAGCTGCAGTTTTCCCTGTTCCCGTTGGTGCTGATGCTAGAATATCTCGGCCATCTAGAGCTTGAGGGATCGCTTGCGCCTGTACTTGAGTTGGACGTTTGAAGCCCATTTCTTCGATGGCACTAAGCAGGTTTGGATCTAAATCGAGTTCTGCAAAATTTTTGATCACAGTGAGTTCTCCACAAGCCTTTCGGCGAGATTGACAATAGATGAGAGGCAGACAAATTACCTAGCCTTACCGGGCTAAGTCAAAAATTAGACCGCATAGTATAATTGCATTGGTGATTAGGATCACACCTTATTTCTACATCTTTAAATAAAAGTCTTTAGTTAAGGCGACAAACTCATCGCTGTAGCCATTTTTGTTACGGATCGTTAGATGTTCAACTTGGCATTGGTCGCCTTGTTGGGCTAGTTCAATAAGTAAACGATTCTCGGCTTTGTTATCTGTTGGCTTTACTCGGCAAAGGCGCGTTAGGCTCCAGCCTTGTTTTTGAGCGAGCTCAATAAATGCTTCGCCCTCAACGACAGGCAGAATAAAGTTCGCTCGCCCTTGTGGATGAAGTAATGTCTTACAACGTGCCAGTAGAGCTTGATGGCTGAGGCTTCCTGTATGCCGAGCGGTCGCTCGTTGCTGAGACTGAGATTGCTCGCCATTGTTAAAGTAAGGTGGATTACAAATAACCGCATCAAATGGTTCGGGGTAAGTCATTGTATTGATATCACCAAGTTCAACGCGTATTTGCTCAGACCAAGGTGAGTGTGTCACGTTGAGTTGAGCAGTCACCGCAGCACTCTCCTCGATATCGACCGCCCAGATGTCGGCAGATGGTTGGCGTTGGGCGCACATCAGCGCAAGTAGCCCAGTGCCCGTACCAATATCAAGGATTCGATGCATTCCTTCAAGGTCGCTCCATGCGCCCAACAAAACGCCATCGGTACTGACTGGCATGCCACATTCCCCACCATCAATAGTGAACTGCTTGAAACGAAATCCTTTGGTTTTATGAAATGTCTTGCTCATTAAATATCCGGCGTTACTTTATAAATAGAGTGATTATCACTAATGTAGATAAGTTGTATAATATTATGCTCTACATTTGCATGATGTTGTTAACGAAATTATTAGCTGTAAATTCCACTGTATTTTAATTTTTTGGTGTAACAAACTGCTTTTTGGCTTGTGAACTAAATTTATATGGTGTTTTTCGCTTTAGTGTTGCGAATAGATGAGTATTTGGTCATTATTCGGAACTATATTAAATAGTTCAGAGCGTGATCTTACGCATTTGAGCAGACACAACATCCATCATCATCAGTAAAGGTAATTCTGTGAAGCAGTCCTTAAAATTATCAGATATTACAGCGTTAGGCTTTATGCTTTTCGCCTTCTTTTTAGGTGCAGGTAACATCATTTTCCCACCATTAGCAGGTCAACTAGCAGGTGAAAATGTATTACCAGCCATGTTTGGCTTTTTGTTGACAGCGGTAGGCCTCCCTCTTGTGACCATTATCGCTATTGCTGTCGCAGGTGGTTCGTGGCAAAAGCTTACCAAAGACTTACCAGTGAAAGCGGCAACGGTGATGGCGGTTTTGATTTTTATCATTATCGGCCCGGCATTTGCGGCCCCTCGTACTGGTTTGGTTGCGTACGAAATGGCGGTTAAGCCATTCTTTGCTCATGCAGAGCAACTTCACCTAACAATTTTCTCTATCGCTTTCTTTGCTATTGCTATGTTCTTCTCATGGTCACAAGGCAAACTGATTGATGTGATTGGTAAAGTGTTAACACCAGTGCTGTTTATTGGTTTGATCGTGCTGGCTACTGCGGTATTTTTCTTTCCGCAAGGCGAGATTATCGCAGCGCAAGGTGAGTACTTAACGCACCCGCTTCAGAAAGGCTTCCTTGAAGGTTACAACACCATGGATACCTTTGGCTCGCTAATGTTTGGTGTACTGATTGTTGATGCACTGCGTGGTAAGGGTATTACCGAGCACAAGCCAACGGCTAAGTATCTGACTTATGCAGGTCTAATTGCTGCGGTTGGCCTGGCGTTTGTTTATGTGTCGCTATTTTACTTAGGTGCAACGAGCTCTTCGATTGCAGCGGGCGCAGACAATGGCGGTGTGATCCTAAGTCAGTATGTACAAGCACTGTTTGGCTCATATGGTCAGATTGTTCTTACTGTCATTGTACTTCTAGCGTGTTTAACGACGGCTATCGGCTTGATCTCTGCGTGTTCTGACTACTTCAGTTCACTAACAAAAATTACTTACAAGCAGTGGGTAATTATCAACGGTGTGGCTTGTGCATTCGTCGCTAACGTTGGTTTAGCTCAGTTGATTGCGCTTTCAGTACCAGTGTTATTTGCGCTTTACCCTGTAGCCATTGCATTAGTTGTGTTGACGTTCCTGCGCAGCAAACTGCCTAACCCACGTCTTGCTTATCGCGCAGTTCTATTGGTTTCGTTGGTGTTTGCGTTGATTGATGCGGTGAAAGTCGCTGGTGTCGATGTCTCTGTATTCAATGCTTTGCCATTGTTTGATATGGGAATGGGTTGGTTACTGCCTACCTTTGCTGCGATGGTTTGCATGTTCTTTGTTGGCCGTTCAAACCAACCAAGCTTGATTGAAGATGCGGCGTAGTTCAGTCTAAAATATTATTCATCATCCCCCGTAGTACATAGTATTGCGGGGGATTTTTATATCTACAGCCACCGCCTTGAGCGAGAAAAAAATTCCTGTATCTCCGTCACACTTTTCAGTACAATTCTCCGGTTAAATTCTACTCATAAATATTGAGCAAGCATGTTTGAAATTAATCCAATTAAAAACCGTCTACAGGATGTGTCTTCGCGCACTACAGTCCTGAGGGGGTATCTTTGACTATGACGCTAAACAAGAGCGTCTAGAAGAAGTCAACGCAGAACTCGAGCAACCAGATGTATGGAATGAACCTGAGCGTGCACAAGCGCTAGGCAAAGAGCGTGCATCACTAGAAGCGGTTGTGGAAACTATCGACCAACTAGAACAAGGTGTAGAAGACGTTGAAGGTCTTTTAGAGCTTGCGGTCGAAGAAGAAGACCAAGAAACATTTGATGAAATTGAACCTGAGTTAGCGGAGCTAGAAGACAAACTGGCTAAGCTTGAGTTCCGTCGTATGTTCTCTGGTGACCATGATGCATCTGATTGCTATATCGACTTACAAGCTGGTTCTGGCGGTACAGAAGCGCAAGACTGGACCAATATGTTACTTCGTATGTACCTACGTTGGGCTGAAGCAAAAGGCTTTAAGACCGAGGTTATCGAAGTTTCTGAAGGTGAAGTCGCGGGTCTGAAAGGCGCGACAGTGAAGATCTCTGGTGAGTATGCTTACGGCTGGTTACGCACTGAAACGGGCGTACATCGCCTAGTTCGTAAATCACCATTTGACTCAAGTGGTCGTCGTCATACTTCTTTCTCATCTGCGTTTGTTTACCCTGAGATTGATGACAACATTGCTATCGATATTAACCCTGCCGATCTGCGTATCGACGTATACCGCGCATCTGGTGCGGGTGGTCAGCACGTTAACACCACCGAATCTGCGGTACGTATTACGCACGTACCTACCAATACGGTAGTGCAGTGTCAGAACGACCGTTCTCAGCATAAGAACAAAGATCAAGCAATGAAGCAGCTACGTGCCAAACTGTTTGAATTAGAGATTCAAAAGCAAAATGCTGAGAAGCAAGCGAACGAAGATGCCAAATCTGACATCGGTTGGGGCAGTCAAATCCGTTCATACGTTCTTGATGACTCTCGTATTAAAGATTTACGTACTGGCGTTGAAAACCGCAATACCCAAGCGGTGCTTGACGGCGACTTAGACAAATTTATTGAAGCTAGCCTGAAATCAGGTCTGTAAGCTTTTCACCGACAAAAAACAGGATACATCGAAAATGACTGATGCTGTTCAAAACGAAAATGTACAAGCACCTTCTGCACAAGAAGAGAATAAGCTAATTGCTGAGCGTCGCGCGAAACTGGATGCGATCCGTCAGAGCTGCAAGGCAAATGGCCACCCAAATGACTTCCGTCGTGATGCACTAGCGGGCGATCTACAAGCTGAGTTCGGTGAAAAGAGCAAAGAAGAGCTAGAAGAGCTTAACCATGTAGTGGCAATTGCTGGTCGTGTTATGGCTAAGCGTGGTCCATTCTTGTTGCTACAAGAGACTTCAGGCAATATTCAAGCTTACGCTGATAAAGCAGTACAAAAAGTACTAAAAGAGCAGTACCACGGCCTAGATATCGGCGATATCATTGGTGTTAAAGGTGCGCTACACAAGTCTGGTAAAGGCGATCTATACGTAAATATGGAAGAGTTCGAGTTGCTGACTAAAGCACTTCGTCCACTGCCAGAGAAATTCCATGGTCTAACTGACCAAGAGATGCGTTACCGTCAACGTTATGTAGATTTGATCGTGAATGAAGATTCACGCAATGCATTCAAAGTGCGTTCTAAGTTGGTGTCAGCAATTCGTCGCTTTATGGAGTCAAAGAGCTTCATGGAAGTCGAAACACCAATGATGCAAGTGATCCCTGGTGGTGCGTCTGCGCGTCCATTTATCACTCACCACAATGCACTAGACCAGCAAATGTTCCTGCGTATCGCTCCAGAGCTATACCTAAAACGTCTTGTTGTTGGTGGTTTTGAGCGTGTATTCGAAATCAACCGTAACTTCCGTAACGAAGGTCTATCTCCTCGTCATAACCCAGAATTCACTATGATCGAATTCTACATGGCTTATGCGGACTACAAAGATCTAATGGATCTTACTGAAGAGATGCTAAGCACTGTGGCTCTAGAAGTGCTAGGTGCAACAGCGATGCCTTACGGCGATCAAATGGTTGAATTTGGTGGTCAATACGCGCGTATGACAATGCTTGAGGCCATCAAGCACTACAACCCAGAACATGAAGCAATCCAAGCACTGACAGAAGAAGGTGTTCAGGATCGTGAGCTTATGGTTTCTATTGCTGAGTCACTAGAAATTTACGTAGAGAAGTTCTGGACTTGTGGTCAGCTTCTTGAAGAGATCTTCGGCGAAACAGCTGAACCTAAACTGATTCAGCCAACGTTTATCACTGGCTACCCAGCAGATATCTCACCACTAGCACGTCGCAGTGATGACAACCCATTCTTCACTGATCGTTTCGAGTTCTTTATCGGTGGTCGCGAAGTGGCGAACGGCTTCTCAGAGCTTAACGATGCAGAAGACCAAGATAACCGCTTTAAAGCACAGGTTGATGCGAAAGACGCGGGTGATGATGAAGCTATGTTCTACGACGCTGACTACATCACTGCGCTAGAGCACGGTCTACCGCCAACAGCTGGTCAAGGTATCGGTATCGATCGCCTAGCGATGCTATTCACTAACACGCATACTATTCGTGACGTGATCCTATTCCCAGCAATGCGACCACAAGCTTAATCATCAAGTAAATAAACTTGAGTTGACTAGCAAAACCACCTTCGGGTGGTTTTTTTTTGCCCGTTTTTTTTCGTTAATAACTGTGCATCTATATGAATATAGGCAAGTAATACGGCTTTTGAGCAATGAAATTAACTTAGTATGTGCTTTGTTACAGTGAAATCTGTAAGGCTTATCGCAGAAAAATTTGTCGTATTACTGGAATAGTGTCTAGTCTTATTTGTGAGACAGATTATTTACGCCAGCTCTTATAGTGTAGACGCTTAGTTGATGTGTTCTTCTTGGCACAAATAATTATAAAGTTTATTACAAATTAAAAGGAAGAAGCTAAATGGGTAGTCAATTCCGTATGGACTCTGTCCCAGGCTCGTTAGTCGTAGTAGGTGGTAGCTACGAACCATGGCTTTCAGTACTCGAACAAGTTGGTTGGCGATGTACGCAGTGCGCAGATTTGCGCAAGGCGAACACCTTGTTCTCTGAGACTGGTCCATGTATTGGTGTCGTTGACTTAAGTCACGATGAATTTAGTTTAAATGGTATTGCTAACTTAGTGAGTGCACATAAGCAGGTTCGCTGGATTGCGTTTATCCGAGAATCTCAGCTTAGCTCTGACACAATTTGCCAATTTATCGTTAACTTCTGTGTCGACTTTTTTACTGCACCTATCCCAGATGCTCAGCTTTTGAGCACCATTGGACACCAACTGGGTATGCTTAAGTTGGAGAAAAAGGTATGGCCGCATTACGGTAATAACAATGATATGGGCTTGATCGGTGAATCTATTCCGATGAAGCGTTTACGCGATCAAATTAAGCGTATCGGCCCAACGGATGTCAGTATCCTCATTTATGGTGAAAGTGGTACCGGCAAAGAAACAGTTGCCCGAGCGGTGCACAAAACATCAGCACGAGCACATAAAGAGTTTGTTTCGGTGAACTGCCGTGCTTTGTCAGAACGCAGGATTGAGAGCGATCTATTTGGTATCAATCGCGATGATGAGGAAGAGCCTTCTTACTTAGAGCAGGCTGATGGTGGGACATTGCTGCTAAATGACATCCTAACCTTGCCTAAATCGCAACAGCTCAATTTGCTGCGTTTTTTGCAAGAAGGGACGATTGAAACCCCAAATGGTAGCAAAGAAATTGATGTACGAGTGCTGGCAGCCAACTCCGCAGATATAGAGAAGGCGCTGATTGATGGTGATTTTAATGAAGAACTTTACCATTACATCAATGTATTGCGGATTAACGTGCCAAGCTTGAAAGAACGAGCAGGTGATATTGCCATTTTGGCTCGTCACTTCTTGATGGATTACTCCCGAGAGTACAACGCGCAGGCGCGAAGCTTTACTGAAGATGCGGTGCGCTCGCTCACTCGTTATCATTGGCCAGGCAATGTTCGTGAGCTAATGAATCAGATTAAACGCGTGGTTCTCATGTCAGATACGGTTATGCTCGATGAAGCAAACTTAGATTTGCCGAAACGCAGTGATGGTAAGCGTAGTCTTAAGAGTATCCGCGAGCGAAGTGAGCGTGATGCGCTGTTACTGGTGTTGGAGTCTCACTCTGGACAAGTCTCTATGGCGGCGAAAGAGTTGGGTGTTTCGCGTGCAACCATGTACCGTCTGCTCAATAAGCATAATCTGATCACCGATAGCACGGTCTAGGTGCTAGATGGATAAAAAAACCATGGCGTATCGCCATGGTTTTTTCGTTTAAGTGATTGGTTGGCTAGTAAACATCTCTGACATAACGCTTTTGTTTTTTCAATCGAGCGACATAATCAGATGCGCCTTGATCATCTAGTTTTCCATGCTGTGCGATCACTTGATGTAGGGCTTTGTCGACATCTTTTGCCATGCGGTAGGCATCGCCACAGACGAAGAAGTATCCCCCGCGTTCTAGCCAAGCAAACAACTCTGCGCCGTTTTCACGCATTTTGTCTTGTACATAGACTTTTTCCGCCTGATCTCTTGAGAAAGCCAAGTCTAGTTTAGTTAGCACATCTTTTTGGACTAAAGACTCAATCTCTTCTTGATAAATATAGTCACTAGCGGCATTTCTATCACCGAAGATTAACCAGTTATCACCGGGAGCAGCCTTGACTTCCCTCTCTTCTAGAAATGCCCGAAATGGGGCAATACCTGTGCCGGGACCGACCATTATCATTGGAGCTTGGTCATCTTCAGGAATGGCAAAGTTCTTGTTAGGCGCGAAGTAGCATGGAATTTTGTCACCTTGTTCGACAATATCGGCTAGCCAAGTCGAACAGGTGCCTCGATACTCACGATCTTGGTTTTGATAGCGCACACTTCCAATGGTGAGGTGAACTTCATCCTGATGTTTGTTCAAACTGGATGAAATCGAGTAGGCACGTGGCGCAATGGGTTTGAGTAGTGAAAGTGTTTCTGCTAACGACAGTGTGACATTCGGGTAGTAACGCAAAATATCAAGGATATCTTTCCCCCAAAGGAAATCGTTTAATGGCGTCGTGTCTTCACTGGCAAGTAGCTGCAATAGCTTATGGTCACTGGCTGCCTCCGCGAGCGCTTTAACCAACTCTTTGCTCGGAGTTCGCACATCAAGATAACCGGTGAAGATATCGCGTAAGCTGTGGCTTTCTCCATTCCAAGATGGACGTTCGTCCCCACTGTAACCGAGTTGATCAAGCACCTCTTCTACCAGATTAGGCTGATTTTGCGGGATAACATTCAGTGCATCACCGGGTTTATAGAACTCACCTGAGCCTTCAAGTGACATTTCGTAATGGACGATTTCTTTTGACGAGTTTGGCTTAGTTAGTACGCGTTTGTGTTTGAGTGTCGCCAGCAACGGGCTTTTGCGATTGTATTTGGATTTCTGTTTGGTTGACGTGTTGGTTGGCTGCGTCGGTGATTCGCCATCCTCTCCTTTGTCGGCGATAGTGGGTAGAGTTGCCACCATCCAATCTTCAGCGGGTTGTTCAAAGTCGATATCACAGTCGATGCGCTCTGAAACTCTTGTTGCGCCAAGCTCAGTTAAGCGTTCATCCCATAATTTACCTGCTAAGCAGAACTCATCATAACTGGTATCTCCTAGCGCCAGCACTGAGAAAAAGGTGCCTTCGAGGTTTGGCGCGTTGTCACTACTCATGGTTTGCCACAGTGATTCTGCGTTGTCCGGCATTTCACCTTCACCGTAAGTGCTGGTCACAATCAGGATGCGGGAGGATTTGACAAAAATTTGCGCGTCGACGTCATCCATATCGAGTACGGTCGCCGTCAAACCATACTCTTTTGCTTTCTCTGCTGCGTCATGGGCGACACTTTCTGCATTGCCGGTTTGTGAACCGTATAGAATGGTTAAGCTTTTTACTTGCGGTGCACTTTCTGCATGGACCACCGACTCCTGCTTGACCAGCAAGCGTGAGTGGAGACCGGAAAAGAAACCAGCCAGCCAAGTTTTTTGGTCGTCGTTGAACGGAATATCTTGTGGTAAATGAGGTACTTTCATTCTCTTTCCTATTTCTCTATACCTGCCCCGTATGTACACATGACTGGGGGATACAGTGCCTTTCCTTAGGCGGTTTTCACTTGCTTTTGCTGTTCCATGCGTGAGGTTTGCTCGATATCTTGGCGAATGACTTCAGCAAATTGCTGACAATAGAGCGTTGCCAGTCGTTGGTTGAGTGGCTCAATTTCGCTCCGTTGCTGAGCAACTGCTTTTTCTTGGGTCATGATCCAGACAGTGGTTCCTCGAGAGTGGGTGTCCCAAACATCTCGACGATTGAGCGACGCTTTATAATCTTCGATCCGTTTAGCCGCCAGCAGTACAGCGAGCTCTTGATCTTTGTAAGCGGAAACGGCCTCTTTGACATCTTTGCATATCGCATCTAGCAGCTTTTTATCTTTTAGCTCAAATAAACGGCGAAGGTTAGAGTTGCTCTCCGTATCGGGATGACGATGAGCGAGACTCAACTGCTGAGCGCGATGTAAGACGCCACTTTGAGTGAGCAGTTGGCAAATTAGCTCACTGTCCATTTCACCGTACTGCGGGCTTAGACCTTCGGATAAAGGTTGATTATCGCGATAGGCAAAGTGAATCTGTTCGATCAGGCGGCTTGCTTCACCATGAATCATTTCCTCAAGCATTTTCTTACTTGTATGGCTTTGCAAAATACTCTCAGGATGCTGACTTTGGATTAGGGCGAGTGGCAGCACCAAAGTAAAAAGAGTTCGGCTAGTGGCCCAATCTGCGAGTAAATGGCGAGCTGTTTCGGAACCGCTAAATCGAAGATGCTGTTCCAGATGCCATTTCAACGCTTCTTCGTAGCCTTGATCATGTTCAATCAGTGGTACGGTGAGCACAGAATCTTTGCTACAGCTGGCGGCAAACTTGCCATCGATATCATATTGATAAGCGATACCACCTGACATGCCATTGCCGAAACCTTTACCGTAATCACCAAGGTTTATCACTGAACCATTGGTCATGTACTCACAGCAAAAGTCTCCGACGCCTTCCACAACCGCTACCGCTCCTGAGTTTCGCACCGCAAAGCGATCGCCAGCTTCACCTTGAATAAAGGCTTGCCCACCGGTAGCACCAAACAGAGCGAAGTTACCAATCAGTACATTGCTGCCTTTTCTCAGTGCTTTAGCATGCGGTGAGCGCACGACGATATGCCCGCCACTGGCTCCTTTTCCGACGCCATCATTACACGTTCCAGTATGCTGCATGACTAAACCACTGTTGTTGAAAGCGGCGTAGCTTTGGCCTGCGCTGCCATAACTGGTAACGACTATCGACTCGGCATCAAAGAAGCGGCGGCCGTTGCTCGCCGTAATCAACGCAGGATGATTTAAGCCCTTGTCTTGATAGTTGAGAGCACGTTCAATATCTATCGAGAGCTGCCCTCCAGTCGATTTATTGCGGTTGTTTAGCTTGCCTGCATCTAACGTAATCTGCGGCTCTTGCGAGTCAAAGTAGTGATTGAGTAGCCGTTCAATTAACTTGTCATCGGCAGTGAAATCCGCTTCAAGATAGACAGGTTTAGCAATCCTGACTAAATCAACGGGTTTCAATAGTCCGGTAACATCTAGGCGTCCAACGATACTGTGATGGTTAGCGAGGTGCAGAAGCTCGGTTTTGCCACGGATCTCCGCAAGGCTTTGGTAGCCTAATGATGCAAGGATTTCACGAACTTCATGGGCAACATTGAGGAAGTATTGTGCCAGTGCGCGCGGGTCGCCCTGATAGAGCTCAGGGTTGGTGGTTAAGCCTGCCGGACATTTTATATTGCAGTTTTTTGCCATCACACATTTCAGCATCATCAGCGCGGTCGTGCCAAACTCAAACGAGTCGCCGCCCATGATGGCCGATTTGATCACGTCCATACCGGTTTGATGAGCATTCGAGCAACGCAGAATCACTTTGTCTCGTAAGCCGTTTTCACTTAGTGCCTGATGGACTTCTGCAATACCAATTTCCGCTGCTCGTCCGGTATTTTTCAGGCTGGTTACCGCCGCAGCCCCTGTACCGCCAGTATTACCCGCAACGTTGATGATATCTGCGCCTGCTTTGGCAACCCCAACAGCAATTGTGCCTATACCTTCAGAAGAGACCAGTTTGACGATCACTTTTACACGTGCAGCTTTAGCATCATGGATCAGTTGACCAAGATCTTCGATTGAGTAGGTATCGTGGTGAGGGGGAGGACTGACGAGTTCGACTCCCGGGGTGCCTCCTCGCGCTGCGGCGATTTCGACCGTCACTTTTGCCGAAGGGAGTTGTCCTCCTTCGCCAGGCTTCGCACCTTGAGCAATTTTGATTTCGATCTCTTCAAGCTGTGGATCGGCCAAGTAGCCGACCCAAACACCAAATCGCCCGGAAGCAAATTGTTTGATTTTGCTGGATTTTATCGAGTTAAAACGTGAAGAGTGTTCGCCACCTTCTCCCGAGTTACTCATCGCCCCTGCGATATTGGTTCCCTGAGCTACGGCTTGGTGGGCATTGGCATTTAGCGCACCGTGGCTCATTGCTCCAGAGGCAAAGCATGGCGTAATAAGATGAGCGGCAGAAACGTGTTCCAATTTGAGCGCTTTACGCGAAGTTTTTACTCGGCTGAGAAAGCGGCTCAGTTGTGGCGACGCGATCAAGCGGACACTTTTTTCCCATAGCGCGACGTGTTCAACATGACCTTCCCACACCAATTCAATCGCCTCTTTGAGCGCTTGATTCGCTTTGGGATTGTCGAGTGTTAACACGTACTCAGGTTGGTGGTTATCAACCTTAATTCCTCGCCATAAATAGTCGATGTTGCCGTCTAAATGGTAACGGTCGAGTAAGTGAACAAACTCAGCTTGGCTGGTAGCCAAAGTAAAATCCAGTGGTAAGAGTAGAATATCGCGCAGTGCCGCAGGGCGAGTTTCCCTCTCTAAGTAAAGATTGTTGGCAAAGGTTCGATAGGCTGGGGTAATGGCAAAATTGTCGATTTGTTCTGGAGTGAGTTTGTCATAACCGGTTTGCTTGTAGGCAAGATCTTGCTCTTGTACCAAGGTCGATTCAAGCAGTTTGGCCTCTTGTGAGGCTTCGACATAACTCACCGGCTCTTGAGTCATATTGATGTACTCGCGCACCGCAGTATTACCAAAACTGTGCCCAGCGCCATCTTGGCGTTCTTTAAACAAGCCGAGCAAAGGAATTTGGTTCTCTTGGTTAATTGCCATGGCTTTGAAATGCCATTTGGCTGCGCTCCACGCGATATCTGCCAGCCTTGCTCCACCGACTGGCGAAGCAATATTGGGGAAGTAAGCATTGAGGCAATCAGAGTCTGTGTCGATAAAGTTAGACTCAAAGAACTCACCGCCAATATAGCTTTCAGCGGTACAAAGACCGAACTTACCCATGGTCTTCATTAGCGACTTTTCACACGCTTTCTGGAAGTTGTTCAACCCAGCTTCGACACTTTGGTTGTTCGCCAGTGTTTGCGCCCGATAGTAGACAGAGATAGGGCAGACAGCTGAAATACCAAAGCCCAGCAAGCACGCGATATCATGACTGCTGGCCGCTTGTCCGGTTTGATAGATTAAGCTGGTATCAAAACGCAGACCTTGCTTGATCAAGCGTTGATTCGCTGCCGCTGCGACTAAAATAGCGGGCAGGGCGGCTTGGTTATTGGCAATCGCTTTGTCACTCAATACGATAATGCCGTACCCCGATGAGGCCGCAGCCTCTATCTGTTGGCACACCTGTTCTACGGCATCCTTTACCCGTTGTGTATTGTCATCCCGATTGTTGATCGTTGGGGTAAACAAGGTGTCGATGGTGGTGACTTTTATTCTCTGTTGTTGCAACACTTGCTGCAACTGTTGCGGTTGGATAATGGGTGACTCCAGCACCAACTGAACGGTATCTCTCGGGCTAAAATTGGGTTTGGCACCCAAGGCGACGCGTAACGTCATGCCATCAGATTCACGTAATGAGTCCAATGGTGGGTTAGTGACTTGAGCAAATCGTTGGCTGAAGTACTTGGCCATGCCTCCTTCTTCATCCGTTAACACGTTTGGTGCTAAACCAAAGCCCATGGCCGAGATTTTCTCAGCACCGGACTCGAGCATTGGATCAAGAAAGAATTTAAAGCTCTCTTGGTTAAGGGAGTAAGCAACATGGCGGCTATAAGTACTAAAGCTGTTGTTGTCAGCGGTGGTATCGAGTGTGGTTGGCTCGAGATCATTGAGAGTAAAACGCGCCGATTGAAGTAGAGCTGGATAATTGCGTTGCGCTGCAAGAGATTCCAGAATTTGGTTGGTTTCATAACTTTGTCCAGTGGCATGGTCAAAATAGATCATGCCACCAGCTTGGATGCGACCAAATCGAATGATTTCTTCGGCAGGAAAATCAATTTGCCCGGCCTCACTCATCACCGCGAGGTAGCGGTGAGTTTCTACACAACGCAGTGGTCGCAAACCTAAACGGTCGAGACGTGCTCCCACCTTTTGACCATCAGAGAATATAAGTGCAGCAGGCCCGTCGTTTTTCTCTTCTGAAAGGCTGAAATACTCCAGCATTGCTTTGACGTTAGGGGAGAGCTTAGCGTCGTTTTCCCATGCTGGTGGCATCATGGCGATGACTGCCGTGACTATATCCATTTGGTCTTCGATCACCCGGCGTGCCAACGTTTGGTCTAAGCGAGCTGAATCGGATTGTCCTTTAGGAAATACGACGGTTTTATGCTGTTGACGTGCAATGGCATCTTCACTTAAGCGATTTTTTTTGTCGGTATTCAGTTCACCATTATGGGCCATCCGGCGAAATGGTTGAGCCATCATTGTCGCAGGGGCTGTATTGGTGGAAAATCGCGTGTGGAAGAATAACGTGGTGACTCGATGTTCTGGGTTGGTGAGATCAGAGAAATAGGGCATCACTTCCCATGAGTTTAGACGACCTTTATAAACTTGAGTTTTGGAACTCATGGAGAGTGGGTAAAAGCCATGTAACTCGTCATCGGTAAATGCGATGGACTCTAACTTATTCAAGGCGAGGTTGATATCGAACTCAAACTCCGCAGGGGTTCGGTTATTTTTGCCATTGGTAAATACATATTGGTGAATGGCTTGCTGTACTTGTTGCGAGGCGACATTAATCGCATCTGCGTTAACAGGAACTTGGCGGTAGAGCTCAAAAGTAAGGTCAAACTGATTGAGTAGCTCTGTGATTAACGTTTCAGTGCGTGCGTGCTGATTACTGTCATAGGGGAAAAAAAAGTTAGCAACGCCAAACTCGCCTAGTTGTAATTCAGCTTGATTTAGTAGGCCACTAAAGAAATGGGTTGATAAGTCAATGTTGATTCCTGCTCCATCACCAATACCTTCGGCATTCATACCGCCGCGATGAGGGATAGTACAAAGTGCTTGGTGGGCAAGAGATAAAAGTTGGTGAGTCTGTTCGCCCGTTTTGTCCGTGATGAACCCCACTCCACAACTTGAGTGTTCAAGCTCGCGATCAAACAGCGAGCGACATTCCTGATTCATTCGATCTTTTCCTTGATTGCTAGCGGTTTACTTTCCGCTGAGTCCATTGGCTTGTATCACTACAGTGCCGTAATCCATTGTCTTTAAGTAAGAATAATTCCTATTCTCTTTATTAGAACACCCATAATTACCATGAGAGATCGTTTATCGCAAGTATTGTGTGACTAAGATCGACTAAAAATTAGACGTTATTGGCGAAGATGTTAATGAATTTTTAACAGTTGTTGCGAGTGGTGTGAGGTGATAAACCCAAGCAAACTTGGGTTTAAGTCGAAGGAGAACTGAATTTATTTAGAGAGTAAACCGGCATCATTCAATGCATTTCTTAATTGTTCAGCACGCTTGCGGTTGACGCCAAAATCTGAATAGCCGACACGTGATTCTGAGCGAACGATCAGTTGGTTATCTTGTTGCTCTAGCTCTAAATCATCGACAAAGCGCATTATTTTACTCGTGCATTCTATGCGTAAGTAGCGATCTTCTTCCACCGCCAACTTGGCTCCGGGAAGTGTGAGGGCAACGGTTGCGATTTGCTCGAGTGTGACACCATCTTTGAGCGTGAAGGGAGCCAGTTGGTGTTCTTCTCTTTGATCTAAGGTTGAAACGCAGTTGGGTTTGTCGCCGCACATTTGATCGATTTTTTTGGCCATAACTCTCTCTCCTTGGCTGCAGCCTGAAAGCATGATTGCAGCAGCAAACAGTGCGAAGGGGGCTTTCATCATTATTGTCCGTATCTAGTTTAGTGTGATTACTCCATACGCAACTATAGTCAATCTGATCATATTCACCAAGTGATAGCCAAGAGAACAGTGAGCTTGCCAAGTCATTCTGGGTGAATAAAGCGAAGAGAAAAAAAAGACCAGCGCAAAGCTGGTCAAATTAAAATGGAAGGAAAAAGGCGAGAGACGATCATCTCTCGCCCAATTTCTTAAGCGGAAAGCATCAGAGAGTTCGCTTTTGCTTCTAAATGAGTTCCACCCATTAAGAACTCATCGATTGCACGAGCACATTCTCGGCCTTCATTGATGCAGCGCACCACCAAAGATTGACCAGTACGCATATCGCCAGCAGCAAATACACCTGGTTGATTGGTTGCAAAGCCTTGTGTTGCGACATTGCCTCGTTCATCTAAAGCGATGTCGAGTTGCGCTAACACTCCGTGTGGCTCTGGATGTAGGAAACCCATTGCTAGGAATGCCATATCACAAGGAATCACTCGTTCGCTTCCCTCGACTTCTATGAAGTTAGGGCGTTCGCCTGCTTTAGGTTCATCCCAGACGATGTCTGCAATACGTAACCCAGTCACTTCACCTTGGTCGTTACCGACAAACTCTTTGGTTAAGATGTTCCAATGACGGTCAACGCCTTCTTCATGAGAAGTCGAGGTACGCATAATCATTGGGTATTGAGGCCAAGGCATGTTTGCTGGGCGTTTTTCTGGCGGAATCGGCATGATTTCCACTTGGGTAATACTTTTCGCACCATGACGGTTTGATGTGCCGACACAGTCGGAACCCGTATCACCACCACCAATCACCACAACATGCTTATCTTTCGCGTGAATTTCTTCCGTTTTCAGATCCATGTTGTTTGCGCGGCGGTTGTTCTGCGCTAGGAACTGCATCGCAAAGTAAACACCATTCAGTTCACGTCCAGGAACCGGTAGATCACGAGGAACGGTTGAACCACCAGTCAGTAGTACTACATCAAACTCTTGGCGCAGTTGCTGGGCGTTCACATCCACACCGATATGTTGATTTACTTTGAACTCAACGCCAGCTTCTGCCATTAAGTTGATCTTGCGATCAATAATATCCATACCGAGTTTAAAGTCTGGAATACCAAAGCGTAGCAAACCACCGACTTTTTCATCACGCTCGAACACCGTCACGGAGTGACCGGCACTATTCAACTGCTCAGCGGCAGATAAACCTGCGGGGCCAGAGCCGATGATAGCCACAGTTTTACCCGTGCGGCTGCGTGGCGTTTTCGGTTTCGCGTAGCCTTCACGATACGCGGTCTCGACTATGGTTTTCTCGATGTTACAGATGGTGATTGGGTCTTGGTTGATACCAAGTACACAAGCACTTTCACATGGCGCAGGACAGACACGACCCGTAAATTCAGGGAAGTTATTGGTCGAGCTCAGAATGTTCCAAGCTTCTTCCCAGCTATCGCGGTAAACCGCATCATTAAATTCTGGGATGATGTTGCCAATCGGGCAGCCGTTATGACAAAACGGCACACCACAGTCCATACAGCGAGAAGCTTGCGTGTTGATTTTTTCGCCAAACTCCTCGTTGAGAACGAACTCTTTGTTGTTCTTAATACGCTCTTGCGGGTCGATTTTCTGCGGGAGTTCACGACCATGCTCTAAAAATCCAGTAGGCTTACCCATTACACTGCCTCCGCTTCTGTCTGTTGTGCTTCAGCCTGACGCTTTTGTAGAACAGCTTTGTAGTCGCGTGGCATTACTTTCACCATGCTCTCAAGGCTTGCTTCAAAATTGTCGAGGAAAGACTGAGCAACTTCACTTCCTGTGAATTGAACATGCTTAGTTAGCATCTCAAGTAGTAGCTCTTTATCTGCTTGCTCGATTGGGTCGAGGTCAACCAGTTCAGGGTTGAGTTTTGACTCAAAGTCACCAGACTTGTCCCAAACATAAGCCACACCACCACTCATACCAGCGGCAAAGTTACGTCCTGTTGAGCCAAGGATAATCGCTGCGCCACCAGTCATGTATTCACAACCGTGGTCACCGACGCCTTCAACCACTACTTTTGCACCAGAGTTACGTACACAGAAACGTTCGCCAGCTAGACCGCGGATGAAAGACTCACCAGAGGTCGCACCGTAGAAACAAACGTTACCCACGACGATGTTATCTTCTGCAACAATGCTTGATTTCGCATCTGGATAAAGCACCAGCGTACCGCCAGATAGACCTTTACCCCAGTAATCGTTGGCATCACCTTCGACTTCGAACTTCACACCTTTCGCTAGGAAAGCACCGAATGACTGACCAGCAGAACCTTTGAACTTAACGTTCATTGGTTGAGGTAGACCTTGATCTTTGTAGACCTTCGAAATTTCATTCGACAGCATTGTGCCTGCTGAGCGGTCGGTATTGACGATAGGGAACTCGGCATTTACCGCTTCACCTTTTTCTAGTGCAGGGATAGCAGCTTGGATAAGCTGGCGATCCAACACTGATTCAAGGTTATGGTTTTGCTGGGTTTGACAGAAGATACCGTCTTCCGCACGCGCTTCTTCGACGTGAAGGACAGGCGAAAGATCGAGGTTCTTATATTTCCAATGAGAAACATCTTGGCGAACTTTCAGTTTCTTACCTTGGCCTACCATCTCTTCGATCGTACGGAAGCCAAGTTCAGCCATGATCTCGCGTAGCCCTTCAGCCATGTACTGGAAGAAGGTAACAACATCTTCAACGCGACCATCGAAGCGTTCACGTAGCGTCTTGTTTTGTGTTGCGATGCCCACCGGACAGGTGTTCTTATGACACTTACGCATCATGATACAACCTTCAACAACCAGTGCGGCAGTCGCTACACCCCATTCTTCTGCACCAAGTAGTGTTGCTACAGCAAGGTCGCGTGGTGTCTTCATCTGACCGTCAGCTTGAACGACAATACGGTTACGTAGACCGTTCTTTAGTAGCGTTTGGTGTGTTTCTGCCAAACCTAGCTCCCATGGGAGACCGGTATGACGAATAGACGACAGTGGTGATGCACCAGTACCGCCATCGAAGCCAGCAATCAGTACCACATCTGCTTTAGCTTTTGCCACACCAGAAGCAATCGTACCCACGCCAGCTTCTGATACGAGCTTAACGTTAACGCGACCAGCACGGTTAGCATTCTTCAAGTCGTAGATGAGCTGAGCCAAATCTTCGATGGAGTAAATATCGTGGTGTGGTGGTGGTGAGATAAGTCCTACGCCAGGAGTTGAGTGACGTGTTGCACCAATCCAATCATCGACTTTGTCGCCCGGTAGTTGACCACCTTCACCAGGTTTCGCACCTTGAGCCATCTTAATTTGTAGCTCGTCAGCATTTGTTAGGTAGTATGACGTCACGCCAAAACGACCAGAAGCAACCTGTTTGATCGCAGAGCGTTCCCAATCACCGTTCTCTTTACGCTCAAAACGGATTGGGTCTTCACCACCTTCACCCGAGTTCGATTTCGCGCCTAGGCGGTTCATCGCGACAGCTAGTGTGGAGTGCGCTTCGTAAGAAATGGAACCAAACGACATCGCGCCGGTTGCAAAGCGTTTTACGATGCTTTCAATCGGCTCGACTTCTGCAAGAGGAATTGAACCGGCTGGGTTTTTAATAAACTCCAGTTGGCTTCGTAGCGTAACCGCATTGTCGCCTTGCTTATCAACCGCTGCTGCATACTGTTTGAACTGATCATAGTTCTTGTTGCGTGTTGATTCTTGCAGCAAAGAGATGGTTTCTGGGTTGAACAGGTGTTTTTCACCACGCTGTTTCCACTGGTACACACCACCGACATCTAGTACTTGTACTGGGATCTCACGTTGTGGGTAACCAAAGCGGTGACGAACTAACACTTCTTTAGCGATGTCATCCAGAGTCAGACCCTGAATACGCGAGACTGTACCAGTGAAGTACTTATCTACCACTGACTTGTGAATACCAAGCGCTTCGAAAATCTGTGCGCCATGGTAAGACTGCAGCGTAGAGATACCCATCTTCGAGAAAATCTTGAGCAGTCCGCCGTTCACGGCTTTACGGTAGTTGTTGAATAGATCGCGAGGGTTGGCTTGCGGATCAAGTTTCTTCGTGCGTTGCAGTTCAATGATGGTTTCAATAACCAAATACGGGTTTACTGCGTTAGCACCGTAACCAAGTAGTGTGGCAAAGTGATGCGTTTCACGTGCGTCACCTGTTTCGACAACGATGTCACATTTAGCACGTAGACCTTTGCGAATTAAGTGGTGATGCACGGCACCTACCGCCAGCATTGCAGGAATAGCGGCGTGGTTTGAGTTTACGGCACGGTCAGTGAGCAAGATGATGGAATAGCCATCAATCACCGCATCTTCTGCGTATTGGCAAATACGTTTTAGTGCACGTTCAAGTTTGCCTTGGTCTTCGCTTGCTTGGAATACGATGTCGAGAGTTTTTGCTTGTAAGTGCTCGTTATCAATCGCACGTAGCTTCTCAAGTTCAGAGTTTGCCAGCACTGGTGATTCAAGCTCAACTTTTTGACAGTGTAGAGGTGTTTCCGTCAGTAAGTTCTGATCTTTACCTAGGTAAGTGTTCAGTGACATCACCATACGTTCACGGATCGGGTCGATCGGCGGGTTGGTGACTTGGGCAAACAGCTGCTTAAAGTAGTTTGATAGATGCTGTGATTGGTGCGAAAGCACTGCTAACGGCCAGTCGGCACCCATTGCTGATAAAGGTTCTTTACCATCGTTCGCCATTGGCACGATGACTTCATTGACTTCTTCAGAGCTTACGCCAAACGCTTGTTGGCGGTGTAATAGGCGCTCAGGCGATGGTTGGCTGAACTGGTTGCTCGCATCAGGCAGTTTTTTCAAGCTTAGTAGATTTTCTTCTACCCACTTCTGATAAGGTTGCGCGGTGGCAATGGCATCTTTAACTTCTTCGTCAGAGATGATGCGACCTTGCTCTAAGTCAGCGACAAAGATGCGACCTGGTTGCAGACGACCGCGGAACTCAACGTTTTCTGGCGCGATATCAACCACACCAGACTCTGACGCCATAACGAGGAAGTCATCTTTGGTGACTGTGTAGCGTGATGGGCGCAGACCGTTACGGTCAAGGGTCGCACCAACTTGCACGCCGTCAGTGAAGCAGACAGACGCAGGGCCATCCCATGGTTCCATGATGTTGGCGTGGTATTGATAGAACGCACGACGGGTTGGATCCATGTTTTTGTTTTCTTGCCATGCTTCAGGGATCATCATCATCAATGCATGCGGTAAGCTACGGCCAGAAAGTACCAGTAGCTCAAGTGCCATATCGAAGTTTGATGAGTCTGAACTGCCTTCTTGACAGATCGGCAGCAGCATATCGATTTCAGCTTGAGTAAAGAGCTCTGATTCCAGAATCGCTTCACGGGCCTTCATCCAGTTTAGGTTGCCGCGCACGGTGTTGATCTCACCGTTATGAGCAATGTAACGGAAAGGCTGCGCCAGACGCCATTTAGGGAATGTATTGGTGGAGAAACGCGAGTGCACCAACGCCAACGCTGTCACCATAGTTGGGTTTTGCAGATCTAAGAAGTACTGCGGTACCTGCTCCGTGGTCAACTGGCCTTTATAGACGAGGGTTTTGTACGACATTGAGTTGATGTAAAAATCATCACCAATATTCGATACGCTCTCTAGGCAAACACGAACGGTATAGTTGCGTAGAACGTATAGTTTTCGCTCAAGTTCTTCTGGCGTGGTACCTGGACCACCCGTGATAAACACGTGCTCAAATTGAGGTTCAGTGCTGAGTGGGTCGGCACCAATCATTGAGTTGTCGGTTGGCAACACGCGGTAGCCAATCACTTCGAGGTCTAGTCGTTTGGCGTTACGCTCTAGAATGTCACGACATTGCTCGCGTTTGTGCTGGTCTTTCGGGAAAAGAACCACACCCACGCCATATTTTTCAAAAGAAGGAAGCTTAATCCCAAGCTTCACCGCTTCTTCTAAAAGAAATTCATGAGGTTTTTGCAGTAGGATACCTGCGCCGTCACCGCTACAAGGGTCACAACCTTGACCGCCACGGTGTTCCATGCGCGCTAGCATATCAAGTGCTTGCGTAACTACTGCGTGTGATTTACGGTTTTTAAGGTGAGCAACAAAACCGATACCACAAGCGTCGTGTTCCAATTCAGGAGTGTACAGACCTTGGGTGCTCTGCTCTCTATCTACCATAGATACATCCTTCCAATCTAATTTGGACGCACTTTGATTAAGCGAACTTAATCGCACGTCACTTCCTTTTATAGTTTTAATTCGCACCTGACCGAGGTTGTTCAGGTTTGATTCCTTTCTTTCCTCACAGGAAAAATTTTGTGAGAAAGATAATCCTTGGTGATATCCATTTAACTGCATCACTTTTGTAGTGATTTATATAGGCGGGATTGGTATATCACCGTTCTCCTCGCTAATTATGTTGTTTTTCAGCCTACGGCTTCGCGAGTGAGATCTGTAAGTATCCTACAATTTCTTCAGGCTAAAATGCAATCAAAACGCGGCGTTGTTGCGCAATTTTTTCGCGTATGAAATAGGTTTTATGTTTGTTTTTTGCCTAAATTTTAGCTTGAAGCACGTATATCTGCATGTTTATTGATTTGTGATAGGGATCAAATAGGAGGTTTTGGTTAAATAGCGTGTACTTAAAAAGTGAACAAATTGTGTAATTTAATTACACAAATCTTAATGATTTCTATTCTCATTAGTGGAAGATATGCAGTTACATGAGTTGGTAAACACCATTGGTCAAGATCTACACCGTCGCTATGGCGAGAAAGTCCATAAATTGACATTACATGGTGGCTTTAGTTGTCCGAATCGCGATGGCACCATTGGTCGCGGAGGGTGCACGTTCTGTAATGTGGCGTCGTTCGCCGATGAGGAAACGCAAGTCAAAAGCATTAAAGAGCAGTTAACAGATCGCGCTGGTGAAATTGCTCGGGCAAAAAAATATTTAGCATACTTTCAAGCCTACACCAGTACTTATGCAGAAGTGCAAGTGCTGAAGAATATGTATGAAGAGGCACTTAAATCGGCGGATATTGTCGGGCTGTGTGTCGGCACGCGTCCTGACTGCGTACCTGATGCGGTATTGGATCTTCTCTCAAGCTATGTACAACAAGGTTATGAGATTTGGCTAGAGCTCGGGTTGCAAACGGCTAATAATGACACATTGAAACGCATAAACCGCGGTCATGACTTCGAATGTTATGCAGAAATTACTCGTCGCGCTCGCGCGTTGGGCATAAAAGTATGTACTCATTTGATTGTCGGGTTACCTCGAGAAGTTCGAGAAGATAACGTACGCACTATGCAGCAAGTGCTCGAAGTGGGTACTGACGGCATTAAACTGCATGGTTTGCATATCGTCGAGGGCAGTACGATGGCCAAAGCATGGCGTGCAGGTAAACTAGAAGCGCCAGAGTTGGAAGCGTATGTTGAAATTGCGAGTGAGTTGATTCGCATGACTCCACCCGAGGTGATTTATCACCGAGTATCGTCGGCTGCACGTCGTCCAACCCTGCTTTCTCCACTGTGGTGCGAGAACCGCTGGTTGGCGATGACAGAGATAGGACGAGCACTAAATAGAGACGGGGCTCAAGGTTCACTAACAGGCCGACCGTTTCATTACATTAAGCCTTGATTTGTGACCGATAATTAATTAGAAACTGCTATCTTTAAAAATGTCCAAGTTACTCCTTGGTGCCGCTTTCGATGGCAGGTAACTTGGCGCATATAGCCAAGCATCATCGAGTTGCTTGGGTATATTAGTTAAACGCCAGAGATAATTAGCCTATATATGATAAAGACGTCGGAAAGTTGGATATTTGAGTCTGTCCATCTTCATGGATTTGAAATGCTGTTTGCCATTGTGCTGCTGGTTCTTTTCGTCCAACTCTACTATCGATTTCACCGACAAGTTAAACGTCTTATCGAAGACTCTCCCGTACCGATGATGTTGGTTGAGAGTAAATCAGGCAAACTTCTGATTTCAAATGCGGTTGCCGCACGAGTCTTAGGTGTGCGCCGTGTGGGGCGTTACTACTTGCTGCCAGGCACCCTCAATCAATCATTTATCATCGAACTGATGGACTATTTCACGCATAACAACTCTGCGGTATATAAGATTGATTGGCCACTGTCTGCGAATCAGTCTGTTCGAGTAGAAGTGTATGCCCGTGCGACCGATTACCACGGCAAGCGTTGTTGGCTGTTTTACATTACGCCATATAAGCAGAACGCTGATGACATGACCAAACAAGTTCACTCTCTTTCGGTGATAAAAAGTGCGTTTGACAATTTATCCGAGCTGATTTTTGTCAAAGGGACTAATGGTGAAAAACTTTTTACCAACCGAGCGTTTGATCATTTTTGGGGCGAGCGATTTGATGAAGGTATGCATGAGATCACGGGCGTTGACAAAGGACGGGCCTCTCATCGACATTGGACTGTGGATCTTTCTGGACGCAGTTGCTTATTAGAGACGCACCAAAGTCTATTGATGTCACCACAAGGTGAGCCGCTTGGTATGCTGGGGATCAGCCATGATGTGACGGATTGGCATGACATTCAGCGTAATTTGCGTGATGAAATGGAAAAACGCCGCGACACTGAGGTGGCACTAGCGCAAAGTGACACCATCCTACAAAACATCCTAGAGGCCAGCCCAGACTCCATTGGTATTTTCAATCAAAGCTTAATTTATCAAGCCTGCAATAAACCATTTGTTAAAAAACTCGGTATCTCAGACGTTAATGACTTAATCGGACGCCGGCTCCAAGACGTAATCTCTGCAGAGGCATATAAGAAACTCTCTGAGAGTGATCACCAAGTGCTGAAAGAAAGCGTTTCACAGCGATATATAGAACAAGTTGTCCATAGTAACGGTGAGATGACATGGTATGACGTAGTGAAGTCTCCCTTTCGTGATCCTGCTTCGGGCACAAATGGCGTGTTGGTGATGGCTCGCGATGTGTCGGAACGATATCTTGCGGAACAGAAATTAGCCGAGGCAAACCAAGAACTGGAAAGACTCAGTTTTATTGATGGTTTAACCCAAATCGCCAACCGTCGTCGTTTTGATGAGCAGTTAGATTTACTATGGCATCTGCACATTCGCGAGCAGAGACCATTGACTATCATGTTGTGTGATATTGATAACTTCAAAGGCTTCAATGATCTTTATGGTCACCAGCAAGGCGACGAAGCGTTAATTGGCGTTGCTCAAGCTTTTAAGCGAGTCATTACGCGTTCCAGTGATTGTGTTGCCCGTTATGGTGGGGAAGAGTTTGCATTTATTCTGCCAAACACCACGGTTGATGGTGCGAAAGTTTTGGCACAACGCATTCATACAGAAGTAGAGAGTTTAGCGATTCCCCATCAAGGCTCCCAAGTTAAGCCTTACGTCACCGTTAGTATTGGTTTTGTCACATTTGTGCCTCAGCCAAGCGACAGTCCAGATTCAATGGTTGCCTTAGCAGACAGTGCTTTATATCGTGCTAAAGCACAAGGTCGTAATCAAACTTGCCTACATCACACATCGAGTAATTAAGCATACGCTAATTCGTGATTTTTTAGCTGTGTGTTGTGAAAGCAGGTAGTATGTGGAGCTAAGTCGCCATTTATTATTCTAATAATTCAGCAGCCGATGTTTATGGTGATAGCTGCTGTTTCTCGCTCGGAGCACTCAATGAAAACCATTAAGAATCTTGCTCAATACTACGTTGATCTCTTGGTCAAACTGGGTATTTTGCGTTTTTCCATTCTTCTTGCTCTCGCTTTAATTTCTCTCGCAGTCGTTGTTCAAGTTGGGATCACTCTATTTCTTAGTGGGCATGTCGATAACATCGACATTGTTCGTTCGGTTTTCTTTGGCCTAGTGATCACTCCGTGGGCTGTCTACTTTCTTTCGGTGGTAGTTGATCAGTTAGAGGAGTCTCGCCAACGACTTTCTAAGCTGGTTTCAAAACTTAAAGTAATGCGCTCGCGAGATTTGGAGCTTAACCAGCAACTTCAACAAAATATTGAGAAGTTGAATCGCGAAATTGAAGATCGGATTAAAGCAGAAGAGGGGCGTGAAGAAGCAATGAAAGACCTCGAAAATGAGGTGTATCAACGTGAACGCACGCAAATGGAACTGGCTGAGCGTACCGCATTATTACGTTCTTTTATTGATGCTTCGCCAGATCTTATTTACTACCGCAATGCTGAAGGAGTCTTCTCTGGGTGTAACCGTGCGATGGAAGAGCTGACCGGGAAAAAAGAGTCTCAGTTGGTCGGTTTAACCCCTTGGGAGGTATACAGCAAAGAAGTTGCCCAGCAAATTGTGGAAACCGATGATGCCGTTTTTGCTGACAATCAAGCGATCACTTATGAGCAGTGGCTTGAGTACCCTGATGGTCGCAAGATCTATTTTGAACTGCGTAAAGTGCCGTTTTACAGCAAAGAGGGCCGACATTTAGGCTTGGTCGGTTTTGGACGAGATATTACTGAGCGTAAGCGTCATGAAGAGTCGTTAGAAAAAGCCAGCCGTGATAAGACAACGTTTATTTCGACTATCAGTCATGAATTAAGAACTCCGCTTAACGGCATCGTTGGTTTGAGCCGAATGTTGCTTGATACTCCAATGACGGATGAGCAACGCAAACATATGCAAACGATCAATGTCAGTGCGATTACGCTTGGCAATATCTTCAATGATATCATTGATATGGATAAATTTGACCGTCGTAAGTTAGAGCTTTACCCAGCGCCGCTTAATTTCGAAGAGTTTGTGGTTGAAATTGAGAGTATTGCCGCCTTAATGGCAGAGCAAAAAGGTTTGCGTTTTAATCTCGAGCGTTTGAATGATCTGCCTACAGCCATCAGTGCTGATGCCACTCGATTACGTCAAGTTTTGTGGAATCTGATCAGTAACGCAATGAAGTTTACTAAAGAGGGTGGTGTGGTGCTTTCAGTAAGCTCGGTGATTGAGCAAGGAAATGCCCACATTACCCTAGAGGTTGAAGATACCGGTGTCGGGATTCCAGAATCTGAGTTAGACAATATTTTTGCCATGTATTATCAGGTGAAATCAGAGAGCGATAACTTACATGCGGTAGGCACAGGGATCGGTTTAGCGGTGTCTAAGCAGCTGATTAAAATGATGCATGGGGACATCACCGTAAGCAGTGAAGAGGGCTTTGGCAGTACCTTTACCGTCACCATATGCGTTCCTCTTGCTCAAGAGGCAGAAATCGCCAAAGTTGAAGTTCAACCAGCTCAGCGAGAGCTCAACATCTTTATGGTTGAAGATATTGAACTCAATATTACGGTAGCCCGCTCGCTGTTAGAGAGTATGGGACATGAGGTCTCTGTTGCCATGACGGGGCAAGAAGCGATTGAGATGTTTGATCCAGAACTGTATGACTTGGTTTTCCTTGATATTCAGTTGCCAGATATGACTGGGTTCGATGTTGCGGCGCATTTTCGAGAAACCTATCCAGTACTTCCTCCGCTAGTTGCACTTACCGCTAACGTTGTGAAAAATAAGCAGGAATACTACGAGCAAGGTATGGATGAGGCGATCAGCAAGCCGCTATCGGTGCTCGCGGTGCAAGAAGTGATTGCGCTATTTGGTGATCATGAACCATGTGAGCCGATGCCCCATCTCCCTGAGCCTGAGCATCATGTTGATGCCGAGGAGGTTTATCAGAACATCCTTGATTTGGATATGTTGGAGTCTTACGTTGGCATCGTCGGAGCTAAACCGGTTCTTGAAAGCATTAAAATGTTTGAAGAGATGATGCCGGGTTATATTGAATTGCTCGATTCGAATATGGTGGCGAAAGATCAGGAAGGTATTGTCTCCGAGGCTCATAAAATTAAAGGGGCTGCGGGTTCGATTGGTCTGAAACATATACAAAGCGTCGCACAAAAGGCACAATCTCCAGAGCTTCCGGCTTGGTGGGAAAACATCGATGATTGGGTCGATGAAATTAAAAAGGAGTATCAAGTGGATATTCAGATACTCAAAGATTGGTTAGCCCAGAGGTAATAATATGAAAAAGTTTACGATTGTTTCGCTCGCGCTCGCATTGTTAGCTGGGTGTTCTTCACCTCAGGTGGGGTGGGAGCAAGATGCAAAAGTAACCATTGATAAGGCCGAAGTGCAATTAACCACGAATTTATGGCTAAACAAAATGCCGACGATTGGTGAACTGCAGGAGCAGAATCTTCATGCGGCTCTTTATCTTGAATCCACGCAACCGTTGCCTGCCGATTTAGAGGTGGATCAAGTCACATTGCGTCAAGGCGATGATACATGGTTTATTGATGGAGACGCGGTTGAGATTCGTAGCCATACAGAAAACCAGTGGGAAGTCGTGTTTGCTTGGCAACTGGAGCTTGACCCAAGTCAACCTGTCGACGTTGCTTTACAGCTTAACCATCAAGGAAACCTTCAGTGGATGGTTGAGAAACAGGTCGTGATTGACACTGTCTACTGATAGCTGATGCTCACATCCCATTGAAATATAAGCCAACCCGATGAGGTTGGCTTTTTTATGTCTCAAATGAATATAGTGATGCTGGCATATTTCCAAGTGGAATATCTTATAAATAAGCCTAAATTTACGTTATTTTTAGGTAAAAAAATTGTTTTGAATTTTGGTCGTGGTTTGGGGTTGAATATTAGATTCAATTGCTTAAAATTTAACCATGAGTTTAAGCTCATATTCCCCAAAAGATTGGATTAATTATTTGCTAGGAGGCGCATCATGAAATCGTTCACTGTGATTCAAAAATCGTGCGCTCCCATGTTTTCAACCTGTGCGTTCCATGCGTCGAAAGGTTGTGCTGATTGCTTGTTCATCGATCAAATCGATCGAGCCGTCAAACATACAAAGAATTAATCCGTAACCTGTTTTTAATTGGCTGCGGAAAAGGCAGCTGATTAATGTCAAATTACGTTTATTCGTCTCTGTTGCCTTTTTCCAGCCCCACTATGACTGGAGAAAATCATGAACCAATCAATTTACCTAAAACTAGCCACAGTATTAGTCAAAGCCGACTTACGCCGTGAAGAGCGGGCTTGGAAGCGAAGAGTGCGTCGAAGTGCTCATGAAATTCCTTGGCACAATGAGTACTTGTTGCGTGATATCGGACTCGATCGAGATGGACGTCCGTTAGGAAAAAGTGTCGATCCTGAAGTGAAGGCTGAGCGTCGTATTCGCCACCTTCGTCGGGTGTTAACTTCGCGAATACTGACGTAGCCGAAGGGAGGGAACGGATATCTCCCTCCCTCCGTTTCATTAAGGGCAAGGATTGGAGTAAGTGGTCCCAATCGCTTGGATATCTTTTAGTAAATCATCACTTAACTCGATAGAGACGCTATCGATATTAGATTTAAGCTGTTCCATCGTTGTCGCGCCAATAATGTTGGCGGCAACGAATGGACGCTGGTTAACAAAAGCAAGCGCCATTTGGGCCGGATGAAGGCCATGGTCGCGAGCCAACTCAACATAGGCTTGAGTCGCTGCGATACCTTGTGGCGTAAAGTAGCGGACAAAGCGTTCAAATAGAGAACAGCGTGCGCCGGAAGGGCGTTGACCGTTCAGATACTTACCGCTTAAACAGCCAAATGCGAGCGGCGAGTAGGCAAGTAGCTCAACACCTTCAAAATGACTGATCTCAGACAAGCCGACTTCGAAACTTCGGTTAAGTAGGTTGTAGGGGTTCTGTATGGAGACGATTCTTGGTAGATCATGCTTTTCGGCTAGTTTGAGTAAGCTCATGACACCCCAAGGTGTCTCGTTTGATACGCCGATATAACGAACTTTACCGGCTTTAATCAACTCAGCCATTGCTTCTAACGTTTCGATTAAAGTGACTTCTGATTGAGTGTCGGGGTATGGGTAATTGAGTTGTCCAAAGGTGTTTGTTTCGCGCTGAGGCCAATGAATTTGATAAAGGTCGATATAGTCAGTTTTAAGTCTTTCTAAACTCGCATCTATGGCTTGATGGATATGACGGCGATCGAGCTTCATGTTGTCACGGATATAGGGGACGTTTCGTGGACCTGCGACTTTAGTGGCCAATACCACTTTTTCCCTTTTCCCCGATTTTTCGAGCCAGTTGCCGATAAACGCTTCGGTTGAGCCTTGCGTATCTTGCTTGGGTGGAACGGGATACATTTCTGCCGTATCAATAAAATTGACCCCACGTTCAAACGCGTAATCCAATTGGTTAAAGGCTTCTGATTGTGTATTTTGCTCACCATAGGTCATAGTACCTAAGCAAATTTTACTCAGTTCTAAGTTTGAATGTGGGAGTTTGTGATATTTCATGGCACTTCCTTGTCGGCGAAAATGAGACGAGCAAATACTCGTTTAAAGACCCAAGCCGAGATGTTCAATCGAGACGGCTTGTTTCAATATAAGCGAGCTTTCAGGTGAAATGGAAGTCTTGAGTACGCAAAAATGACCAGTGACAATCTATACTTAGATCGACGGTCGTCATGACAGCGGTATCAGCAGGAGGGGACGATGCAGAGAAAGCAATTAGATAAATGGATTCATGGCTTTCATAAGAAGAGCTACCAGCCGCCCAAAGTCTTTGTGATTAGTTGCTCTGATCTTTCACAATATTTACTTGCCGTAGAGTATAAGCACCGACTGGAGCCGATTTGTGTTGATGGAGAGCCAGTGCATTTTGCTTCGCTTGAGCAAGTTAAAGAGGAACTTAATCGACTTGATGTCGAGAGAGCCTACTTACGTTTGCACAATAGCTATGATGAGTTTGGCTCAGAGGATGTGCCTCGATATCACGATATCGAACTGTCAGTAACCAAACATTAAGCAAAGTTATTGGCTAAGATACGCGCCGTAAATTGAGTGCGTAGGTAAAAACCTCGGGGTAGGGTTTTGATCAGCTTTCCGCTGGCACCATACGCTTCCGTTAACGCACGGCTGTTGGCTGCTTTGGGGCGCAGTTGAAGTACTTCTCCGTGGCGTGCGGTGATCTTATCTATTTGCCCAAGCACTATCAGTTCCATCAACTCTTCCCAATCAGCTTGGAGCTGTTGTTCTTCCTCAATACTTGGTGACCAAATTAATGGTGAACCGACACGACGTTCCGCAATCGGGATTTCTCGTTCCCCTTCGACGGGAATCCAGAGTACGCGCGATAGCTTATTACGCACATGGCTTTGCCGCCAAGTTAGCCCCTGAACGCCGACCAATGGCGCAACGCAGACAAAAGTGGTTTCCAAAGGTTTTCCGTTGTAGCCAATAGGGATGGTTTTTAACTCAATTCCTAGCTGTTCGAAATCTTGCTGTGGTTTGCTACCTGCCGTTGCACCAAGGTGCCACTCGAGAAGTTGTCCCACCCAACCTTTATCTCGACGCAGATCAGCGGGCACAGAAATCCCCGCTTCATCGGCGAGTTCTTGAAAAGTTAAGCCTGCAATCTCAGTTGCGCGGGTGAGAAGTTCAGATTCAGATTTCGGTTCAGCTTTCATATTGATGTATGTCGGTGGAGGTCGCGCTATTTTAACCCATTTCAGCAAAATTTCGACTTGGATAAAGATCGTCCAGAGTGGCGAAAAGATCTTCATTAATAGGTTATCCACAGATATTGAATGAAAAATAACGAAATTTCCACCATCTGTATGAATTAACAGGTGTTTGAGTGGGATTTTTTGCTTGAATTTTCCGGTCTTAGAGTTTTTGTTGATTGATGGTGTGGATAAATAAGCCGCTGATTGATCTTTGAGCAGTTTGTGCTACTGATGCGATTCAGAGTGATTGTTTCACAGGGTTTATTCTATTTAAATGGTTAACTTTTTGTATATTAAGGTTTTATTTGGCTGCTGTGTCGGTGGGTATTTTTATGATCTTTAGGTGCATTGAACAAAAGATCGCCTGTTTGACCTTTTTTCACATAGTTATACACAGAAAAGGTGAATAAATGTGGGCTATGTCTCATGGGGGTGTGAATAAAGACTTTTCTGGTGGTTAGTTATCCAGTTTTGCAAGATTCGGCGATAATTTCTGTGCTAGTCACATTAGTAAGTTTGCTCCGCTTGGGGATATGTGGAAAAATTACCGCAATTAAAGATTTTATTAGAGGTTGGCCAGTGATAGATGGCGATGGTTACCGCTTAAATGTGGGAATTGTAATCTGTAACAACCATGGTCAGGTCTTCTGGGCTAAACGATACGGACAACATTCATGGCAGTTTCCCCAAGGGGGAATTGATGATGGTGAAACACCGGAACAAGCCATGTATCGCGAGTTGTATGAAGAGGTAGGTCTTACTAAAAAAGACGTTAAGATCATCGCGACAAGTCGTCATTGGTTAAGATATAAGCTACCAAAGCGACTGGTGCGCTGGGATTCTAAACCTGTTTGTATTGGCCAAAAACAGAAATGGTTTTTACTGCGCTTGGATTGTGAAGAATCTAAGATCAATATGCAGCGTGGTAAATCCCCTGAATTTGATGGTTGGCGTTGGGTTAGTTATTGGTACCCAGTGCGTCAAGTGGTCTCTTTTAAGCGCGATGTCTATCGTCGAGCGATGAAAGAGTTTGCATCCATGGCAATGCCGTTTAAAGAGCGTCGAGTTAAAGGCAAGCGTAAATCACGAAGAGGGTAGAGATGCTTTCTCAACTAAGGGACATAGTTGAACAAGTTTCAAGAGTTGAAAATGTTCATGCTGCGTTGCAGTTATTGGTGCAACAGACTTGTCTCGCTATGCACACGGAGTGCTGTACGATTTACCTTGCAAATGAGGAGATGCAGCGCCTTGAGTTAATGGCAACGCAAGGTTTGCGCTTTAAAGGCAACAAAATACACATTAATTTTAGTGAAGGGTTAGTGGGCTTAGTTAAACGCAGTGCTGAACCCCTAAACCTCGCTGAAGCTTCCAAGCATCCTGACTTTAAGTATTTCTCCCAACTGGGCGAAGAAGTTTATCAGAGCTTTCTTGGCACCCCGATAATCCACCGCAAACAGGTTTTGGGTGTGCTGGTGGTGCAGCAAAAAGAACCGCGCTTATTTGATGAAATTGAAGAATCGTTTCTTGTGACACTTGCTGCGCAGTTGGCGGTAATTATTGCTCATGCCCAAACGCAGGGGCAATGGCGTCTAGAGAAAACCCAGCAAGCGATTCGCGGTATTCCTGCATCATCTGGTGTGGCAATAGGACAGTTTTGGTGGGACAACAGCCAGCCGCAGTTGTCAGAGGTTAGCCCTGCATCTGCTTTGGATGTAGAACGCGAGCAAGAGTGGCTGTTGATTGCGATTGAAGCAGCGCTAGCTGATTTTCGTCGGATGCGTAAAAAGCTCGACAGTGAAATAAACAAAGATACGCTAGCGATTTTCGACCTCTTCACTCATCTACTCAATGATCCTATGCTCCGTAAGGATCTTAAAGCACAAATTCAAAAAGGCGATCGCGCCGACTGGGCCGTGCGCCAAGTGGTTGAGGCGTACTCAAGCCGTTTTGCACGCATGTCTGATAGCTATCTACGTGAGCGAGCGCAAGATGTCCGAGAGTTAGGCCAGCGCTTACTCTATTTCCTCAACAATACCGAGCAAGAGCAGCAAAACTTCGAACAACCAGTGATCTTAGTTGTACGTGAGCTGACGGCGTCGCTATTGGCTTCTATTCCTAAAGATCAGCTATTGGCCGTAATCTCTCTTGAGGGAGCGGCAAATTCGCATGCCGCCATTTTATCAAGGGCATTGGGCATTCCCGCTGTCATGGGGGTAAACCTTAACCTCAATACCATCAATGGTAAGCAAGGTATTGTTGATGGTTATAGCGGCAAGATTCTGGTCTCCCCAAGCCGTCAATTGCTCAAAGAGTATCGCGCATTAGCCAACGAAGAGCGTGAGTTAGCTAATATGGTTAACCAGCGCATTGAAGAACCGGCACGCACCAGTGACGGAGAGCGAATTGAAGTTCTGCTTAATGCCGGGTTGAGTGCGGATGCCAATATCGCGGTTAACCAAGGGGTTGATGGGGTCGGGTTGTATCGTACCGAAATTAGTTTCTTGCTCCAGCATCGTTTTCCATCAGAAGATGAGCAAACCCAGCAATATAATGCCGTCTTAGCGACGTATCCTGACAAACGTGTGGTGATGCGAACACTCGATATTGGTGGAGATAAACCACTGCCTTACCTACCAATCGAAGAGGATAATCCCTTCCTTGGCTGGCGAGGTATCCGTTTTACACTCGATCATCCCGATATCTTTTTGATGCAAATTCGCGCCATGATGAAGGCGAGCATCAATACGCAGAACCTCAGTATCCTTTTGCCGATGGTTTCGGGTGCACAGGAGCTTGATGACGCCTTAATCTTGATCGATCAAGCATACGCAGAGATGCAGTTGGTTGAGCCGACAATCAAACGCCCACAGGTTGGCATAATGATTGAGGTTCCATCGATGCTTTATCTTTTGCCGTTGATTGCAGATAAGATTGATTTTGTGTCAGTAGGAACCAACGATTTAACCCAATATTTACTTGCTGTGGACCGCAACAATTCTCGGGTTTCGGATGTTTATGAGAGTATGCACCCAGCGGTGATCTTGGCGCTCAATCATATTTACCAGACCTGTCAGCAGTTGAAGCTGCCTGTGTGTATCTGTGGCGAGTTGGCGGGTGACCCAATAGGCTCCTTGCTTTTGGTTGGCTTGGGCTACCGAAGTTTAAGTATGAATACCTCCAATGTAGCCAAAGTAAAATATTTGCTGCGACATACCAGCATTACTGAGCTAAGTCAGTTAGCGAACCAAGCGTTGACCCAACCGTACGGGCAGGACATTTACACCATGATGCAGGACTTTTTTGAGCTGAAAGGTTTCTCTGGCTTTATTCGTGCCGGTAAGAAGTAAGGGATTGATATGAGTATAGAGCTGTTGGTTATGATGCTTCTACTCGGGTCGTTTGTTGGGGTCATGGCAGGGTTGCTCGGCATTGGTGGTGGGCTGATTGTCGTACCCGCTTTAGTGATACTGCTTCCCAAAGCGGGGATTGATCCATCGATTACGATGAACATTGCACTTGCGACTTCATTGTCGACGATTATTGTTACCTCCGGCTCCTCTGCACTAAACCATTTGAAACTGGGCAATGTTGATATGTTTGTCGTCAAATGGTTAATGCCCGGCGTTGTGATTGGGGGCTTCGTGGGGGCGAATGTTGCGGAGTGGATTCCTACCGAGTACTTACCGAAAGTGTTTGGTGTGATAGTGCTGTTTCTTGCCTTACAAATGCTGCTTTCGATAAAAAATGGTGTGCAACGGAGTATGCCATCTAATGTAAAAACTATCGGCTACGGTGCGGGTATTGGTGTGATATCAAGCTTAGCTGGTATCGGTGGCGGCTCGTTATCGGTGCCGTTTCTTAATCGTCATGGCGTTGAGATGAGAAAAGCGGTAGGCTCTTCTTCTGTTTGTGGTTGTGTTATTGCCATCTCTGGCATGATAGGCTTCATTCTGCATGGTTACAGCGCGCAGAATTTACCAGCTTATAGTATTGGCTACGTTTATCTCCCTGCTTTGGCAGCCATTGCATCGACCTCGATGTTGACGACTCGAGTGGGGGCGAAACTTGCCACTTCACTGCCAACCGCCGCATTGAAAAAGATCTTTGCAGTATTTTTGATGTTTGTCGCGGGAACTATGTTGCTCTAGCACAATCTCATATAAATCATTATTAAAGAGTAATCTTCTTATGTCTCAGGGATACCTCGAATTTCCTAATATCGATCCTGTATTAGTCTCAATTGGCCCACTATCTATTCGTTGGTATGGCTTAATGTACTTAATCGGTTTTGCCTTTGCCTTGTGGCTGGCGAATCGACGCGCTGACAAACCGGGCAGTGGCTGGACACGCGAACAGGTGTCTGACTTGCTTTTTGCTGGCTTCTTAGGTGTCGTGATCGGTGGTCGTGTCGGTTATGTATTGTTTTATAACTTTGAGTTATTCCTACAAGATCCACTTTACCTATTTAAAGTCTGGACCGGTGGTATGTCATTCCACGGTGGGTTACTTGGCGTCATTACGGCAATGTTCTGGTATGCGCGTAAAAATGGACGTACCTTCTTTGGGGTAGCGGATTTCATTGCTCCACTAGTGCCGTTTGGTTTAGGTATGGGGCGTTTGGGTAACTTTATGAACAGTGAGCTTTGGGGACGTGTGACTGATGTGCCTTGGGCTATCGTTTTTCCCAATGGCGGTCCGCTGCCGCGCCACCCTTCGCAGCTATATGAGATGGCACTGGAAGGCGTCGTGCTATTCTTTATTTTAAACTGGTTTATTAAAAAGCCACGTCCACTTGGATCTGTATCAGGTCTATTCCTAGTCGGTTATGGTACATTCCGTTTCCTCGTCGAATATGTCCGTGAACCAGATGCGCAATTAGGTTTATTCGGTGGCTTTATCTCTATGGGTCAAATCTTATCAACACCAATGATCATTGCTGGTGGCTTGATGATGGTATGGGCCTATAAGCGCGGTCACTACAAAGACGAACTACCCCAACAAAAAGCGAAGTAAGGAATTGGTGTGAAACAGTATTTAGATCTCTGTCAGCGAATTGTTGACCATGGCGAATGGATTGAAAATGAGCGTACAGGTAAGCGCTGCTTAACCGTGATCAACGCTGATTTGACCTACGATGTGGCTAACAACCAGTTCCCGTTAGTAACAACACGTAAGAGCTTTTGGAAAGCAGCGGTTGCGGAACTGCTTGGTTATATTCGTGGTTATGACAATGCAGAGGACTTTCGCAAGCTTGGCACCAAAACTTGGGACGCTAACGCTAATCTAAATGAAGCGTGGCTTAACAACCCATATCGCAAAGGCGAAGATGATATGGGACGTGTCTACGGTGTTCAAGGACGCGCATGGGCAAAACCGGATGGTGGTCATATCGACCAACTGCGTAAGATAGTTGATGAGTTGACTCGTGGTGTTGATGATCGCGGTGAAATCTTAAACTTCTACAATCCTGGTGAGTTTCATATGGGCTGTTTGCGTCCTTGTATGTACAGCCATCATTTCTCGCTACTGGGTGACACCTTGTACCTAAACAGCACCCAGCGCTCTTGTGACGTACCACTAGGGCTTAATTTCAATATGGTTCAAGTTTATGTGTTCCTTGCGATCATGGCGCAAATTACCGGTAAAAAGCCGGGTGTGGCGTACCACAAGATTGTTAATGCACACATCTATGAGGATCAGCTTGAGTTGATGCGTGATGTGCAACTCAAACGTGAGCCATTAGCGCCAGCAACGTTCCACATCAATCCAGAGATTAAGTCACTTGAAGATTTGGAAACTTGGGTCACCTTGGATGATTTTTGGGTTGAAGGCTATGAATGCCACGAGCCAATTAAATATCCGTTCTCAGTGTAAGCGATAGATTGAATGAAAAAGACCGACCTAGTGTCGGTCTTTTTTTGCACTGGAGAAATGAGAGTTAAGAATGTTTGTAACTTCAAACTTCGAGAGCAGAGAGAGGCTGTCACTTTGCCGATAAAGAACAGTCATACCACATACCAATCATCCATTCTCAGCTCTCATATCTCATCTCTTCAAGCGCAGCGCTCTGCGCATAAAAAAAGCCCCTAACCGAAGTTAGGGGCTTAGCAAGCGATGGTGTATTTCGTTGTTATTATACTGTCAGTGCTAAGATTGCGCCTGGTAGCACGATGAACACAGATAGTAGGTATGCGGCAACAACCAGTTTGTTCTTCACTGCCGTTTCAGCCAGTAGCTCGGCACATTTCACTGGGATCTCGCGTAGGAACGGGATACCAAAGATAAAGACTGTTGCCATTAGGTTGAACACTAGGTGCACAAGTGCGATTTGTAGTGCGAATACTGCGAACTCGCCAGATACTGCTGTCGCTGCTAGTAGAGCGGTAATACAAGTACCAATGTTAGCGCCTAGAGTGAACGGGTAAACGTCACGTACTTTAAGCACGCCAGTACCCACTAGTGGAACCATTAGGCTCGTTGTCGTAGAAGAAGACTGAACGAGTACTGTTACGATAGAACCCGAAACGATACCGTGGATTGGACCACGACCAATTGCGTTCTTCAAGATGTCACGAGCACGACCTACCATTAGACCTTTCATTAGCTTACCCATTACAGTGATAGCTAAGAAGATAGTAGCGATACCGATTGCGATAAGTAGTACACCACCAACGGTATTACCAAAAGAGCCTAGTGGGCCTTGCAGTGCACTGATCACTGGCTTAGTAATTGGCTTAATGAAGTCAAAACCGCCCATGCTCATATCACCGGTGTTAAGCAGTGGTGATACTAACCAGTGTGACACTTTATCAAGAATACCGAACATCATCTCTAGCGGTAGGAAGATCATTACAGCCAGTAGGTTGAAGAAGTCATGAATAGTCGCGCTTGCAAAAGCACGCTTAAATTCTTCTTTGCAACGAACGTGGCCTAGAGACACGAGTGTGTTGGTTACGGTTGTACCAATGTTTGCACCCATAACCATTGGGATTGCTGTTTCAACTGGCAAACCACCAGCCACAAGACCGACGATAATAGAGGTTACTGTACTTGATGACTGGATTAGAGCGGTCGCAACAAGGCCGATCATCAGACCTGCTACAGGGTGAGAAGCAAACTCAAAAAGAACTTTTGCTTGATCGCCCACTGACCATTTAAAACCTGTACCTACCATCGCTACTGCAAGAAGCAGTAAGTACAACATGAATGCCAAGTTAGCCCAGCGTAACCAGCGAGTCGTGCTCGAAATTGGTGCTGCTGTAGTAGTAGCTTGGTTCATAAATATTTTCTCCGTTGGACCGTTTACTGTTTGATTTGGTCTATAAGTTGAATCTGAGGGCGATAGTAGAGAGGAAATATTTCAGTAATATTACAGTTAGGTGTAACGGCGTTTTTTTTTCATGTTGTAAACGGAGATGTCTGTAATTATTGCTTTACTTATGGTTTATCTATTTGATTTTATTGACTTAAATTTGGTAATTTTCCACATTGAAATCAATCGCAAAAATGTCAGAAAAGTCAGAGTTCAGTCAGTATTTGCGGTGATTTATGACATTCGATTGTCATAAAAGTCATTTTTGAATCGGTAAATGTATGCATTAAATGCTCTTTATCTCGGTTTAGCCGAAATATTGTTGTCATCATATCCTTCTGCTATAAACTAAGCTTCTCATTGGATAAGAAAAATAGAACATGTCTCACCTAAATTATAACCACCTCTACTACTTCTGGATGGTGTGCAAGCAAGGTTCAGTTACCAAAGCGGCAGATGCCTTGTTTTTAACACCGCAAACGGTGACGGGCCAAATTAAAGCCCTAGAAGAACGTTTGGACGGTAAGCTGACGAAGAGAAATGGACGCAGTGTTGAGCCAACCGAGTTAGGGCAGTTAGTCTTTAAATATGCCGATCGTATGTATGGTCTTAGCTACGAGATGCTGGACATCGTCAATTACAGTCAGCATTCCAACGTCCTTTTCGATGTAGGGGTCGCAGACGCGCTGTCTAAGAGATTAGTCAGCAAGATCTTGATGACCACAGTGCCAGACGACAACAGTATTCATTTGCGCTGTTTTGAATCGACTCACGAAATGCTGTTGGAGCAGTTAGCGCAGCATAAGCTCGATATGATTTTGTCTGATTGTCCAGTAGATTCGAGTCAAAGTCCTGGCTTATTCAGTAAAAAGCTTGGGGAAAGTTGTATGAGTTTCTTTAGCTCAGGAAATGTCGAGAATGTAAAATTTCCGGAAGTGTTAGAGAAGCGTAAGTTGTTGATCCCGGGTAGCCGAACCTCAATGGGGCGTAAAGTTATCGAGTGGTTCGACCGACAAGGCATCCAAGTGGATATTTTGGGAGAGTTTGATGACGTGGCACTAATGAAAGCTTTTGCCCGTTATCATGATGACGTTATCTTTCTTGCCCCAACTCTGTATAGCAAAGAAATACAAGATGATCAGCCCTTACAGTTGCTTGGGCACGTTGATGAGTTAAAAGAAGAGTATTACGTTATTTTTGCGGAGCGCATGATCCAGCACCCAGCGGTAAAAAATGTGTGCGATGCAGATTTTAGTAATCTATTTAACTAAGGTCTTTTACAGCTTAAATTAAATCGATTAACATTTACAAAAAGTTAAGTTTATAAGATATCGACCGATACAGCCTCAAAACTCTGGTGAGATGTTTTGCTGTTCCAAGGAGGCCTGCGAATGGATGTGCAAGAGATGGAAAAGAACTCCGCTCAAGCGGTAGTTTTATTGAAGGCGATGGCCAATGAAAGGCGCTTACAGATACTTTGCTTACTGCATAATCAAGAACTCTCAGTTGGCGAGTTGTCGAGCAAGCTAGCGTTAAGTCAATCTGCTCTCTCACAACACTTAGCGTGGTTGAGGAGAGATGGCTTGGTTGGTACTCGTAAAGAAGCCCAAACGGTGTATTACACTTTAAGTAGTGAAGAAGTAAAGGCGTTAATTCACCTGTTACACAACTTGTATTGTCAGCCAGTGAGTTAAAATTTAGATATAAAAAAACCGGCCAAGGCCGGTTTTTTCTTCACTGGAAATCAGAGTTCTATTATAGAGCTTTGATTGCAGCAGCGAAACGAGACTTATGACGTGCAGCTTTGTTCTTGTGAACAAGACCTTTAGTCGCCATACGGTCTAGGATTGGTGTAACTGCAGCGAATGCAGCAGTTGCAGCTTCTTTGTCGCCTGCTTCGATAGCAGCAACAGTTTTCTTCATGTAAGTGCGCATCATAGAACGACGGCTAGCGTTGTGCTGGCGACGTTTCTCAGCTTGGATAGCGCGCTTCTTAGCAGATTTACTATTTGCCAAGGGTCTAACTCCCAAAAACTTTAGTTCGGTGACAATTTAAGGGCAGGGAATATCCCCTATTTGCGCCCGAATGTCAAATGATTTGTGCAAAAACCAGTCTGAGCCAAACAATTTTTGGATTCGACGAGTCATCGCGGTTAAGATGGCGGGGATTCTATCAGTATTCTTTTTTTAATGCTAATACTTATCTGCCCTGAACACGACTTTCCTTCATCTTAGTTGGGCGGATTGACTGAGTATGGCTGATATTCGAGGTGTTTGTGAGTAAACGTCTGCTCAAATCTGGCTTGATTGTCAGTGCGATGACATTAATTTCTCGTGTACTTGGTTTAGTGCGCGACGTGGTTGTTGCTAACCTTATGGGGGCTGGGGCAAGTGCGGATGTGTTTTTCTTCGCCAATAAAATCCCTAACTTTTTGCGCCGTCTATTTGCTGAAGGGGCGTTCTCACAAGCGTTTGTACCTGTCTTAACTGAAAGCCATGCCGCAGGCGATATGGACAAAACTCGCCAGTTGATCGCCAAAGCATCAGGAACCCTAGGGGTGATCGTCTCGATAGTGACGTTGCTCGGTATCTTGGGCTCCGGTGCGGTAACAGCCTTGTTTGGTTTTGGTTGGTTTTTAGATTGGGTTAACGATGGTCCTTCTGCTGGAAAGTTTGAACTGGCGAGCTTTATGCTCAAAATCACCTTTCCTTATTTATGGTTTATTACTTTTGTTGCCTTATCTGGTGCGATTCTAAATACGTTGGGTAAGTTTGCCGTTTCCTCATTTACTCCAGTATTTCTCAATGTAATGATCATTTTCTCTGCGTGGTTTATCGCCCCGCAGTTAGCCCAACCAGAAATCGGCTTGGCGATTGGTGTGTTTTTGGGTGGTTTAGTGCAATTTTTGTTTCAGATCCCTTTTCTTATAAAAGCAGGGGTCATGGTCAAGCCAAAGTGGGGATGGCGCGACCCTGGTGTGGTGAAGATTCGCACTCTGATGATCCCAGCTCTGTTTGGGGTTTCAGTGAGTCAAATCAACTTACTTCTCGATACCTTTATTGCTAGCTTCTTGCAAACAGGCTCAATCAGTTGGCTCTATTACTCTGATCGCTTGTTGGAGTTCCCATTGGGGCTTTTCGGCATCGCAATCGCGACGGTTATTTTACCTGCGTTATCACGCAAACATGTCGATGCGCACAGTGAAGGCTTTGCCAGTACCATGGATTGGGGGGTACGAATGGTACTGCTGTTAGGTTTGCCAGCTATGCTTGGTCTGATGGTTCTAGCTAAACCAATGCTGATGGTGCTATTTATGCGTGGTGAGTTTTCTCCTCACGATGTGCAACAAGCCTCCCTGTCATTGCTTGCTTATTCAGCGGGTTTACTTAACTTCATGCTAATAAAGGTACTCGCGCCGGGCTACTATTCTCGTCAAGATACGAAAACACCCGTTAAATATGGCATCGTGGCAATGGTCACCAATATGGGCTTCAATATGATTTTTGCCTATTTCTATGGTTATGTTGGTTTGGCCATGGCGACAGCATTGTCTGCGTTGGTTAACATGTCTCTATTATATAGAGGGCTGCATATTCAAGGCGTTTACCAGATCACCAAGAAAACGTTGCTGTTTATCGCCCGCTTGATTATTGCAGGTGGCGCTATGGTGACTGCGATTCTTTGGCAACTTGAAGATATGAGCGTATGGTTGACATGGAGTTTTGCAGAGCGTGTGATGTGGTTGACGGCATTGATTGGTTTAGGCGCGGGCGTTTATCTTATCTGCTTGCTGATTTTAGGCGTGCGGCTTAGAGACTTAAAAGCAGAGACAGAGTAGTGTCGCTAAGTTAATCTCGCTGAAGCAAGCATAATGAGGTTACTTGGGTATCAGGATTAGTATATAATCCGTCGGTTTCACGCAGTGTAAAAGAAAGGCAGAAAGCAACGTCTAATGGAATTGATCCGAGGTATTCACAATATTTTGCCACAACATCAAGGTTGTGTGCTTACCATAGGAAACTTCGATGGTGTTCATTTAGGGCATCAAGCTGTGCTTGAGCAAGTGTCACATCAAGCGCAAGCTTTAGGTTTGCCCTCAATGGTGATGACGTTTGAACCCCAGCCGTTAGAGTTGTTTGCAAAAGATAAAGCGCCTGCGCGTCTAACTCGCTTAAGAGATAAGTTTGTTCAGTTAAGTAAGCTGAACATCGATCGTTTGCTTTGTGTCATTTTTAACCGTCATTTTGCCGATTTAACGGCGGAAGAGTTTATTACTGACTTGTTGGTCAAGCGATTGGGTGTTAAGTTTCTCGTAGTTGGCGATGATTTTTGCTTTGGACGCGGTCGCAAAGGCAACTTCGCGATGTTACAGCGAGCAGGAAAAGAGCATGGTTTTGAAGTGGTTAGCACGCAAAGCTTCTGCTTACAGCAACTGCGAGTCAGTAGTACGGCTATCCGTAATGCCTTAGCGGAAGACAACTTACCTGCAGCGGCAGAGATGCTTGGACGCGACTACAGTATTAGCGGTCGAGTATCCCATGGTCGCAAACTTGGGAGAACCATAGGTTTTCCTACGGCCAATATTCCCCTTAAACGCTGCGTATCACCTGTTTCTGGTGTCTATGTAGTTCAAGCTCTAGGGCTTGGAGAGCAAGCGATTGGAGGAGTGGCGAACATTGGTCAACGACCAACCGTCAATGGTGTTCGTCAGCAATTAGAAGTACATTTATTTGACTTTCAAGGCGATTTATACGGTAAACAGCTAGAAATCGTACTTCTAGAAAAGCTTCGTGATGAACATAAATTTGAATCATTCGAAGCGCTTAAACAGCAAATTGAATTGGATGCTGAGGCAGCAAGGGTGTGGCTGCGTCAGTCTAAGAGTTAATCGGTTTATTCCACCGATTAACATAATGTCTAACTTTCGCCCAATATAACGGAATTAAGAATCGATGAGTGAGTATAAAGATACCCTGAACTTACCTGAAACAGGGTTTCCAATGCGCGGCAATCTGGCACAACGAGAGCCAGAAATGCTTAAGCGTTGGTACAAAGAAGATCTTTACGGTGAAATCCGTAAAGCTAAAAAAGGCAAAAAGTCATTCGTGTTGCACGATGGTCCTCCATACGCGAACGGTGACATTCACATTGGCCACGCACTAAACAAGATTCTTAAAGACATTATTATTAAATCCAAAACACTTTCAGGTTTTGACGCACCATATATTCCTGGTTGGGACTGTCACGGTCTTCCTATCGAACTAATGGTAGAGAAGAAAGTCGGTAAGCCAGGTCAAAAAGTCACGGCTGCTGAGTTCCGTGAAAAATGTCGTGAATACGCGGCGGGTCAAGTTGAAGGTCAGAAAGAGAGCTTCAAGCGTCTTGGTATCATGGGGGAGTGGGATAAACCTTACCGCACAATGGATTTTGCTACTGAAGCAAACATTATCCGTGCGCTAGGTAAAATTGCCGACAAAGGCCACCTACTAAAAGGTTTCAAACCAGTTCACTGGTGTACTGACTGTGGCAGCGCACTGGCTGAAGCAGAAGTAGAATACAAAGACAAAGTTTCTCCGTCTATCGACGTGCGTTTTAAAGCCGCAGACGAAGCAGCAGTACTGGCTAAGTTTGAGCTAAACGAAGGTCATGAAGGTCACGGTGACGTATCTATCGTTATCTGGACAACCACGCCATGGACACTACCAGCGAACCGCGCAGTATGTCTACGTGATGACCTTGAATACGTACTAATTCAAGTCGAAGGCGATAACCCAGAACGTATCATCGTGGCATCTGAGCTAGCGAAAGACGTAATGGATCGCGCGGGTATCGAGCACTTCCACAACCTTGGTTTTGCTAAAGGTGCTGATCTAGAGCTTGCTCAGTTCAACCACCCATTCTACGACTTCAGCGTTCCAGCGATCCTAGGCGATCACGTAACGACTGACTCAGGTACTGGTGTGGTTCACACAGCCCCTGGCCACGGTCAAGAAGACTTCGCTGTTGGTCAAAAATACGGTCTAGAAGTTGCTAACCCAGTCGGTTCAAACGGTGTTTACCTACCTGACACTGAGCTATTTGCTGGTCAACACGTATTCAAAGCAAATGATGCGGTTGTAGAGACGCTAAAAGAAAAAGGCGCGCTACTGCACCACCACGCTTACGAGCACAGCTACCCACACTGCTGGCGCCATAAGACACCAATCATCTTCCGTGCAACACCACAATGGTTCATCTCAATGGATCAAGCGGGTCTACGTGCTAAAGCACTAGAATCAATCAAAGGTGTTCAGTGGATGCCTGAGTGGGGTCAAAGCCGCATCGAAGGTATGATCGAAGGTCGTCCTGAGTGGTGTATCTCTCGTCAACGTACATGGGGTGTGCCAATCGCTCTGTTCGTACACAAAGAGACGGCTGAACTGCACCCTAACTCGCTAGAGCTAATTGAAAAAGTAGCACAGCTAGTTGAACAAAAAGGCATTCAAGCTTGGTGGGATGTGGATAACGCAGAACTGCTAGGCGATGATGCTGACCAATACGAAAAAGTACTGGATACGCTAGACGTATGGTTTGACTCAGGTGTTACCCACTCAGCTGTTGTTGATGCTCGTGAAGAGTTCAACGGCAACAGCGCAGACCTATACCTAGAAGGTTCAGACCAACACCGTGGTTGGTTCCAATCGTCGCTAATTTCATCGATCGCGATGAAAGACGAAGCACCATACAAGCAAGTGCTAACGCACGGCTTCGTAGTTGATGGTCACGGCCGTAAGATGTCAAAATCTATCGGTAACGTAGTCGCACCAAAAGATGTAACCAACAAACTAGGCGCAGATATCCTTCGTCTATGGGTTGCATCAACAGACTACACCGGTGAAGTAGCGGTTTCTGACGAAATCCTAAAACGCTCAGCAGACGCATACCGTCGTATCCGAAATACTTCACGTTTCTTCCTAGCAAACTTGAGTGGTTTCAACCCAGAGACAGATCTTGTTGCAGCAGAAGAGATGGTGGCGCTAGACCGTTGGGCAGTAGGCCGAGCGCTAGCAGCACAAGAAGAGATCGTAAAAGCGTACGAAGAGTACAACACGCACGCAGTCATGCAGCGTCTAATGCACTTCTGTTCAGTTGAGATGGGTTCGTTCTATCTAGATGTGATTAAAGACCGTCAATACACGGCGAAACTAGGTGGCCACGCACAACGCAGCTGTCAAACCGCGCTTTACTACATCGTAGAAGCACTGGTTCGTTGGATGGCGCCAATCATGTCGTTTACAGCCGATGAAATCTGGAACGAAATGCCAGGTGCACGCGACAAGTTCGTGTTCACTGGTGAGTGGTTCGATGGACTATTTGGTCTAGCGGAAGGCGAAGAGCTAAACAACGAATTTTGGGCTGAAATCCAAAAAGTTCGTGGTGGCGTGAACAAACTGCTAGAAGCAGCTCGTACTGATAAAGTCATCGGTGGTGCACTACAAGCAGAAGTAACGCTTTACGCAGATGACGCATTAGCGGCACAAATCAACAAGCTTGAAGATGAACTACGTTTTGTACTGCTAACATCAGCAGCGGTAGTGAAACCTCTAAGCGAAAAAACAGACGCGGCGAAAGCGACAGATATCGAAGGTCTATTTGTGGAAGTGAAAGCGACGGAAGCAGAGAAGTGTGACCGTTGTTGGCACCATACCGCAGATGTAGGCACTATCGAAGGTCATGAGAAAGTTTGTGGTCGTTGTGTGTCGAATATTGATGGTGAAGGTGAAGTTCGCCACTTCGCCTAATTACTCGTCATTCTTGGAACTATGGCTTTGTTGCCAGCATCCTTTCACCCCAGTCACATAGTAGACTATGCTCAGGGGATTCAAGGATTTAGCGCCGCAACACAGTTCCAATAATTTAGAGTAATGCCATTTGATATGGAACTTTTTAATAACCAAGCAGCCCCAGTATTTACTGGGGTTGTTTTTAGGTAAGGACATGAGTGAAAAAGCATTAACACTAAAAGAGTCTGGCGTGCGTTGGTTATTGCTAGCGGTGGTAATTTTTATCGCTGATATCGCGATTAAACTGTTTGTGATGCAGAACATGCGATTGGGTCAGAGCATTGACGTATTGCCGTTTTTCAATATTACTTATGCTCATAACTACGGTGCCGCATTTAGCTTTTTAAGTGATCAAGCCGGTTGGCAACGCTGGTTATTTACAGGGATCGCTTTTGTGGTCACCGCAATGCTGACTTATTGGATGAGCAAGTTACCCGCCAAAGAAAAATGGAACAACATCGCCTATGCGATGATTATCGGTGGGGCAATCGGTAATGTATTTGACCGTGTCGTGCATGGCTTTGTTGTGGATTACTTGCACCTGTATATTGACCAATATCATTGGCCGATTTTTAATCTTGCCGATACGACTATCTGTATTGGTGCTGCAATGATTATCCTCGATGGCTTTCTTAGCAAAGAGAATGCGAAAGCATAAAAGTGAATAACCATAAACGCTGTCCGTTGATTCGACAGCGTTTTTTTTATACCTTCACCACATAGTTTAATAAGCCGACTAAGCTCGGCGTTACCATAAAGACAAGGAAGCAGTATCGTGAAATCAATAGCCCAAGACTCTACCGTTACCCTCCATTTTACTATCAAGATGAAAGACGGCTCTGTTGCCGATAGTACACACAACATGGGCAAACCAGCCAAACTTGTCATCGGTGACGGGAGCCTGAGTGATAATTTTGAACAGTGTCTGCTTGGATTAGAAAGTGGTGAGTCTAAAGCGATTGAACTGGCTGCAGTTGATGCGTTTGGTTTACCAAACCCAGATAATATTCACCATATGGACCGTGCCAAATTTGTCGGAGATGCCGACGTTGAAGTTGGCACCATTATGGCGTTTAGTGGTCCGGATGGTATGGAGATCCCTGGTATTATTACTGAAATAGCTGGCGATTCAGTCACGGTTGACTTTAACCACCCACTAGCAGGACAAGATGTGACTTTTGAAGTTGAAATTTTGTCAGTAGAATAACGCCCCAAAGAAGAAAACACCCCATGAGCAATGAAATGAAAATCCTGTTAGCTAACCCGCGTGGCTTTTGTGCCGGTGTAGACCGAGCCATCAGTATCGTAGAGCGCGCTTTGGAGCTGTATCAACCGCCAATTTATGTTCGTCACGAAGTGGTACATAACCGTTTTGTGGTGGAAGGGCTTAAACAACGTGGCGCGATTTTTGTCGAAGAACTCAGTGAAGTGCCAGACGACAATATTGTGATTTTCTCCGCTCATGGTGTGTCGCAAGCTGTGCGCCAAGAAGCGAAGCAACGCGCTTTGACCGTATTTGATGCTACGTGTCCATTGGTCACAAAAGTTCATATGGAAGTGGCACGTGCAAGCCGTCGTAATATGGAAGTGGTGTTAATTGGTCATGCTGGTCACCCAGAAGTCGAAGGAACGATGGGGCAGTACTCAAGCGAGACTGGTGGCATGTACTTGGTTGAAAAGCCAGAGGATGTCGCCCCGTTACTTGGATTGGTTAAAGATCCAAGTGAGTTACATTATGTTAGCCAAACCACGCTTTCTGTTGATGAGACGGCTGATGTGATTGCTGAGCTGCGTCGCGTATTCCCTGAGATTCAAGGACCACGTAAAGATGATATCTGTTACGCAACGCAAAATCGTCAAGATGCCGTACGTGAGATTGCCAGCAACGTTGACGTAGTAATTGTTGTGGGTTCAAAAAATTCCTCAAACTCAACGCGCTTAAAAGAGCTAGCCGAAAAACTAGGCACTCCTGGTTATCTCACCGACTGTCCAGAAGATATTCAAGCCGAGTGGTTTGATGGTAAGCGAAAAGTAGGCGTGACCGCAGGCGCTTCTGCGCCTGAAGAGCTAGTGAATCAAATTATGGAACGGATTAAAGAGCTTGTTGGAACTCGCTCTGTGGAAGAAGTGACAGGTCGTGAAGAGAACATGTTCTTTGAAGTGCCAAAAGAGCTGCAAATTAAACAAGTAGACTGATTCCGTTTAGTGTCTTCTAGCCCCTAGCTTAAACATAAGCTAGGGGCTTTTTTGTTTGGATATCTTAGTAATTAACTGATGAATATGTAAATTACACAATTATCTCTTGTCGGTCGTATTTTCCACCATTCCACCCGGTGGATTACATTTTGAGCCACGTTGAACGATATAGTGCGCTTAGTAATTGGACTAGGAGCTGTTCATGCAACTGATTAAAAAGTGGCTTACTTTCTTTACCGTTTTACTTATCGTGGGGTGTAATAGTGACCTCGATAAATCCATTCCAGAAGACTCGAACTGGAGTCAGTATCAACTCGATAACGGGTTGCGCTACCATCTCTACCCAACGGAAGATAAAGAAATCTCAATTCGTCTTATGATTCATGCAGGATCGATGCAGGAGTCTGACAAGCAAAAAGGCTATGCTCATTTCGTTGAACATATGGCGTTCAATGGCAGTCGTCACTTTACCGGTAATGAGGTGATTAGGCTGTTTGAGAAGACTGGTGGCAGCTTTGGTGCGGATATTAATGCCTTCACCAGTTATCAATTAACGGCCTATAAAATGGATTTATCCGATAAACAACATCTCCCCTTAGCGCTGACTTGGATGAGAGATGTTGCTGATGGGATTGAGTTCTCTCCAGAGCAGGTTGAACGAGAGAAAGGCGTTATTCTTGGCGAGTTCCGAGCCAGTCGCTCAGAGAATGAACCGCTCTTTACTAAAGCGTACCTAGAAGCAGTAAAAGGTACCGTGTTGGAGGATAAAGATCCGCTAGGGACTGAAGACTCCGTTAAACAGGCGTCAGCAAAAGCGCTTAAAGATTACTACCGTAGATGGTATCAACCGCAAAATGCTGAGCTGATTATATCTGGCAACATAAGCAATGAAGAACTTTCGACGCTTATTACACAGCAATTTTCAACGTGGAAAAATAATGGTAAGCCTGCGGTTAATAAGCAGCGTGGTCACAAAATTAATAACGGCTCTTACACTTTGCTGGTCGGAGAGATGGAATCGCCAAGCTTACACTTTCTTGTCGATAGAGGCCCTATTGCTATCACGACCTATAGGCAGCAGTATCAATATTGGTTAGATGAAGTTACGCAGCAGTTAATTACTCAACGTCTCCAAGCTGCGTTCAACAATGCCGCTCAGGCAGTGCAATACTCGGGAAGTTATTCTCAATGGATAGGCTATAACCGATACGCAGCCGCGAGTATTGCGTTTTCTGCTGACAACAGAGAGGCCACTCAGCAACTGTTTTTGCAGACTGTCCGTTCCTTAAGAGATTATGGTGTCAGTCAAAGTGAGCTTGAGAGCATTATGACTGGCTATCGCAATACTTTGTCTAACTTCGACAACGAGTGGAACAAGCGTAAGCCATTACAAATTGTTGATGACAAGGTATTCGCTATTGAGCAAGCAATGCCAGTACAAAGTCGTGAGACCAATCGTCAGGCGCTCAATGAGTTTGTTACTTACATTGATTTAAAGCGGGTCAATAAGAATATTGAGGATCTGCTTTCGTCCAATCTCTCTTGGCTTCAGGGTTATAGCGCGAGTGAGTCATTGAGCACTTTAGAACAAGAGCTTATAAAACTGCCCGATGTATACGCTCAAACTGGATTTAAACCGCTGGAGCTTCAGGATGTGACTTCAGAGCTCAAACAGCCAAAGGCTCAGGGAGAGATAGTGTCGCGCACGGAAAAAGAGGGCGATTTTACTGTTTGGCAGTTGAGTAATGGAGTAGAAGTTTGGTATCAACGGGACCCGCAAGCCGGTCAGAGAGCGCATCTTGTCTATGCTAGCCAAGGAGGTAAAGCTGCGCTAACGCCAGACTTGTATGCGGCGAGTGACTTACTACCTCAGTCTGCTGCTCGAAGTGGGCTAGGTGAGTTTAACGGCGCACAATTTGATAGTTACTTGCGTAAGAAAGGTGTCGCGGTGTATCCATTTATTGGCTTCACATTCCATGGTTTAGAGGTAAACACGGAAGTGAAGGCATTGCCTTTAGCTCTAAATACGATTTTTAATATCTCTACGGAAGTGAAGGTTGAGCCGCGCCAACTTGAGGCAGTCAAACAAGAGTTTTATGAGAACAATAATGCCTATTACGGTTCGCCAGAAGGTCAATGGTATAAAGCGATCAATGCCGAAACTTATCAACCACATAGCCGACACCGTTTTGTCCTCAATTCCGATATTGCATCCGTGACTACCGATCAGCTACTTCAGGTTCACCAGCGCTTATTTCATTATAACCGTGGCAATAAATTGGTCATTATCGCCGATCTGGAACCTGCGCAAATTGCCCCTATGTTACGTAAATATATCGCTTCGATTAATCTAAGTAACGAGAACGTTTCTCTGTTGAACTTTGATAATCAATACAAGGGAGAGTTAGCGCCGCTGGTTGAAGTTAACCAAGGTAATGAAAAAGGCACTATGCTGTTGACTCGCCTCATTAACACACAAAAGAGGGCGAAATCAGCGAAAGATGTTTTTGCCGAGGATGCGCTACAACGTATTGCAAGTGCCCGTCTTCTTGATGAGGTAAGAGAAAAACGCGGTTTAGATTATTCTCCGGAAGTATATCCTGTGACTCAAGATGGAGAGTGGGGGAGTGATTGGTTTGTGACAGCAAAAGTCGCAAGTGAGGATTTAAAAGAGGTTCAACTCGCTTTAAAGACTATCTTTGATGGGTTAGCTAATTCCATTACCGAAGAGGAGCTCTCTACGGCGGTCAAACAACTCGCCGTCGCTGTTGAACCGATTAATGATGATCCGATCCAACGCGCTTGGTTCTATAGTCGTTACCTAATACATGGCTATGGTATTGAGGCGTTACTCGATATTGAAGGAACAGCAAACAGCATTACTTTGGATGATCTTCAACAGAAGGCTAACTGGGTGTTTGGAGCGAAGAGTAAAAAGCTTACAGCGACACTGTCCCCCCAAAGTTAAACCGTGTATCAATGCGATGTTTAGTCTATCTTGTCGATAAAACAAAGGCTCCCGAAGGAGCCTTTTTCGCAAGCAAAGGTATTGTTGATTTATGCAGTTTCAGTGACTGCTTTTGGTTTTTCTTCATCAGCCAGTTCAGTTTCACCTTTACCTTTTGATGTTTTAATTACATATCCAAGTACCGCAACAGCAAACACGGCGCCAACGATTGTTGAAATTTGCATTGGCAGACCAAAGCCAAGTGAGCTGTTGTTCAAGATAAAGCTGACACAGACTGTAGTCATAAACACGGCTGGAACAGATGTAATCCAGTGTAGTTTATTGTGGCGTAGTAAGTAAGCCGAGGCTGTCCACAGCATCATGACGGCTGTTGATTGGTTTGCAAAACCGAAGTAACGCCAGATAATGCCGAAGTCAACTTGAGTTAAGATGCCACCGATAACAAATAGTGGTACTGCCATCAGTAGACGATTGCGTAGCGTTTTCTGCTCCATATTGAAGTATTCAGCTAGGATCAGACGGCTTGAACGGAAAGCGGTGTCGCCAGATGTGATAGGAAGAATTACCACACCAAGGAACGCTAGGACACCACCAAACACGCCAAGTAGACCAAATGATGACGCATAGACAACGTTACCTGGACCACCGTTGCTAACAGCTTCTTGCAACGCATCAAGAGAACCAAAGAATGATAGCGCTAGTGCACACCAGATTAGAGCGATAACACCTTCACCAATCATGGCACCATAAAATACAAAGCGACCATTCTTCTCATTTTCCATGCAGCGTGCCATCAGAGGCGATTGAGTGGCATGGAAACCAGAGATAGCGCCACATGCGATAGTAATAAACAGCGCAGGCCAGATAGGCATATCATTTGGGTTTAAGTTGGTAAACATGTCAGTGACTTGGAAATCGCCCATCACAGTATGTTCACTTGAGAAAGCAACCGCTGTGATCAAACCTACCGACATAAAGATCAGTAATGCGCCAAACAGTGGGTAGAAGCGACCAATGATCTTATCAACAGGGACAATCGTTGCGATGATGTAGTAGGCAAAGATAACCAGAACCATGGTTGTCATGCTCACAGTCAAGTCGGTTTGATCATTAATCAAGTTAGTAATCATACCCGCTGGAGCAGATACAAACACCACACCGACAAGAAGAAGCAAGACGATGGCAAAGATATTCATAAAGTGTTTTGCGCCATTGCCTAGGTATCGCCCTGTGATGGTTGGAACCGATGCTCCGCCATTACGAACAGACAGCATACCCGAGAAGTAGTCATGCACTGCGCCAGCGAAAATACAGCCAATCACAATCCACAACATAGCGGCTGGGCCGTATAACGCACCCATAATAGGGCCGAAAATTGGGCCAACGCCCGCGATGTTCAATAACTGAACTAAGTAAACTTTTTTGGTCGACATTGGTACGTAGTCGACGCCATCTGCTTTAGTATGTGCGGGTGTTTGACGCTTTTCGTTGATGCCAAATACTTTTTCAACGAAAGCCCCGTAGATAAAGTAACCACCAATGAGTGCGGCTACACAAGTTAAAAACCACAACATAACTTTGTCCCCTGATCTTAAAATTCACGGTACATACTAAAGAGATGTAAGAACAGCTTCATCCGGATTTGGGGTGAGTGGTCGTATATCGGATTAAGTGGCAAGTTGAACAATTAAGTGGTTCGGGCGAAAGTTAAATGGTTAAATCTCAGCAGAAGTGGTTAAACTAAAGGATATGTGCCCTGACGAATAAAAGTTGGTTAGGTGAACGCAAATAACAAGGAAAAATAATGAAAAAACGACTAAGTGTTATCTTGCTAGTGGGATTAACTGGTTGTGCCAGCAGTGTTGAAGAAATGGCGCAAGCCGGAGATTGGTATCAAATCGGTTATCAAGATGGTGTCACAGGCAACCATGCCCGTTCGATGCGTGAACTCACCAAAATGGGTAATGTGAATAGTGCAGATTATGATCAAGGCTATTTAACCGGTGTGAATGAGTTTTGTAACCCTGATGTCGCCTACCAAGTTGGTCTTTCGGGACAGTACTATGATGGTGTTTGTGAAGGCACAGAAGAAGCGCAACGCTTTCGTATGGAGTGGCAGCGTGGTTGGGATGAAGGGCGAAGTTCGTATTAATACCCGTGGTGAGGCTTAGGCAAAAAGCCCAAGCCTTTTTGACCAATTCTAACCTTTTTCGGCAGCGTGATGCTCTTCCACTGCTCGGCGCAGAAAACCCTCTTTGGCTGCCAAGTGAGCTTTTGCGGTATGTAAATCCATTCCGGTAAGAACCATTAATATGGTCAGTTTGACATCATAGTTGGTTTGTTCAAGAAGCTGTGTCGCGAGCTCTTTTTTACATTCCGTTGCCTGCATCACGATTCGTACAGCGCGAGCCACCAGTTTTTTATTGGTGGCTTTGACGTCGACCATCAAGTTTTGATAGCTCTTACCAAGTCGGATCATGCTGGCTGTCGTTAGCATATTAAGGATCAATTTTTGCGCGGTGCCAGACTTCAAGCGCGTCGACCCCGTTAGCGCCTCAGGGCCAACAACAGGTGTTATCGCAATATCAGCTTCCTCCGCGATAATAGATTGAGGGTTGCATGAAAGCGCGACGGTTGTCGCGCCAAGTTGATTCGCATAACGCAGTGCTCCGAGTACATATGGCGTTCTTCCACTGGCGGCAATACCAACCATCACGTCTTTTTCACTAAATTGGATACTCTGTAAATCTTCTGCTCCAAGCTCAAGCGAGTCTTCAGCGCCTTCTTTGGCCTTGAGAATGGCTTCTGGCCCGCCTGCAATTAGGCCGATAACCATTTTGTCTGATACGCCAAAAGTGGGCGGACACTCTGACGCATCCAACACACCTAAGCGCCCGCTGGTTCCTGCCCCTATGTATATCAACCTGCCACCGACTTTAAATGCTTCCGTAATTTTATCGACGGCTTGTGCAATCTCCGGCAGAGCTTGCTCAACCGCCAATGGAACTTGTTTATCTTGCTGATTGATTCGCTTAACAATATCGTACGAGGAGAGCAGGTCGATATCCATGGTTTCGGGGTTACGCCCTTCCGAAACGAGGTGAGTTAGAGCAGCGATTAACGCATCATTGGTCATAGAGGCCTCATTGATCAGCAAAATAGAGAACACCAAGGGAAGCCAACTGCCGTGCACCAGTTACTTCAGGAAGGTTACTTGGCAAGTTATGGATGCGACGCTGTGCAAGCCAAGCGAACGCCATCGCTTCCATGTTATCACTGTCGACTCCTTTCTGCTGTGTTGAGGTCACGTTCCAGCTTGGTAATAACTCATTAAGTCTTTGCATTATCAATGGATTACGAACGCCGCCCCCGCAAACCAGCAACTCCGGCTGGTCGCCGACAGCGAAACGCGTGACCTCATTAGCTATCGTCACTGCTGTATATTCGCATAAGGTGCGTTGTACATCTTGCGGCGAAAGTGAGAAAGCGGAGAGTTGCTGCTCAAGCCAAGGAAGATTAAATAGCTCACGTCCGGTACTTTTAGGGGCGCTGCGTTTGAGGTAAGGCTCATTCATCAGTTGCGCTAATAGAGCTGAATGGACTCGCCCTTCAAGAGCAAATTGCGCGTCTTTATCAAACTTGGTTTGACGATGTAACTCGCACCACGCATCCATCAACATATTGCCCGGGCCAGTATCGTAACCAATTACGGGTTGATTAGGACGAAGGACGGATATATTGGCGATGCCTCCGATGTTGAGCACGACGACACTCGACTCTTTGGCTGAGAAAATCGATTTATGGAAGGCAGGAACCAGCGGTGCACCTTGTCCGCCGAGCGCCATATCTTTACGGCGGAAATCGGCGACGGTGTTAATACCGGTTTTGGTGGCAATAATGTTTGCGTCACCAATTTGCATGGTAAAGGGTGCCTGTCCATCTGGACGATGGTAGACCGTTTGTCCATGGTTACCGATGGCGATGATGTCGGCAGCATCTAAGTTTGCGTGCTTAAGTAGGGCATTGACGGCATCGGCAAACAGATGTCCTAGCAGGTGATCGAGCTCACCCACTTCGGCTAAGTTAGTCTCTTGTCCAAGACAAATTGCCAATAAGCGCTGTTTAAGATCCGCAGGAAAGGGAAAGTCGAGCGCGGCAAGGAGTTCAATGTGATTGTCTTCAATTTCTACTAATGCGGTGTCGACAGCATCCATACTGGTGCCTGACATCACGCCAATAAAGCGTTGTTTTGTACTCATATCCAATTTTCACCAATCCATTCACTTATCCATTGTAAAGCTAGAATAATCAGAATAACCTCAAAGCCAAAGCGAAATTGATGCGCAAATAGGAGAAATTATGGGGCCGTTATGGTTGGACGTCGCTGGATATGAACTTACAGCTGAAGACAAAGAGGTCATACAGCATCCAACGGTAGGAGGCGTGATTTTGTTTGCTCGCAACTACCACGATAGTCAGCAACTTTTAGCGCTAAACAAAGAGATTCGCAAAGCTGCAAAACGACCAATATTAATTGGTGTTGATCAAGAAGGTGGTCGAGTTCAGCGTTTTCGCGAAGGTTTTAGTCGTATTCCCGCTGCTAAGTTATATGCAGAGCAAGCTGAAAGTGAGCGTATGGCGGAATTAGGTGGTTGGTTAATGGCGGCAGAGTTAATTGCCCATGATATTGACTTGAGCTTTGCGCCAGTGCTGGACCAAGGTTTTGAATGTAAGGCGATTGGTGACCGAGCATTTGGTGAAGACCTAGATACGATTCTGCGTCACAGCTCCGCTTTTATGCGTGGTATGAAGTCAGTAGGAATGGCGACCACGGGTAAGCACTTTCCTGGACACGGTGGTGTGATTGCTGATTCTCACTTGGAAACCCCTTACGATGAGCGTCAAACCATATTAGAGCAAGATATGGCTGTTTTTAAAGCTCAGATTGAAGCGGGATCGCTTGATGCCATGATGCCTGCGCACGTGATTTACCCGCAGTATGATGATCAGCCGGCAAGTGGTTCACAGTATTGGCTTAAGAAGGTATTGCGTGAGCAACTTGGTTTTAAAGGCATCGTCTTTTCTGATGACTTGAATATGGAAGGCGCTGCAATCATGGGCGGGCCTGCTGAGCGTTCTCATCAAGCGCTGGTGGCAGGTTGCGATATGCTGCTATTGTGTAACAACCGAGCCGGGCAAGTTGAGGTATTGGATAACCTGCCGATTCTTGAGTTCCCAGAAGCGACGCGCCTACTGAAGAAACAGTCGTTTTCGTTTGCTGATTTGCAACGCAGTGAACAATGGCGACAGGCGTCTGAGGCGATGAAACGCATCCTCGGTAGTTAATGGTCGAGTGCAGATTGAGAGAGCCACTGTTGTGGCTCTTTTGCTATCGACTAATAAAACCCAAGCAGCTCTTTAAGTGTTTTTAGATAGCGGCGACTCACTGGAATAGGATGCTCACTGCTGGTAGCGATTTCGGCTAGTCCGTTTTCTAACAGTTTAATCTCTTTGATCGCCTTGATGTTGATAAGATATTGACGATGACAGCGTACTAGTGGTGTTTTCTCTTCTAGCACTTTAAGCGTAAGCTGGCAGGTCGCCACTTGATCGGCGGTTTGGACATGCACCCCACTAATATCACTATAGGCAAACTCAATTTCATCGGTGGCGATAATCATAATACGGTTTAAGCCCACACAAGGAACTTGATCTAAACAAGGTGGCGTTAGAGGGGCGTACTGCTGGATGCTTTGATTGTCAGACTTAATCAAACGTTGAATGGTAATCCCAAGTCTTTTGGGGTCGACCGGTTTGAGTAGATAATCAAATGCGTTTTCTTCAAAGGCTTGAACCGCGAACTGATCGTAAGCGGTTACGAATACAACGCGCGTCTGAATATCAGGATCGAGCATCGCCAGTAACTCGATACCCGTCACTTGTGGCATGTGAATATCCAGAAACACCACGTCTGGTTTGAGTTGATTAATTTTCTTTAACCCCTCAATGGCGTTGCTTGCTTGGTCAACAACGGTGATTTTTCCCGTTTCTTCAAGTAGCTCGGTGAGTTCCTCACGAGCAAATAATTCATCATCTATCACTAGAGCGGAGAGCATGATTATTCCTTAATGGTCTTGATGGGGAATGATAAAACTCATTCTGGTGTACTGGTTCGGTTCGACGTCGATTTGCAATTGGCTCACTCGGCCAAATTTATTGGTCAGGCGTTTGGCAACAATTTGCATTCCGAGACCTTCATGATCTTCTTTCGGAGCTTGATAGCTACCTGCGTTGTCTTCGACGGTAATACGGCATCCCTGCGAAACCATATCACTGTATATTCGGATCACCCCGCATTCGAATAGGTTGGAGGTGCCGTGCTTGATCGCGTTTTCGACCAAAGGTTGGAGCGTAAAGGTGGGGACTTTTCGCCCTAACCATTCACTATCGATATCGACTTCCACATCTAAGCGATCGCTAAAGCGTGCTTTCTCGATAGTGAGGTAGGCGTTCACGTGGTCAAGCTCATCTTGCAGTGAGACGGACTCTATATCTTGTTTTAAATTACTGCGGAAAAATTGCGATAAATGCTGGATAAGTTCACGAGCTTTATTTGGCTCTCGCCTGACAACCGCACTAATTGTGTTGAGCGCATTAAACAGAAAGTGTGGGTTTACCTGAGCATGCAGCAGTTTTATCTCTGCTTGGGCTAGCAAAGACTGCTTCTGTTGCAGTTCTCCATAGAGGATCTGACTAGAGAGTAGTTGCGCTATGCCTTCAGCCATTGACATATTGATGGTCGAGAAAAGCTTCAGCTTCGGCTCATAAAGTTTGATCGTGCCAATAACCTTATCGCCCGCACGTAGAGGAATGATCAATGCAGAACCTAACTTACAATGTGGTGAAATTGAGCATTGGTAAGGCTTATCTTTGCCATCAAGGTAGATAATCGCATCTTTATCAATCGAGTCTAAGGTACATTGCGATGATATTGGGGTTTCGGGTTTGTGGTGATCATCGCCGATACCGACAAAGGCGAGTATTTTTTCATCGTCGGTAATCGCCACTGAGCCAACATTTGTTTCTTCATAGACAATACGAGCGATTTTCTCTGCGGTGGTAGGATTAAAACCGGCCGATAAGATCCCAACGGAGCGTTCGGCAATGTTTAGCGCTCGGCGTGAAAAAGTGGCAGAGTATTTTTCAAATATTGTTTTTCTGTCTTGGAGGATGCTCATAAACAGAGCGGCTCCAACCGAGTTGGCAATGATCATTGGTGCGGCAATAGCAGACACCAGCTCATATGCTTCATCAAATGGTTTTGCGACCAGCAGAATGATCGCCATCTGAATAATTTCTGCGAATAAGGTAACGGCAAATACAATGCTAGGGCTAAAAAGCAGTATGCCTTTGCTACGGCGGAGTAAGTAAGTATGCAATAGACCACCAATTAACCCTTCTGCGGTGGTTGATATTGCGCATGCCACATCGGTGAATCCACCCAAGCTATAGCGGTGTAACCCCCCAGTCAAACCAACAAAAAAGCCAACAACAGGCCCGCCAAATAGTCCTCCCATGACCGCACCGATAGCTCGCGTATTGGCAATCGCATCGTTGATTTGTAAGCCAAAATAGGTCCCCATCACACAAAACAATGAGAAAAGGATATAAATGCTAATTTTGTGGCGTAGGTGATTTGAAATATTGAGGAGCGGCAAAAAGATCGGTGTCTTGCTCAACATATAGGCAAGTACTAAGTAGACACACATTTGCTGCAGCAGAGAGAGGATCAAATCCATGTTGATCAACCTATTTTCCATTTGCGGTTGAGGCTTATTCTAAAGGCTTTGCTTCTGAGAAAACATGCTTTCAGTGTTGATTTACAATAAAGGCAGTAAAAAAATCATACGTAAATTTATTTTTACATTAAATGTTTATTTAAATTTACACTTGAATTATTGTTTTTGCCTGTTATCGTAAGGTTTTTGGTCAGCCTTGAATAAATGGATTTTAAGGTGTAATAATTTTTTACAGAGTTTTGGTTATGCAAAAAAGTGAATTGAGTAATATCAACATCAGTGAAGAACAAGTACTGATCACCCCTGATGAACTTAAGGCTAAGTTGCCTTTAAGTGATAAAGCTCGCCGATTTATACAGCAATCGCGTCAAACTATCGCCGATATTATTCACAAAAAAGATCATCGTTTGCTCGTGGTGTGCGGCCCTTGTTCAATCCATGATGTTGAAGCGGCAAAGGACTATGCACGTCGCTTAAAGCAACTGTCAGCGCAATTGGATGACCAACTCTATATTGTTATGCGCGTGTATTTTGAAAAACCGCGCACCACGGTGGGATGGAAAGGTCTCATCAATGACCCTCATTTGGACGGCAGCTTTGATATTGAGCATGGGTTGCACGTTGGGCGTCAGCTTTTGGTTGAGCTTGCTGAAATGGATATTCCATTGGCTACTGAAGCGCTTGACCCGATCAGTCCTCAATACCTTGCTGATACGTTTAGTTGGGCTGCTATTGGTGCGCGCACGACAGAATCGCAAACTCACCGAGAGATGGCGAGCGGTCTCTCTATGCCGATTGGGTTTAAGAATGGTACAGACGGCAGCCTATCGACAGCAATCAACGCTATGCAAGCCGCATCTTCTAGTCACCGTTTTATGGGGATCAGCCGTGAAGGGCAAGTTGCGCTACTCACGACACAAGGTAACCCAAATGGTCATGTGATTTTACGCGGTGGTAAACAGACTAACTATGATTCAGTTTCCGTTGCTGAGTGCGAGCAAGAGATGGCACAAATGGGGTTAGAAGCCTCTTTGATGGTCGATTGCAGCCACGCGAACTCGCGTAAGGACTACCGACGTCAGCCCTTGGTTGCCGAAGATGTCATTCATCAGATTCGTGAAGGGAACCGTTCTATCATTGGCTTAATGATAGAAAGCCACCTTAATGAGGGTAACCATTCCTCAGAACAGCCATTAAATCAAATGAAATATGGTGTTTCTATTACCGACGCCTGTATTAATTGGTCAACAACTGAGACACTACTACGTCATGCGCACTCTGCGTTAGTGCCATTTTTAAGCGAGCGTTTATCAGGTTAAGTAGTAAAGGATAAGGACATTCATGGCCGAACAGTTAAATGGGCTGCGTGATCAAATTGATGCAGTTGATAAGCAAATTCTTAGTTTACTTGCACAGCGTTTATCGCTTGTAGAGCAAGTTGGTGAAGTAAAAAGCGAGCATGGCTTACCGATTTACGCGCCGGATCGAGAAGCCGCGATGTTAGCTTCGCGTCGTGCCGAAGCTGAGAAAATCGGAGTGCCACCACAGTTAATCGAAGACATTTTGCGCCGTACGATGCGTGAGTCTTATGCCAGCGAAAAAGACTCAGGTTTTAAATGTTTAAATCCTGAGTTGCGTTCGGTGGTGATTGTTGGCGGTAAAGGGCAGTTAGGTGGTCTGTTCGGTCGCATGTTCACTCTGTCAGGCTATCAGGTTAAGGTTTTAGGTAGTCAAGATTGGCATCGTGCCGACGAGCTACTTAATGACGCTGGTTTGGTTGTGGTGACAGTGCCTATTCACCTGACACAAAGGGTGATAGAAAAGCTTGGTCAACTGCCTGATGACTGTATTTTATGTGACTTAACCTCGATCAAAACGAAACCTCTTGATGCTATGTTGCGGGTTCACAATGGCCCTGTAGTTGGATTGCACCCGATGTTTGGTCCTGATGTGCCCAGTTTGGCTAAACAGGTGATTGCTTATTGTGATGGACGTGGGGCTGAGCATTACCAATGGTTGCTAAAACAGTTTGCAATTTGGGGAGCGAGTCTTTGCCAAATAGATGCTCAAGACCATGATCATGGGATGACCTTGATACAAGCCTTACGTCACTTTACCTCTTTTGCGTACGGGCTACATTTGAGCAATGAGAATCCAAGTATTGATAAGTTACTGCAGCTCAGTTCTCCAATTTACCGCCTAGAACTGGCGATGGTTGGTCGTCTATTTGGTCAAGACCCTCATCTGTATGGCGATATTATTTTTGCTTCGCAAGAGAACATCGACATGATCAAACGTTTCCATCACTGCTTTGGTGAAGCGTTGAAGATTCTCGACAATCAAGATAAGCCAACCTTCATTAAGAACTTTGAGCATGTCAGTGATTGGTTTGGCGATTACTCACAACAGTTTATGGTGGAAAGTCAAAACCTACTCAAACAGGCGAATGATTCCATCCATCGAGGCTGATTTTTACGCTGTTGCTGATAAGCAAAAAGCTGCCAATCGGCAGCTTTTTCAGTTATTGAACGGAGACGTTAACTTTGTTGTTGGCGTCGCTTCTGACGGTATCAACGGCTTGTTCGACAAACGGCTTGTTGGTGAGGTTGACTTGCAAACGAACGTTGTCATCAATCAGTTTTACCAGTGGTGCCCACTTTACTTTTTTCTCTTTTTCAAACAGATAATTAAAGTTGTCTGGGGTCCAATCCATGGTGTATTGCGGATTGAGTGAACGGCCTAAAAAGCGCACTTCGTAATGGAGGTGGGGACCTGTTGAGTTACCAGAGTTGCCGCATGTCGCGATCACATCACCTTTTGAGACAAACTGGCCGCTTTTGACTTTAAAGTGCTGTAAATGTGCGTAAGAGGTCATAAAGCCAAATGAATGGCGCAGCGTTAAGAAGTTACCAAACCCTTTTTTACTTGGTCTCACTGTCTCGATCACGCCGTCGGCAGGAGCGACTATCGGTGTGCCACGGTTACAGGTGAGGTCGATACCCGTATGCGTATGGCGTTTGCCTGTAATTGGGTTGGTACGGCGCCCATATGAAGAGGAAATCCGATTGTAATCTAATGGAGCGTCGTTAGGTATCATACGAAACATGGTGGCGCGAACCGCCGAATCGACTACCGCTGCATCTAAGCGGTCTTCCAAGTTTTGCTCATCGAGTGGCTCTTCGCCCGATAAACCCAACACGGCCTCTACATCATAGACTCGGCGACCAAGTACATGCAGCTGATCGCGCTTTTCTTCCAACTCTTGTGACAGTGTATGGGTGGTATCCATCTGCTCTTCGTAGAGTTGCTCTAGTGTCGTTTTCTGTTCGATAGAATGAGCCAGTTGTTGATTTAATTCGGCAATATGGCTTTGATTGTAATGGATATAACCAGCGGTGGAACCGATGATCGTGACACTGGCAGCAATAGACAGTAATAGAGCTGAACGACTGATAGAGAAATGTTGTGCCTCTTTACCAGTCGGAATAGTAATTGTTATTTTTCTTTGTGACATACAGCGGTGTTAGGAATATTCTGCTAGGTCCGATAGCTGTTCGATTTCACGATGCAGTAGCTGATCATCACCAACGTTGAGTTCAATTATACGTTTGATGTGACTAATACTATCGATATCAATATGTTCAATGATCACACGGGTTAACCCTTGCTCTTCACTGATAATTCTTCCTTTGAGCTCGATAGAGATGTCACTTTCTGGTAACTGGAATTTGACCTCTATTGGTTGGGTTAAATCCAGTTGATTGCTCTGGGAGCTACTTAGTAAGAGACCATGTAACGATAGATCTTTTACGCTGGCTTCCACTTGGTTCTCACCTTGGGAAACGACGGCTATTGCTTGATATACAATGCGTGAAAATCGACGACGTTCAATCATAGTTAACTCTCTTTCAATCCGTTTGTCTTTCAGCTTAACAGAAGAACTCTGTTTGCCATTTGGAATTGTTTAAAGATAGTGATGAAAGTCTTTTTTGTCGTTTTATTACGCAGTACTGTAAATCAAGAAAGGCCGCTATATTAGCGGCCTTAGAGCAAATTTCAAGCAGAGATCGTGTTCTATCTCTCTTGATTAAAGGGGGATTACTTAGAAATACGCTTGTACTTAATGCGGTGCGGTTCTGCCGCTTCAGGGCCAAGAGTTTTCTTCAACCAGTCCATGTACTCGGTGTAGTTACCTTCATAGAAGTTAACTTGACCTTCATCGCGATAGTCGATGATGTGCGTGGCGATACGGTCTAGGAACCAACGGTCGTGCGAGATAACCATTGCACACCCAGGGAACTCAAGTAGCGCTTCTTCAAGTGCACGTAGGGTTTCAACGTCTAGGTCGTTGGTTGGTTCATCGAGTAGCAGTACGTTACCGCCTGCTTTTAGCAGTTTCGCAAGGTGGACACGGTTACGCTCACCACCAGATAGCTCACCGATCACTTTTTGTTGATCAGAACCTTTGAAGTTGAAGCGTGAACAGTAAGCACGTGCTTGGATTTCAAAGTTGTTGATCTTGATAATGTCAGCGCCTTCCGAAATCTCTTGGAACACGGTGTTCTTATCGTTCATTGAGTCACGGAACTGGTCAACAGATGCCAGTTTAACCGTATCACCCATTTCGATAGTGCCCGAGTCTGGTTGCTCAGTACCACTTAGCATCTTGAACAGGGTCGATTTACCTGCACCGTTGGCACCGATGATACCCACGATAGCACCCTTAGGTATGCTGAATGATAGGTCATCAATCAGCACACGACCGTCAAATGACTTAGTGAGGTTCTTAACGTCGATAACCTTATCACCTAGGCGCTCACCTGGCGGAATGAACAGCTCGTTGGTTTCATTACGTTTTTGGTGATCAGTGCTTTGTAGCTCTTCAAAGCGCGCCATACGTGCTTTCGATTTTGCTTGGCGACCTTTAGGGTTCTTACGTACCCACTCAAGTTCTTTCTCGATCGTTTTTTGACGAGCACTTTCTTGAGATGCTTCTTGTTGCAGACGCGCATCTTTTTGCTCTAGCCAAGAGGTGTAGTTTCCTTGCCATGGAATACCTTCACCACGGTCAAGTTCTAGGATCCAGCCAGCGGCGTTGTCTAGGAAGTAACGGTCGTGCGTGATAGCCACAACAGTACCTGTGTAATCGACTAGGAAACGTTCTAGCCATGCAACAGACTCAGCATCCAAGTGGTTAGTTGGTTCGTCTAGTAGCAGCATATCTGGCTTTTCAAGTAGTAGGCGACAGATAGCGACACGGCGACGTTCACCACCAGAGAGGTGTTGAATTTTCTGATCCCATTCAGGAAGACGCAGTGCGTTGGCAGCACGCTCAAGAGCATTTTCTAGGTTGTGGCCGTCTTTCGCTTGGATAAGTGCTTCCAGTTCGCCTTGCTCTTTGGCTAGTGCGTCAAAGTCTGCATCTTCTTCAGCGTAAGCTGCATATACCGCGTCGAGGCGTTTGAGAGCGCCAGCCACATCAGCAACTGCTTCTTCAACGATTTCGCGTACTGTTTTAGACTCGTCAAGTACCGGTTCTTGAGGTAGGTAACCTACATTTAGACCTGGTTGTGGGCGTGCTTCACCGTCGATATCAGTATCGATACCTGCCATGATGCGCAACAGGGTAGATTTACCTGCACCGTTTAGACCAAGAACACCGATTTTTGCTCCAGGGAAGAAGCTTAGAGAAATGTCTTTAAGAATTTGACGCTTAGGTGGCACAATTTTGCTCACCCGCGACATGGTATATACGTATTCAGCCATTGCCGATCGTTCCTAACTTTCCATATACATAAACGTGTATTTTACACCAACCGAACAAGCATTGTTACCGAACCTGACAATTGATGCTGATTGACCCCGCATACTAACGAAATTTGTCTATTAGGGAAGGGGAATTGATTAAATGTGTCACACTTGTATGAAATAATTTCTATTTACAACTCTCTGCTTTACAGAAGCAATTAGAATAGTTTTATATACCCCACGTTACTCACGACAGTGAGGCGTAGTTCACTATATTTGTATCTCACAAGGACGAGATGACATGACGCCAAGGTTTTCTAAGTCGTTCTATCGACTTCCTTCATCGATATTGGCAGTGTCGACGATGATATATAGCGCAGCGAGTATTGCCGCTCCTTCTCTATCGGAGCAAAGAGCACTCTATGATCAAGCGCAACAGTTACTGGATCAAAAGCAAGTTGAAACCTACCTTGCATTACGTCCACAAATTGCTTCCTATCCACTGACGCCTTATGTGGATTACCGTACATTTTTGGTGCAACTTGGCGATAAATCGCCGCAGCAAGTGACAGATTTTATCGAGCAGCACAGAGACTTTCCGTTTTCCAATCGTATACGTGCGCCTTATCTCGATAAGCTAGCAAGCAGCAAGCAATGGCAAACCTTACTTGAGTTTCAAACTGACCTCCCGAGGGGAGAAAAGTACCAATGTCACTATTACAACGCCAAGTTACAAACCGGGCAAACAGAGGCGGCTTATAAAGGTGCGGAAGATTTGTGGCTACATGGACGCAGCGTTTCTGATGCTTGTGACCCTTTATTCTCGGCTTGGGATAAAGCTGGGCTGAAAACCGATCAACAGGTTCTTGAGCGGATGTTGCTTGCGTTTGATGCTCGTAATGGAAGTTTACTTAAGTACTTAGCGAAGCAAGTAACAGAGCCAAAAGCTCAGCAGCAAGCAAGTGCAATGAAAGCCTTGTTTGATAAACCTGAGAATGTCGCGGCATTTGCCAAGAAACAACCAGCGGATGAGTTCTATCGCCGACAAAGCGAAATGGCATTGGAAAAGTTAGCGCGTAAAAATGTCGAGCAGGCTCAGCAAGCGTGGCAGAAAGTGGTCGCAGGGCAAAAAATGTCTCAGCCGCAGGCGCAAAGTTTAGCGGATTATATTGCACTGCGTTTGATCAATACGGACTCAAGCTCACTAGCGGATTGGCGTGATGAGCAGATTAAAACCTCCCAAAACAGTAAGTTGATTGAACGACGCGCACGTCTAGCGATTCAACAGGCGGATTGGACTGGTGTGGCGAGTTGGATCGCGGTTCTGCCGTCGAATGTGCAGCAGTCTTTACGCTGGCAGTACTGGTTAGCACGTTCAGAGCTGGCGTTAGGCAAGAAAAAACAAGCGAACCAACGCCTTGAGAAAATTGTCGGTCAACGGAATTTCTACAGTGTTGCAGCGGCAAAAGAGCTAGGTCGTTCCGTGGTGTACCCGCAATCGACACTCAAACTTGATCGAGCAATGGTTAAACCATTTGATATCTCACTGCGTCGGATTGATGAGTTGATCCTACGAGATAAAATTGCGGCAGCCAAAAGTGAATGGCGTCATTTACTGCGGAACGTGACACAAGAGCAGCAGGCGCAACTGACCGCCTACGCTGCGTATAAGCGTTGGCATCACCTTACAGTGACAGGCAGTATCGAAGCGAAAATGTGGGATAACCTTGAGCTGAGGTTCCCCATCGCTCACCGCTGGTGGTTTAATTTCTATGGCGAGAAGCATAGCGTAGACCCGATTACCTTGATGTCTTTGGCTCGCCAAGAGAGTGCGATGGATGTCGAAGCAAAGTCACCGGTTGGTGCGAGAGGCATCATGCAAATTATGCCTTCGACAGCGAAGTACACTGCGCGCAAGTATGAACTGACCTATCAAGGTAGTGGCGATTTGTATCAAGTGGGCAAAAATATTGAGATTGGCAGTCGTTACCTGCAGAGTTTGCTTGAGCAGTACGATAACAATCGAATTTTTGCATTTGCAGCGTATAATGCGGGGCCAGGAAGAGTCAAAACGTGGCGTGAAAGAACACAAGGAAAATTAGATGCTTATGCATTTATCGAAGCCATTCCTTTCAATGAAACTCGCGGCTATGTGCAAAACATATTAATGTTTGAAGTTTACTATCGTGAGCTGTTAGGAGCGGATGGTGCGTTTCTTAAGCCACATGAAATGAATACTAAGTATTGAGCGAGCGCGTAAATCATGTCACAACAACCAGAGTATACTGATTGGCAACAGATCTTAGATTTGATTAAACAGAGCACAGCGACAGAACAGCATGAAATATTGCTAACGATGCTTTTGACTCCGGATGAAAGAGAGTCGTTGGTTGCGCGGGTGAATATTTTGCGTGAGCTACTTAAAGGTGAGTTGTCCCAGCGTCAGATCAGTCAAATGTTGGGCGTAGGTGTGGCGACCATTACTCGTGGCTCTAATGAGTTAAAATCCAAAAGTGATGATGAAAAGCAGGCGATCACCCAGCTTTTACAACGTCAATAATGAGAAAAGGTGCTTAGAGCACCTTTTCTTTTTTTAATCGCTTAGTAAGTTAGAGGTTCGCAGGGTAAAGCTCTAAGTTAGCGAAAGGAATCAGCGCTAAAATCAAAGCTTGATGGTAGACCGAGCTGCGAGTTAACTGATGCTTGGTTAGTAGGCCTATGGCTCCGCCTTTTTGTTTAATATTATGCGTATCAAACTCTTTATCCATGATATCTCCCAACTCGCTTTCCGCACTTAATTGAGCGGCGACATTGGGTGGAAGCATCATTCCTGCGGAACGTGACTCGCCGCGATGGGTTGCCGATTCAATGACCATCCAAGCAAAAGTAACGCCTTCTTCTACCCCTCCTTCTAGCCCGACGTAAAAGTCTCCGTTTGCCGCGAGTTTGGCATTTTTAACTCGATTGCGGGCTCCTTGATAGGTTTCTTGATTGCTCATCGGTTGAGCTGCAACATCACTAGCCACACTGATACCTTGGAAATGAAAATCTTGGCTAGGAAATGTCGCTTTAAAGGCGCTTTCAACCGCCGCTATTTTAGCTGGGTTAAGCGAAGCAACGATGACTGTTTGAGTGGGCATGATTCTCTACCTTTTTAGCACTGGCAAATTCTCGCAACTGACTAAGTTTGACTGGTGGAGAAAGGTAATAGCCCTGCATAAAATCACATTGATTGTCTGCAAGCCAATTATGCATATCCTCTGACTCTATGCCCTCAGCAGTGACGATCATGGCTTGAGAGTGACATAAATCAACCAAGGGTTTTACCACTTTGCGGTTGTCAGTCTTGATTAGTGCCGCTAAAAATTCGCGATCCAGTTTAATCTTCTGTACCGGATATTCTACTAGCTGTGTGATAGATGTATAGCCAGAACCAAAATCATCGATCGCGAGTTTAAATCCCATGGTTGAGAGTTCATGGAGCAAGGAGTAGCTTTGGGAGTCAGTCGCGAAAGTTTCAGTGATTTCAAAGTCCACCAGGTGCGGTTTTACTTGATACTGCAAAGACATCATCTGGATAAAAACCGCGAGTTGCTTGGAGTCGAGTTCAGCAGACGAGAGGTTGATCGACAGTTGAATTTCATGCTCAAACATCGCTTGGAGTCCAGAAAAGTCACGGAAGGCTTGCTCGATTACCCAGCGGTCAATATTGCCAAATATTCCTGTTTGCTCTGAGATAGGTATAAATTCTTCTGGCGCAACTTTACCAAGTTTTGGTGAATGCCAACGCAATAGCGCTTCAACACCAACCAGTTGCTCACCACTTCGGTTGTAGTAGGGTTGATAGCGTAGGGAAAACTCTTTATCAAACTCACCACTTCGCAAGGCTCGTTCAATTTGAGTCCGTCGTCTGACACTACTGTCTAATTTCTCGGAATAATAAGAGACTTGGTTTTTCCCTGCACGTTTAGCCTGATACATGGCGGTGTCTGCATTAGAGAGTAGGCTTTCTAAGCTCTTTCCGTCGCTGGGATAGCGCGCGATGCCAATACTTGCGGTAATCGGTAAGTTGCCCAGTGGTGAGTCACTGGTATCCACCAAGGGGTCGAGAATCGCTTGAGCGAGAGTATCTGCATGGTTGTTATGTCCCCCCGCGGCAACAAAAATCGCAAATTCATCACCAGAAAGCCTTGCAGGTAAACAGTTGACATGGTTAATGATTTGCCAGTCTTGACACAGTGTTTGAATATGGTTGGCGAAGTTGGTGAGCAGTTTATCGCCCGCACAGTGTCCGTATTTGTCGTTAACGTATTTAAAGTTATCTAAGTCAATGTAGAGGATCCACGCGTGTTGACAGTGGGCGTTGTTGGCAAGGCGATGTCGCACATGATTTTGAAATTGATAGCGATTGGCTAGTCCCGTTAGGTGGTCGTTTTCAGCCAGCGCTTTGGTTTTTTGATAGGCAGATTGTAACTCCTGATACATGCTGTAAAACCGTTCAGACAGACGCCCAATCTCGTCGTTGTTGGGTAATCTATCGATGTTATTGCGTTGGTTTCTTTCTAACTCGAGTAACTGTTTGTCGAGCTTGGTGAGTGGACTAGTGACATGGTGATAGAGTAAACGCAACAATAGTAGCAGGGTGAAGATCGATGAGCCGATAAAGAAAACAAAGAGTCGTGACTTAATTTCTCGCAGTTTCTCTTCCAGCAAGTACTGGGCAGGGTCAAGGGTGGCAAATAGCCCAGACTTGAGTTCAATGGATTGATTGAGCCCGCTCTTATCCACCGCTTGATCAGTAAAAAAGATCGAGCTATCGGTGTCAAATTCGATTAAACGTTGTAATTGATCAAACTGCTCAAGAGTCATATAGACCATAAATAAAGTGTTGCCCGCACCGCTACTGGGGAGTGCTTTGTTCCAGATCTTAGGTTCAATGACTTGATAGTGAATCAAAATACTTTGACCCTGCTGGTTTTTACTAAAACCAATATGCTCTTTGTTGCCACCTAAGGTATTGGCAAGCCGAACGTATTCTAATGCACGAATATCGATGGTGGAGAAAGGATCTTTTTGATTGTCGGCAAAGAATCTAGGTTTGTACTGGTCATCTAAGATGGCAATGCCAATAGAGTCTTGCGAGACAGACTGAAAACTGTTGATGATTCGTTGCATGCTATTGAGCATGTCGACTTCGATAAATGCGTTTCCTTGATTGCGCAGATATTTTAAAACAATTTCACTGCGGGATAAGGTCAATGCGTAACTGTTGACCAACGCATAGGACTGCCGAAAGTGACCGGCAAGTTTTTCCATCGTTAACTGCAAATAACTGGTTTCTCGCTTGATGAGCGCATCTTTTTGATTTTCATAGATGCCATAACTCGAAATCGCAGCGCTGAGTAGTATCACGGGGGCAACGAGTAACAGGACTCTTGTATTGAGTTTCATGGTCATTTAACAACAGACTTAGATTCTGGGCTTTTAGGCTTAGGTTATCGCCAGAAAGAGCCTATTCTGTTTGGCCTAACGACGCTGAATTACATTTTGGTGCTCAATAATGCATCAATTTCACTGAAATCCATCACTAGTTTTAGTCAACTTCTGCAGGCCGTTGCAGCTTTGATTGTCGTTACATTTATTACATTGATTTTGAGATCTTTAGCTGGTGGTAGAGGGTGAGTGTGAGACAGAGCGCTGGGATATTTATCGGTTGGAAGAATTGTCACTGTGGAAGTGGCATGCAAGCACTGAACATCAGTCAACGTGCTTGCATGGGGTAGCCTGAAAGCGGATTAAATGAGTTTCACTTGCGTCGGTTTAACATTTTCGCTTGGATAGCAACCGAGCACTTTCAAGTGTTTAGTGATGCGAGTCAGCTCAGACAGTGCGGTTTGCATATTTTCTGAATCTAAGTGGGCATCGACATCGACATAGAACATCTCCTCCCATGGGTTGCCCATGATTGGACGAGACTCCAGCTTGGTCATGTTAATTTGATAGCGCTGCAGCACAAGTAAGGTTGCAACCAGTGATCCCGTCTCTTGTGATGTGGACATAATCAGGGTCGTTTTCGCCGGAATTTGCGGCGAGACTTCAACAGGTTTACGCGCGACAATAATGAAGCGAGTATGATTTTCTGTTTGGTTAGCAATATTGCCCTGAATAGCTTGAAGACCATAGAGCTTCCCTGATGATGCATTGCCGATCGCTGCAACATCAGTGCGATTTAGTTCTCGCACTTTTTGCATCGCATCAGCGGTGCTTGCGCAGGTTTTTAGCTCGATATTCTTTAATCGACCTAAAAATTCACTGCATTGCTGATGGGGTTGAGGATGTGAATAGAGTGTCGTTAGGTTTTCAAGACGAATCTCTTCGGTGGCGACTAAACAGTGCTCAATCGGCAAAGTAATCTCACCAACGATATATAGGGTGGTATGTTGGAGTAAGTCATAGACTTCGTTGATTGAGCCAGAACTGGTATTTTCAATTGGCAAAACGCCATAGTCTGCATGCCCTGACTCAACGGTTGTGGCGACATCGCGAAAACCGTCACAGTTTAGTTCAATAAGCTCAGTGTTTTTACGGCTGAAATACTCTCGACTGGCTAAGTGAGAGTATGATCCTTTGGAACCTAAAAAGGCGACCCGAGCAAGCGGCTTTCGGCTTAGTTGAGGGTTAGCCAAGTTTTGCAAGTAAGCTTGCTGAAGCAGAACAGAATCTTCGATGATGGCGTGAAACAGTTTCGTGATGTATTGCGCATCTAGGTCATATTTCTCAAGACCACTATTGATCAGTTTCACCAGTAACTGCTGCTCGCGTTCGGCGTCGCGAACGGGTTTTGCCGTCTCGACTTTACTTTTCGCGACTTCAATACTCATCTTACGGCGCTCAGAAAGTAGCTGTAACAGTTTATCGTCGAGTTCGTTGAGTCGAACTCGAATTTCGTCAAGAGAGTATTGTGGTTCTGTCATCCTATTATCCTTAAATAAAAAAACCTCCCTAGAGGGAGGCTTTCTGTTCGTTTTTGACTTATCTTCCGCAAACGAGTCAGCCTCCAAAACCTATTGGAGAAAAAACAAGTCGAAAAAGAACAGTTGGGTTAATCGCATAAATTTCATTCACAGTATGTGTTGTTAAACACAATAAGCAACCGTGTTTTCAGCGTCAAGCAAAAAAATAGCGCCTTACGGCGCTATTTCTCACATCGTTTAATTATTCCGCGTCTTCTACTTCAAGCTCCGGCTTATCGCTGCGGCGAGCTTCTGGTTTATGGCGTAGTTTGTTTAGCTGACGTTCTAGTTTCTGTTCTACCTCATTAACGGCAGCGTATAAATCTTCGTGGATTGCTGAAGCAACTAATTTTCCTTTTGGTACCGTGATAACTGCTTCAAATTTCATCTGTTTGTTTGGCTCTTCGCTAAACGAAGTTTGGCAGCCAATAATGTCTACTTGCCATTTCTCAAGTTTTTTAAACTTGCTCTCAATGTGCGTGCGGATTGCAGAGGTGATGTCGATGTTTTTACCAGTGATGTTTACTTTCATAAATGTTTTTCCTCTGTAGCATCCCTCATGGGTTAACTCCAGATTACTGATTCAGGCAGGAAAGAATGTGATCTGTATCACTATTTTGAAGGGGTTATTTTTGCTCGGATTCATTTGTGATCTTTCTCAAACTGTCTTTGAATCATAGGTTGAAAAAGCTTGTGAAACGAAAAAAACACGTTAGATTGGTAAGGGTCTCTTGCTAAAAAGCCTCTGTTTTTTAGGGCACTAATGCGACCTAAAAACATCATCTGCTCAAACCTTAATCACTCCAGTGTTGTGATTTATATCACCAAAAAACTTCGTCGTAGCTACATTCCCCCTTTTTCTCACTGACTTGGTTATTTCTCCTCTATTTCAATTGGGAATATCAGCGGGTTAGTTTGTGAATGATTTGATTGACTGCGACTATCTTGTAGTAATGCAAGCTGTGTGTAGATAATGAAATAGCGATTGATATTGGAGACATATTGAACTGGCTCTCTGCCTATATTGCGTCTTGTCACGATCTCAACATTCTTAAACCATTTATTTTCATCATAGCCTTGCTGGCGCGCAAGTCGACGCATCTTGCGGATGTTACCCGGTCCTGCGTTGTAGGCTGCAAGTGCAAAGTAGACTTTATTGTCAGCAGTAATGTCCATCTCGTTAAAGTAGCGGTCTTTGATAAAGCGCATGTACTTTACACCCGCGTGAATATTGCTATCGGTGTTATAGATGTTGCGAATATTGATGTTGGGATCTCTTGCGGTACTCGGCAAGACCTGCATGATACCTACCGCTCCCATGTGTGAGACCTTACGCTGATCTAACCCTGACTCTTGATAGCCTTGCGCTGAAATCATTAAAGGGTCGAAGTTATAGCGTGAAGAGTATTTGACGAAGATCTGCGATAGCGACTCCAGTTTGCGAATATTGTTGGGATCTAATACTTGCCTTAGCCAGCGGGTGCTGTCGAGATATTTTCCATAAATCACGTTGCCCATTAACGTGCCAGAGCGGTGTTTCGCGAGATACTGATTGACGACCGATTTTAGTTTTGGGCTTTGTTTTCGCATCGCCCACGCAATCTCGCCATGTTGACGTAAGGGAAGCGCTTTGTGGGCTCGAATATTGTTCATTACGCTTAACCATAACTCACTCTTATGGCTATCAAGCACGGTCGCTTTAATATGACCTTGATTAACCATCTCCATGATTTCGTAGTCTTGTAGCGTTTCTTGCAGAAAACGAATTAAGACTGGCGGTTTACCTAGTTTATTGAGTTTGTTATTCAACGCTTGCAGGCTTTCAAAGTAACTCGAACTTGCCCTTACCCAAAATTCTTTACCACTTAATTGGGTGATATTTGTATATTGCGGTGTTTTTTGGTTGGTAATGATCCATTCGTCGACACCTTTGCGCACTGGAGTACTGAAATCAACTTGCCCAAGGCGCTGCTCTGTAATAGTAAGATTTGCTACAACTAAATCACCATACCCTTGCACAAGCAGTGGCAGGAGATCGTCTCGCTCGACAGGAATCACCTGTAAATTAAGGTATGAAGAGCGCTTTTTGAGTTGCTTTTCAAAATGATAAAGCAGTTCAGCTAAGATACCTTTGGGTTGTCCTGCCTCGATGTAATAAAAACCCAGATCGGCTGATACGAGCACGCGGATAACCCCCTTTTTCTCCAATGTCGGTAAATCACCAAAATGTGGTTGCTTATCCAGAGGGGTAAGAGACAACGCGGAGGAGGTGAGAGGTAGTAAGCATAACAGCGTGAGTAATATCACTTTGACCATTTAAGTTCCCGTGGTGATTTGCGACTTATTATGCCGTGCCGCAGAATAGTTCCCTGTTAGTTAAAAGTAGCGCGTGTCGATAAGTTATCAAGTTCCCCTCTTCTGCTTCATTGGTTTGAAAAACAACAAGTTCTCGTATGACGCTGGCTTAACACTTTGTTCACTCAATTGCTCATTTAAATTAAACCAATTACTTATATTTCCGTGACTTAGCTTTTAAATCGTTAGTTCTATGTGAAGTGAATCGCAAAATATATTTTGTGAGTGTCATTAAAAAATATTAGGCGTATATAAGCTGGATAAATCTAATTTGGTGGTTAATTCGTTTGCTGAATTAACTTTTTCATAGTTGAAAATTCTGGTGAGTCATGAGTTTTAGAGATTTAAAAATTAGAAACAAAATTGCGGTGATTTTTGTGGCCCTTGCGATTGCGATTGCGATGCAAGTTCTTTTTATGATCAAGCAAATCGATCATATCCGCGATGCTTTGGTGGTATTTACTGATACAACGGTGCCAAGTGTGCTGCAAGTTAAAGATATGAAGATCAATCTTGAAGAGATTCGACGTGATCAGTACGCCATTGTCGCTAACCCAAACCATGATCTTGTACCGATCTGGAAAGAGAACATGGACAAATTTGAAAATGAAATTGCTCAGAGTTTAACTGCTTATCAGCAGGGACTTTGGGACGAAAGAGACCGCTCAGCATATAAGGCTTTAGAACAAAGTTGGCATGCCTATCAGAGTCAGTTGGCTGAATTTCGCGAGCTGGTTGATAGTGATTTAATTGCAGAAGCGAATGACCTGACAGTCGATGGTTATGAGCAGTACCAAACGACATTTGAGTTTATGAGTGCGCTGGAAAGCCTCAACCAAGCCTACATAGAAGAAGATAAGCGTGTTGCAGAAGAGCGCGTTAGCCAAACATTGCTTGTGGGTGGAGTGAGTATCGGTGCTTTAGTTGCCTTTATGTTGATCACTGGATGGGTGCTCACCAAGCAGATATGTGCGCCATTGAGCAAGGTGATGGAGTTAGCCAAAGTGATTTCACTTGGAGACTTAACTCAAACCGTCAATCGTAGTGAGTTTGGTCAAGATGAGCTAGGTGAGTTGGCGGATACTTGTGCTCAGATGCAAGCCAAATTACATGAAATGGTTTTGCAGATCGCCAGTTCTGCCACTCAATTAGCGGCGTCGATTGAGGAAGTGAGCGCTGTTTCTGAGCAAACAGAGCAAGGTATGATTAGCCAGCAAAATCAAATTAACTTAGTGGCGACGGCGATGCATCAATTGCAAGCGACGGTTAACGAAGTCGCGAGCAACACTGAGGAGGCTTCAACGGCGGCTGGATTTGCCAGCACGACAGCGCGTCAAGGTGCCGATGGCGTATCAACGGCTGCTGAGCAAATTGTTTACGCTCGTGAGGTCATAGAAAGCACTGGAACGATGGTGGCACAATTGGAAAAAGACTCTAGCAATATCAGTATGGTGGTCGATGTCATCCAAAATATTGCAGAGCAAACCAACTTATTGGCGCTCAATGCTGCCATTGAAGCGGCTCGGGCGGGAGAACAGGGACGAGGCTTTGCGGTTGTGGCTGATGAAGTCCGCACCTTAGCGGGTAGAACACAAAGCTCTACCGAGGAGATTGTGCGTATCATTGAACAGTTGCAACAACGGGCGAAAAGCGCAGTAGAGGCAACGGCGAAAAGCTGTGAAGCAATTGGTTCATGTACCGAACAAGCGAGTTCTGTCGGTGGCATTATTGATGGAATTGGAAACTCGGTTGACGATATCGCCAGTATGAATATTCAAATTGCCAGCGCATGTAGCGAGCAAAGTTCAGTATCTGAAGAGCTACTGAGAAATGTAGAGAATATTCATCACTCATCGATTGAGGTGGCTGCTGGGTCCACACAAACTGCGCAAGCTTGTAGTGAACTGAGTCAGTTAGCATCGAATATGCAGACGATTATTCAGCAATTTAAAGTTGCTTAAATAAGATAAAAAAAACCGCTTCATTGAAGCGGTTTTTTTATTTGAAGCGAGTTTTTAACTCGGATTGAGCTTGATTAACTGGCGAGTGCGCTCTGCCGCTTCCTCCAACCCAAGCTCCTCGTATGCTTCTAACTGGATCTCTAGAGATTGGCGCGCAGCTTCCGTATTAGGGTAAGTTTTTTGCAACTCTTGACAGCGGTTGATTGCTGCAATCCACGCCTCTCGGCGCAGATAGAAATCCGCTGTTGCAAGGTCATAATTAGCCAAGCGGTTCTTGAGTGCATACATACGCTTCTGCGCATCCTCTGCGTAAGGACTGTTCGGGTAACGCTCTAAGAGTTTCTTGAAGTCAGCAAAGGCAGATTTAACTGGCTCTGGGTCTCGGTCGCTACGGTCAATGTTGAAAACATCGTGCATAAAGTTACGGTCTTGAGCCATATGAGTCAGACCACGCATGTAAAGAACCCAATCCAGCTTTTCGTTCGTTGGGTTTAAACGAATAAAACGTTCGATTGTAGCGAGGCCTAATGCCAAATCATTGTTCTTATAATAAGCATAGATAAGATCAAGTTGAACTTGCTCAGAGTAAGCTCCGAATGGGTAGCGTGAGTCGAGCGCTTCAAGTTTGCTGATGGCTGTTGTCCAACTACCTTGTTGCAGTAATTCTTGAGCTTCGGAGTAAAGCTCTGATGGCGGTACATCTGGAACAATCTCTTCGCTGCTGGAACAACCGACGAGTAAACTAAGTGCCAATAATCCAGATAAAGTATGCTGTTTCATGTCAGGAGTCGATTCCTTGAAGTAAATAATTCTCTCGCTTCCGTTACTTTCTTGTCGGTAGCAGATACAATGGAGCAATATTCTTCCATACTAGTGACAATTAGTCTCACAGTTTTTAAAAAAGTTCGATATGGCTCAGCAGATTGAATTAACCAATACAGTAAAAGATAGTCAATTAGGTCAACGTCTTGACCAGGCTATCGCAGAAATTTTTGCCGACTTCTCACGTTCGCGACTCAAAGAGTGGTTGCTTGCGGGTAAAGTTCAAGTTAATGGCGAGGTGATTACCAAGCCGCGAACGAGAGTAATGGGTGGCGAAGTCATCACACTGCAAGCGGAACTTGAAGATGAAGAGCGTTGGGAAGCGCAAGATATTCCGTTGGATATCGTCTTTGAAGATGATGACATCATTGTAATTAACAAACCGCGTGATTTTGTTGTGCACCCAGGTGCGGGTACGCCAGATGGCACAGTGCTAAACGCATTGCTTCATCATTACCCTGATATTGCGGAAGTACCACGTGCGGGTATCGTGCACCGTCTAGATAAAGACACGACGGGTTTAATGGTGGTTGCGAAAACCGTGCCTGCACAAACCCGTTTAGTGCGAGCACTGCAAAAGCGCAATATTACTCGTGAGTATGAAGCGATTGCCATTGGTCGTATGACCGCTGGTGGTAAGGTTGATCAGCCAATTGGTCGTCACTCGACTAAACGCACACTGATGGCCGTGAGCCCTATGGGTAAACCAGCCGTGACGCATTATCGTGTCGCAGAGCACTTCCGTGAGCATACTCGCATTCGCCTACGTCTAGAAACTGGCCGTACGCACCAGATTCGTGTTCACATGTCTTACCTGCAGCACCCATTGCTTGGTGATGCCGCTTACGGTGGACGTGCGCGCATTCCTTCGGGAGCAACGCAAGCGCTAACGGATATGATTCGTGGTTTTGACCGCCAAGCGCTGCATGCGGTAATGCTGCGTTTTGAGCATCCAATCACAGGCGAAGAGCTTGAGTTCCATGCTCCAGTGCCAGATGATATGGTTGCAATGACCGAAGCATTGCGCCTTGATACTCAAGAGCACGGATTAGAAGAAGAGTACTAACCATGTCGCTAATTATCCCTAAGTGGAAAGTGCCAAAACAGGTAAAAGCCATTTCGACCACACGTCTCGGCGGCTGTTCTGTTGCACCATATCAAGGTTTAAATCTTGGTAGTCACGTTGGGGATGAATTAGCAGCGGTACTTGAAAATCGCCAATCTCTTGTTGTTCAAGCGTCAATGCCCAGTGCGCCTGTTTGGTTAAACCAAACGCATTCCACTCATGTGGAAGTCGTGAGCAAACCAACAGACCAAATATTGGATGCAGACGGTGTATTTACCGCTCAACCCGGTGTTGTCTGTTCAGCAATGACAGCAGATTGCATGCCAGTACTACTGACTAACACTCAAGGTACACAAGTGGCCGCGGTTCATGCTGGATGGCGTGGTTTAGCGCACGGTATTGTTGAGAATGCGGTAGAGCTTTTTGACGGCGAAGTGATTGCTTGGCTTGGCCCTGCTATTGGTCCTTCGGCTTTTGAAGTGGGTGATGATGTGTTGCAAGCATTCTGCGATTCTGATTCGCAAGCGAGCATAGCTTTTAAGCCGACAGGTAAAGCGGGAAAATGGTGGGCTAACATGGATCAAATCGCAACCCAGCGCTTAAATAAGCTCGGTGTTCAACAAGTCTTTGCCAGTGGTATGTGTACCTATGCGGATCCAGAACGCTTTTATTCTTATCGCCGCGATGGCGTTACAGGGCGGCAAGCCAGTTTAATATGGCTTGAGTAATCTTAAAGGCTGACATTTGTCAGCCTTTTTCCTTTCTGCTCCCTTGAAAATCTGCCTAAGCGTAGCCATCTTTCATACTGAAATAGAATTACCTCAGTTGAGTTTAGGAAGGTTGAAATGCGTCTAGACAGATTTACTAGCAAGTTCCAAATCGCTATTTCTGACGCGCAGTCTTTGGCGTTAGGTCGCGATCATCAATACATTGAACCCGTCCACTTGATGGTGGCGTTAATGGATCAAAATGGTAGCCCGATCCGTCCACTGTTGACGATGTTAAGCGTTGATGTTTCTCAGTTGCGTTCCAAGTTGGGAGAAATGTTGGATCGCTTACCTAAGGTAAGTGGTATCGGCGGTGATGTTCAACTATCAGGCAGCATGGGCACGCTGTTTAATCTATGTGACAAAGTGGCACAAAAGCGCCAAGACACCTATATCTCTTCAGAGATCTTCCTCCTCGCTGCGATTGAAGACCGAGGACCTCTTGGTGCATTGCTAAAAGAGTTTGGCATCACAGAGCAGAAAGTCAGTGAAGCAATTGATAAGGTCAGAGGCGGGCAAAAGGTTGATGACCCAAATGCTGAAGAGATGCGTCAAGCATTAGAGAAATTTACTGTCGATCTTACCGAGCGCGCCGAGCAAGGCAAACTTGACCCGGTGATAGGCCGTGATGATGAAATTCGTCGCACTATTCAAGTATTACAGCGTCGCACGAAAAATAACCCAGTAATTATTGGTGAGCCAGGCGTGGGTAAAACTGCGATTGTTGAAGGTTTGGCCCAGCGTATTATTAATAATGAAGTGCCGGAAGGCTTACGTGGCCGTCGCGTATTGTCATTAGATATGGGCGCATTGGTCGCAGGTGCTAAATATCGAGGCGAGTTTGAGGAGCGTTTAAAATCAGTTTTAAACGAACTATCTAAAGAAGAGGGTAACATCATCCTCTTTATCGATGAAATTCATACTATGGTTGGCGCCGGTAAAGGTGAAGGCTCGATGGACGCCGGTAACATGCTTAAACCTGCTTTAGCGCGTGGTGAACTGCATTGTGTGGGTGCAACAACCTTAGATGAATATCGTCAGTATATGGAAAAAGATCCCGCTTTAGAGCGCCGTTTCCAAAAAGTGCTGGTGGATGAACCAAGCGTTGAGGACACCGTGGCCATTCTGCGCGGTTTGAAGGAACGTTATGAACTGCATCACCATGTAGAGATCACTGATCCTGCCATTGTGGCGGCAGCGAGCCTATCGCATCGTTATGTTTCAGACCGTCAACTACCTGATAAAGCCATCGACTTAATTGATGAAGCAGCATCGAGTATTCGTATGCAGATGGACTCAAAACCAGAGTCTCTGGATAAGCTAGAGCGAAAAATCATTCAGCTTAAGATTGAGCAGCAAGCGCTTAGCAATGAACAAGATGATGCCAGTGAAAAACGTCTTGAGATCCTCAACTCAGAACTGCAAGAGAAAGAGCGTGAGTTTGCTGAGTTAGAAGAGGTTTGGAATACGGAAAAAGCCGCACTTTCAGGCACCCAGCACATTAAGTCTGAACTGGAGCAAGCGCGTCTTGATATGGAACTTGCTCGCCGAGCTGGCGATTTAAGTCGTATGTCAGAGTTGCAATACGGTCGTATACCTGAGTTGGAGAAACAACTGGACTTAGCCACTCAAGCAGAGATGCAAGAGATGACGTTGCTACGCAATAAGGTGACTGATGCTGAGATCGCTGAAGTGCTGTCTAAGCAAACGGGAATCCCAGTATCCAAAATGCTCGAAGCAGAAAAAGAAAAACTGCTGCGTATGGAGCAGGTACTGCATAAACGCGTGATAGGTCAAAAAGAAGCGGTTGAGGTAGTGTCGAATGCGATTCGCCGTAGCCGAGCGGGGCTGTCTGATCCGAACAAACCAATTGGTTCCTTCTTATTCCTAGGCCCAACAGGGGTTGGTAAAACAGAACTGTGTAAAACGCTCGCTAGTTTTATGTTCGACAGTGAAGATGCCATGGTGCGTATTGATATGTCGGAGTTTATGGAGAAACACTCAGTCGCGCGTTTAGTTGGTGCACCTCCGGGCTATGTCGGCTATGAAGAAGGTGGTTACTTAACAGAAGCGGTTAGACGCAAACCTTATTCCGTCATCTTATTAGATGAAGTAGAAAAGGCGCACCCTGATGTATTCAATATCTTATTGCAAGTATTGGACGATGGGCGTTTAACCGATGGTCAAGGGCGAACCGTCGATTTTCGTAATACCGTCGTTATTATGACATCGAATCTCGGCTCTGCGCGTATTCAAGAGAACTTTAATACACTGGATTACCAAGGTATTAAGAACGAAGTAATGGAAGTGGTGACTAAACACTTCAGACCTGAGTTTCTTAACCGTGTCGATGAGAGTGTTGTTTTCCATCCACTTGGTCAGGATCATATTAAGTCTATTGCTGCTATCCAATTGCTGCGTCTATCTAAGCGAATGGAGGAGCGTGGTTTCCATATGGAAGTATCAGAAAAAGCGTTGGATTTGATCTCTCAAGTTGGTTTTGACCCGGTATACGGTGCGCGACCATTAAAACGTGCTATCCAGCAAAGTGTTGAGAACCCACTGGCTAAGGCTATTTTGTCGGGTCGAGTTGTCCCGGATAAAACCATCAAACTGATTGTGCATAATGACCAAATCGTTGCTCATCAGTAAGTATAAATAGAGTGGAAAGGGGCTTTTAGCCCCTTTTTTGCTGCTGTTTTGGCTGTTTTGTTTAAAATCCGCGCAAACGAACTAAAAGTGGAAAAAAACTATTGCCAGTTAAAATTATCTCCCTATAATTCGCCTCCGTTGTCACGGGAAACCGAGCGATATAGCAAGACAACAAGACGGTGAAAGTTAATAAATTAACTTTCAGAGAAATAACCGAAAAAAGTATTTGACTCCTAAGGTTATCTCGCTAAAATGACCGTCCGCTTTGAGATGAAAGCTTAAAGCAAAGCTCTTTAACAATATAAACCTATCAATCTGTGTGGGCACTCGTTGATGATAATCCAAATTAGAAGCTTAGGCTTCAAATTAGATTTCAATGAAACGAAGTGACCATTGCTAGAAATAGCAGCACAGTCAATTCAAACATTACTATGTAATGTTCAGTATTCATTGAGTCGACAAAATCTTAAATTGAAGAGTTTGATCATGGCTCAGATTGAACGCTGGCGGCAGGCCTAACACATGCAAGTCGAGCGGCAGCGACATAAACAATCCTTCGGGTGCGTTTATGGGCGGCGAGCGGCGGACGGGTGAGTAATGCCTAGGAAATTGCCCTGATGTGGGGGATAACCATTGGAAACGATGGCTAATACCGCATAATGCCTACGGGCCAAAGAGGGGGACCTTCGGGCCTCTCGCGTCAGGATATGCCTAGGTGGGATTAGCTAGTTGGTGAGGTAAGGGCTCACCAAGGCGACGATCCCTAGCTGGTCTGAGAGGATGATCAGCCACACTGGAACTGAGACACGGTCCAGACTCCTACGGGAGGCAGCAGTGGGGAATATTGCACAATGGGCGCAAGCCTGATGCAGCCATGCCGCGTGTATGAAGAAGGCCTTCGGGTTGTAAAGTACTTTCAGTCGTGAGGAAGGTTCATGCGTTAATAGCGTATGGATTTGACGTTAGCGACAGAAGAAGCACCGGCTAACTCCGTGCCAGCAGCCGCGGTAATACGGAGGGTGCGAGCGTTAATCGGAATTACTGGGCGTAAAGCGCATGCAGGTGGTTAGTTAAGTCAGATGTGAAAGCCCGGGGCTCAACCTCGGAATTGCATTTGAAACTGGCTGACTAGAGTACTGTAGAGGGGGGTAGAATTTCAGGTGTAGCGGTGAAATGCGTAGAGATCTGAAGGAATACCGGTGGCGAAGGCGGCCCCCTGGACAGATACTGACACTCAGATGCGAAAGCGTGGGGAGCAAACAGGATTAGATACCCTGGTAGTCCACGCCGTAAACGATGTCTACTTGGAGGTTGTGGCCTTGAGCCGTGGCTTTCGGAGCTAACGCGTTAAGTAGACCGCCTGGGGAGTACGGTCGCAAGATTAAAACTCAAATGAATTGACGGGGGCCCGCACAAGCGGTGGAGCATGTGGTTTAATTCGATGCAACGCGAAGAACCTTACCTACTCTTGACATCCATAGAACTTAGCAGAGATGCTTTGGTGCCTTCGGGAACTATGAGACAGGTGCTGCATGGCTGTCGTCAGCTCGTGTTGTGAAATGTTGGGTTAAGTCCCGCAACGAGCGCAACCCTTATCCTTGTTTGCCAGCGAGTAATGTCGGGAACTCCAGGGAGACTGCCGGTGATAAACCGGAGGAAGGTGGGGACGACGTCAAGTCATCATGGCCCTTACGAGTAGGGCTACACACGTGCTACAATGGCGTATACAGAGGGCAGCCAACTTGCGAAAGTGAGCGAATCCCAAAAAGTACGTCGTAGTCCGGATTGGAGTCTGCAACTCGACTCCATGAAGTCGGAATCGCTAGTAATCGTGGATCAGAATGCCACGGTGAATACGTTCCCGGGCCTTGTACACACCGCCCGTCACACCATGGGAGTGGGCTGCAAAAGAAGTGGGTAGTTTAACCTTCGGGAGGACGCTCACCACTTTGTGGTTCATGACTGGGGTGAAGTCGTAACAAGGTAGCGCTAGGGGAACCTGGCGCTGGATCACCTCCTTATACGATGATTATTGCGATGAGTGTTCACACAGATTGATACGGTTTGTAATTAAGAGACGATACTGGGTCTGTAGCTCAGGTGGTTAGAGCGTTCGCCTGATAAGCGAGAGGTCGGTGGTTCGAGTCCACTCAGACCCACCAATTCCCATCCCAAGGAATTGGCACACAGTATCAACACCTGATGGGGCTATAGCTCAGCTGGGAGAGCGCCTGCCTTGCACGCAGGAGGTCTGCGGTTCGATCCCGCATAGCTCCACCATCTCTAAGCACATTTGATTAAGTGTTCTTAAAAATGGTTTCTTTCTTTAAGTAGAAAGTAAAATCTAGCTCTTTAACAATTTGGAAAGCTGACAAAACAACAATTTATTGTTGTTTGTAAAGTTCTCAAAGTATTCATTTATGAATACACAAAAACACATTCAAGTGTTCTTGGAATTTGAGTCCGGCAAAATCGAGTCTGCATCATGTATAAAAATTGCAGACAACTTTGGTGATTTGAACATCAACTCGAAACTCCTTCGGGTTGTATGGTTAAGTGACTAAGCGTACACGGTGGATGCCTTGGCAGTCAGAGGCGATGAAGGACGTATTAACTTGCGATAAGCCCAGATTAGGCAGTAAAAGCCACTTGAGTCTGGGATTTCCGAATGGGGAAACCCACTTACATAAGTAAGTATCGTTATGTGAATACATAGCATAACGAGGCGAACCGGGGGAACTGAAACATCTAAGTACCCCGAGGAAAAGAAATCAACCGAGATTCCGAAAGTAGCGGCGAGCGAAATTGGACTAGCCCTTAAGCTTTATACACGTTAGACGAACGGTCTGGAAAGTCCGACGATACAGGGTGATAGTCCCGTAGTTGACGATGTGTGTTCAGTGAAATCGAGTAGGGCGGGACACGTGTTATCCTGTCTGAATATGGGGGGACCATCCTCCAAGGCTAAATACTACTGACTGACCGATAGTGAACCAGTACCGTGAGGGAAAGGCGAAAAGAACCCCTGTGAGGGGAGTGAAATAGAACCTGAAACCGTGTACGTACAAGCAGTAGGAGCAGGCTTTGTCCTGTGACTGCGTACCTTTTGTATAATGGGTCAGCGACTTATATTCAGTGGCAAGGTTAACCATCTAGGGGAGCCGTAGGGAAACCGAGTCTTAACTGGGCGTTCAGTCTCTGGATATAGACCCGAAACCAGGTGATCTAGCCATGGGCAGGTTGAAGGTTGAGTAACATCAACTGGAGGACCGAACCGACTAATGTTGAAAAATTAGCGGATGACTTGTGGCTAGGGGTGAAAGGCCAATCAAACCTGGAGATAGCTGGTTCTCCCCGAAAGCTATTTAGGTAGCGCCTCGGACGAATACTACTGGGGGTAGAGCACTGTTAAGGCTAGGGGGTCATCCCGACTTACCAACCCTTTGCAAACTCCGAATACCAGTAAGTACTATCCGGGAGACACACGGCGGGTGCTAACGTCCGTCGTGGAGAGGGAAACAACCCAGACCGCCAGCTAAGGTCCCAAATTATAGCTAAGTGGGAAACGATGTGGGAAGGCTTAGACAGCTAGGATGTTGGCTTAGAAGCAGCCATCATTTAAAGAAAGCGTAATAGCTCACTAGTCGAGTCGGCCTGCGCGGAAGATGTAACGGGGCTAAGCTATAAACCGAAGCTGCGGCAATAACTTTTAGTTATTGGGTAGGGGAGCGTTCTGTAAGCCGTTGAAGGTGTGTTGTAAAGCATGCTGGAGGTATCAGAAGTGCGAATGCTGACATGAGTAACGATAAAGGGGGTGAAAAACCTCCTCGCCGGAAGACCAAGGGTTCCTGTCCAACGTTAATCGGGGCAGGGTAAGTCGACCCCTAAGGCGAGGCCGAAAGGCGTAGTCGATGGGAAACGGGTTAATATTCCCGTACTTCTTACAATTGCGATGGGGGGACGGAGAAGGCTAGGTGGGCCTGGCGACGGTTGTCCAGGTTCAAGTGCGTAGGCTTAAGAGTTAGGTAAATCCGGCTCTTTTTAAGGCTGAGACACGACGTCGAGCTACTACGGTAGTGAAGTCATTGATGCCATGCTTCCAGGAAAAGCCTCTAAGCTTCAGATTGTAAGGAATCGTACCCCAAACCGACACAGGTGGTCGGGTAGAGAATACCAAGGCGCTTGAGAGAACTCGGGTGAAGGAACTAGGCAAAATGGTACCGTAACTTCGGGAGAAGGTACGCTCTTGACGGTGAAGTCCCTTGCGGATGGAGCTATTGAGAGTCGCAGATACCAGGTGGCTGCAACTGTTTATTAAAAACACAGCACTGTGCAAAATCGTAAGATGACGTATACGGTGTGACGCCTGCCCGGTGCCGGAAGGTTAATTGATGGGGTTAGACTTAGGTCGAAGCTCTTGATCGAAGCCCCGGTAAACGGCGGCCGTAACTATAACGGTCCTAAGGTAGCGAAATTCCTTGTCGGGTAAGTTCCGACCTGCACGAATGGCGTAATGATGGCCACGCTGTCTCCACCCGAGACTCAGTGAAATTGAAATCGCTGTGAAGATGCAGTGTACCCGCGGCTAGACGGAAAGACCCCGTGAACCTTTACTACAGCTTGGCACTGAACATTGACCCTACATGTGTAGGATAGGTGGGAGGCTTTGAAGCACGTACGCCAGTATGTGTGGAGCCGTCCTTGAAATACCACCCTTGTAGTGTTGATGTTCTAACGTCGACCCCTAATCGGGGTTACGGACAGTGCCTGGTGGGTAGTTTGACTGGGGCGGTCTCCTCCCAAAGAGTAACGGAGGAGCACGAAGGTGGGCTAAACACGGTTGGACATCGTGTGGTTAGTGCAATGGCATAAGCCCGCTTAACTGCGAGAATGACAATTCGAGCAGGTACGAAAGTAGGTCATAGTGATCCGGTGGTTCTGTATGGAAGGGCCATCGCTCAACGGATAAAAGGTACTCCGGGGATAACAGGCTGATACCGCCCAAGAGTTCATATCGACGGCGGTGTTTGGCACCTCGATGTCGGCTCATCACATCCTGGGGCTGAAGTCGGTCCCAAGGGTATGGCTGTTCGCCATTTAAAGTGGTACGCGAGCTGGGTTTAGAACGTCGTGAGACAGTTCGGTCCCTATCTGCCGTGGGCGTTGGAGAATTGAAAGGGGCTGCTCCTAGTACGAGAGGACCGGAGTGGACGAACCTCTGGTGTTCGGGTTGTGTCGCCAGACGCATTGCCCGGTAGCTAAGTTCGGAATCGATAACCGCTGAAAGCATCTAAGCGGGAAGCGAGCCTTGAGATGAGTTCTCCCTGATACTTTAAGTATCCTAAAGGGTTGTCGGAGACTACGACGTTGATAGGTCAGGTGTGTAAGTGCTGTGAGGCATTGAGCTAACTGATACTAATTGCCCGTGAGGCTTAACCATACAACACCCAAGGGGTTTTGATGGACTCAAAGAAAGAACAAAACTTGATTGTGTAGAGAACACAAACCAGCTTTCCGAATTAAAGAATTTGCTTGGCGACCATAGCGATTTGGACCCACCTGATTCCATGCCGAACTCAGAAGTGAAACGAATTAGCGCCGATGGTAGTGTGGGGCTTCCCCATGTGAGAGTAGGACATCGCCAGGCTTTACATTATGGACACTTGCTTGATAGCGAGTAAGCCACTGCGGAGTGGTAGTTCAGTTGGTTAGAATACCGGCCTGTCACGCCGGGGGTCGCGGGTTCGAGTCCCGTCCACTCCGCCACTTATTCAGAGTTTCAGCTCTTTAAAACTGAAGATAGGGGTGTAGCTCCAATTGGCAGAGCAGCGGATTCCAAATCCGCGTGTTGGGAGTTCGAATCTCTCCACCCCTGCCATCTTCGAAAGCCTCGACAGAAATGTCGGGGCTTTTCTGCATTTGTTGCTTTTGCAAAGCAAGTGTTGGGAGCTTGTGCGCAAGCCCGGTCGAATCTTCCACCCCTGCCATCTTCGAAAGCCTCGACAGAAATGTCGGGGCTTTTCTGCATTTGTTGCTTTTGCAAAGCAAGTGTTGGGAGCTTGTGCGCAAGCCCGGTCGAATCTTCCACTCCTGCCATCTTCGAAAGCCTCGACAGAAATGTCGGGGCTTTTTCGCATCTATCGCTTTTTCAAAGCGAGTGTTGGGAGCTGGAGCGCCAGCCCGGTCGAATCTTCCACCCCTGCCATCTTCGAAAGCCTCGGCAGAAATGTCGGGGCTTTTTTGCATTTGTTGCTTTTGCAAAGCAAGTGTTGGGAGCTTGTGCGCAAGCCCGGTCGAATCTTCCACTCCTGCCATCTTCGAAAGCCTCGACAGAAATGTCGGGGCTTTTTTACGTCTTTCTAAAGCCTCAGACTACGCGTCCCGACGGTAATACAGGGACGCAAAGCAAGTAGCTCTCGATTCTCTCCTCTACACTCTGTTACTCTTCTCCCTCTCCCTATCTATCTTTAGCAACAACCCGTAACATTTCTCTTGTCCGCTCTGAAACTGCCCTGACAGTCACTGAAGTTCTGCTGACAGTGGTTGCTTACCATACAACCAGTTCAAAAGATGAGGTGTCCTATGAGAATAAACAACAAGCTAGTTTTAACATCGTTTATTGCTATTCCTTTGCTAGCTGGCTGTGTTACCCCTGGTGAGGATGACCCAAATGCTGCGACCAAGCAGGGGGCTGTTGGAGGAGCATTGTTAGGTTTAACAATGGGAGCTTTAACAGGAGAATCCGACCTCGCCGTAAAAGGGGCGATAGCCGGTGGTGTTGCAGGTGGTGTTGCGGGGGCAAGCCAAGATTTGCAAAGTAACCGTGACAATATTCGTCATGATAGCCGCAATGATGCTCTTGGGACGATAGGAACGGGTAAGAGCGAGACGCAATCACAGCAAAATTGGCAACAGTTAGAGAATTTTGTTGGTGAGTGGAACGTGAATATTCAAAGTCATATAGTGACGACAGAGCATCGGCAAATAACCGCTGAAGGCAAGTTAGCGTCACTTTCGTCAGCAGATGTAAAGATCACTAATCAGCAAGGGTTAGACCTCAGCGCATCCTTCAGTTATCAACAAAGTGAAGGTTATCAAATGCAAGTAACGAATCAGGCGAAACAGGTTTCGGTTAACTTTGTTGGTGATGCAAACGAGGGTGCAAGCAAAGTTTCATTTTATCCATCCAATGTACAAGATGTCATCTATGCCGATATCCCTTCGTCAGATGTACGCCTAGAACTCAGTTTTGTCGGCAATCAAGTTTGGTTGATTGATAGTTATGCTTATATTGATGGGCAAGAGCAAAAGCTACAAACATTTCGCTTTACTCGAATCAGTTGATACAAAAAGCCCCGCTACTTGAGCGGGGCTTTGTTTAATCAGCTGTGACGGTAGTGATTATTTTAGAATTGCTACATTGCCGTTTTCGCGGATGTGCTTAAGGATACCTTTAACACCGCGAGCACTTGCTGCAACAACATTACCTGACTGCATGTAGTCTGTGCCACCTGCAAAGTCAGTCACAATAGCACCAGCTTCGCGAGCAATTAGCTCACCAGCAGCGATATCCCAAGGTTTTAGGCCAAGTTCGAAGAAGCCATCGACACGGCCTGCAGCTAAGTAACATAGATCTAACGCAGCAGAACCTGTGCGACGGAAGTCTGCACAATCTACGAATAGCGCAGATAGGATCTTGAAGTAAGATTCTGAGTGTTGCTTTTGCTTGTATGGGAAACCTGTTGCTAGAACAGTACCTTGCATATCTTTTACTTGTTTAACGCGAATACGTGCATTGTTTAGTTGCGCGCCAGCGCCGCGTTGAGCAGTAAATAGTTCGTTTTGCATAGGGTCGTAAACACACGCAACTTCTGTTTTGCCTTTAATACGAACAGCAATAGATACAGAGAAGTGTGGTAGACCTTTAACGAAGTTAGTGGTGCCATCCAGTGGGTCGATGATCCATTGTACGTCCTTATCTTTACCGTCGATAAGACCGTTTTCTTCTGCCACGATACAGTGTTCAGGGTAAGATGCCTTGATTGTATCGATGATCAGTGCTTCTGCTTCTTTGTCTACGTTAGTAACAAAGTCGTTCGTGCCTTTTTGAGTAGATTCGATCTTCTCAACATTTTCTAGTGATTTAGCAATATGGTTGCCAGCTTTTCGTGCCGCACGAATAGCGATATTAAGCATTGGATGCATACAAAATTTCCCAACGGATGTTAAAGAACAGAAAAACGCCGCGAAGTATACACAGAATATTCGCTAAAGGGAAGTGGTTAATTGTTGCACTATTGGCAAGCAAATATGAATCACTTTAACCATTTTTTTCTGCAATGTGATAATATCTCGCCACTTTATTTCGTACAGGTATTTCTCATGCTCAGCAACGTTAAAGTTGTCCTCGTTGGTACATCTCATTCCGGTAATATTGGCTCAGCCGCTCGTGCTATGAAGGTTATGGGATTGAACAACATGGTGCTTGTCGCACCTGAGTGTGAGGTGGATGGTCAAGCCATCGCTTTAGCGGCCGGTGCAAGTGATATTGCACTGAATGCTCAGATTGTTGATAGTTTAGAAGAAGCGGTCAAAGATTGTGCTCTCGTGGTTGGGTCGAGCGCACGTTCTCGTACTCTTGAGTGGCCGATGCTTGAGCCTCGTGAATGTGGCGAGAAATGTGCGTTAGAAGGTCAACATAGCCAAGTGGCCATCGTCTTTGGGCGTGAGCGCACGGGTTTAACCAATGACGAACTGCAAACGTGTCATTACCACGTCTGTATCCCAGCCAATCCAGAGTACAGCTCATTGAACTTAGCGATGGCGGTTCAGACGATTGCTTATGAAATTCGCGTGGCGTTTTTAGCTCAGCAAAAGCAAAACTTTGCCCAACCAGCGGAAGAATCCTATCCGCGCCACGAAGAGCTAGAAATGTTTTTCACACACCTTGAAAAAGTGATGATTGATACCCAATTCATTTCTGCAGACCAGCCTAGTAAAGTGATGAACAAGATGCGTCGCTTGTTCAACCGAGCTCGTCCAGAGTCGCAAGAGCTAAACACGTTGCGCGGTATTTTGACTGCCGTAGAGAAAAAAATAGGCAGCCGTTAACACCATATAAAGGTTGGGGTTAAATACCTGACTGTTTTAGTCAAATAAATACTTGACCATTTTTGTCAGGTATGAAAAACTTCTTACCACATGAACGATGTGGATATGGTGTTTTATGAGACTTACATCTAAGGGAAGATACGCGGTTACAGCTATGCTAGATGTGGCTTTACATTCACAGCAGAGTCCCGTACCGCTAGCAGACATCTCAGAGCGACAAGGTATTTCGCTTTCATACTTAGAGCAGCTATTTTCAAAGCTGCGCAAAGCCGGATTGGTTGCCAGCGTTCGCGGGCCAGGTGGTGGTTATCGCCTAGGAGCGGATGCGCACACAATTGCCATTGGTACCGTAATTGCGGCTGTTGACGAGTCTGTTGATGCGACAAAATGTAATGGCAAAGGAGACTGCCAAGGTGGTACACGTTGCCTAACTCACACATTGTGGCGCGATTTAAGCTCGCGTATTAGTGACTTCCTAAACAACATCACCCTTGGTGAGTTGATGCAAGACAACGAAGTAATTGAAATTTCAGACCGACAAGACATAGATCTTGCGGTGAACCACGGTCTAGCAAATCGCACTGCATTCGGTGCGGCTGTGGATTTAAATGTCCGCTCGTGAGCGGTCAGCAATGTTACATTGGAGTAGAGAATGAAACTGCCGATTTATCTTGATTATTCAGCAACTTGTCCAGTAGATCCTCGAGTAGCTGAAAAGATGGTTCAGTACATGACGATGGATGGTACGTTTGGTAACCCTGCGTCTCGTTCGCACCGTTACGGTTGGCAAGCTGAAGAAGCAGTCGACAATGCTCGTGAGCAAATTGCTGATCTGCTGAATGCAGACCCTCGCGAAATCGTCTTTACGTCAGGTGCCACCGAGTCAGATAACCTTGCGATTAAAGGTGCTGCTCACTTCTATTCAAAGAAAGGCAAGCACGTAATCACTTGTAAAACAGAGCACAAAGCGGTTCTTGACCCATGTCGTCAACTTGAGCGCGAAGGTTTTGAAGTTACCTACCTTGAGCCTGAGTCAAATGGTCTGATTGACCTAAACAAGCTTGAAGCTGCGATGCGTGAAGATACTGTGCTTGTTTCTATCATGCATGTGAATAATGAAATTGGCGTGGTACAAGATATTGCGGCCATTGGTGAGCTTTGCCGCTCACGTAAAATCATTTTCCATGTCGATGCGGCACAGTCTGCAGGTAAATTACCAATTGACGTACAAGAGCTAAAAGTGGATCTCATCTCGCTATCTGCGCACAAGATCTACGGTCCTAAAGGTATCGGTGCTCTTTATGTACGTCGTAAGCCTCGCATCCGTCTTGAAGCGCAAATGCATGGTGGTGGTCATGAACGTGGTTTCCGTTCAGGTACACTTCCTACGCATCAAATTGTGGGTATGGGTGAAGCATTCCGCATCGCTAAAGAAGATATGCAGAAAGATTACGACCACGCAATGACTCTACGTAATCGCCTACTTAACGGTGTGAAAGACTTAGAAGCTGTGACGGTTAACGGTGACCTAGAGCAACGTGTTCCTCACAACCTGAACGTGAGCTTTGCCTTTGTGGAAGGTGAGTCGCTGCTTATGTCGCTTAAAGACCTTGCTGTATCATCAGGCAGTGCTTGTACATCGGCAAGTCTAGAGCCTTCATACGTACTTCGTGCCCTTGGTCTTGATGACGAATTGGCACACAGTTCTGTTCGTTTCTCATTTGGTCGTTTTACGACAGAAGAAGAAGTGGACTATGCAATTGAACAAATTCGCGTAGCCGTCACTAAGCTACGTGACATGTCTCCTCTATGGGATATGTACAAGGAAGGGGTTGACCTAAGTACAGTTGAGTGGGCACACCACTAAGCACTTAGCTTCCCAATTGGTGTAGAGGATTCGAGGTAAAAATTATGGCATATAGCGAAAAAGTAATTGATCACTATGAGAACCCGCGTAACGTTGGTTCATTTGACAAAGAAGACCCATCAGTAGGTAGCGGCATGGTTGGTGCGCCTGCGTGTGGTGACGTAATGAAACTGCAGATCAAAGTGACGCCAGAGGGCATCATTGAAGACGCGAAGTTTAAAACATACGGTTGCGGCAGTGCGATCGCATCAAGCTCTCTAGTGACAGAATGGGTGAAAGGCAAGTCTATTGATGAAGCCGCAGCGATCAAAAACTCTGAAATTGCTGAAGAGTTAGAGTTGCCACCAGTTAAGGTTCACTGTTCAATCCTAGCTGAAGATGCAATTAAAGCAGCAGTTGCTGACTATAAGAAAAAACATCAGTAAAATTGACGTTTAAATAATGGGAGCGTCGCTCCCATTTCATTGGTATATCAAAATTCAAGGTGCAGTATGGCCATTACACTATCAGATGCAGCAGCAAGCCGAGTAAGAGCTTTCCTAGAGAACCGCGGGAAGGGCGTTGGTTTGCGTCTTGGAGTTAAAACGACAGGCTGTTCTGGTATGGCTTACGTACTAGAGTTTGTCGATGAAGTAAATGAAGAAGACGAAGTGTTCGAGCACAAAGGCGTTAACGTTATCATTGATAAAAAGAGCCTTGTTTACCTTGATGGCACTGAGCTTGACTATATTAAGCAAGGGTTGAATGAAGGCTTTGAGTTCAACAACCCTAATGCTAAAAGCGAATGTGGCTGTGGTGAGAGCTTCAACGTTTAATTCTTGCTCTCCTGTTTGAGCAAAGCAGGCAGGAGAGACGTTACCAAGGGTCAGATTTAAATGAATCACTTTGAATTATTTGGGCTACCAACTCAGTTTGAACTGGATGGTAGCCTTCTTTCTTCTCAATTCCGCGAATTACAAAAACGCTTTCATCCAGACAATTTTGCCACGGCTTCAGAGCGAGACCGTTTAATGGCGGTGCAGAAAGCGGCACAAATTAATGATGCATACCAAGTGCTTAAGCACCCAATCTCTCGCGCTGAATATCTGCTAGCTGAAAATGGCTCCGATATTCGAGCTGAGCAGCAGACAATGCAAGATCCGATGTTTTTGATGGAACAGATGGAACTTCGTGAAGAATTAGAAGAACTTGCTACATCAGCAGATCCTGAATCGGCACTGTTTGACTTTGATAGCAAAGTATCCAAGATGTACAAACAACAACTTGTGAATGTTGAAGAGCAATTAAACCAAGCCCAATGGTCACAAGCTGCTGATAGCGTTCGTAAGCTTAAATTTATTGCCAAACTAAAAAATGAAATCGAGTTGGTAGAAGATAAACTACTCGGCTAACCCAAGAGCAAGGAATAATAATGGCATTACTTCAAATTGCAGAACCGGGTCAGAGCTCGGCACCTCATGAGCACAAACTGGCAGCGGGCATTGATTTAGGTACAACCAACTCTTTGGTGGCCTCTGCTCGTAGTGGCAACATCGCACCTCTTGAAGATGCTCAAGGTCGCCGAATTTTGCCATCCGTAGTACGTTACACTGCCGAAGCGCATCAAGTAGGTTATCAAGCACTTGAGAGTGCAGAAGTTGACCCAACGAACACCATCATTTCAGTTAAACGCCTTATCGGTCGTTCTCTTACCGATATTCAACAGCGTTACCCATCTTTACCTTATCAGCTTAAAGCGAGCGACAATGGCTTACCTATCCTTGCGACTGCTGCAGGGGATAAAAACCCAATCGAAGTCTCAGCTGATATTCTAAGCGCGCTAAAACTGCGAGCTGAAGACACACTTGGTGGTGAGCTTGCAGGCGTAGTGATTACCGTTCCTGCTTACTTCGATGATGCTCAACGTGCTGGCACCAAAGATGCAGCTAAGTTAGCTGGCTTACATGTATTGCGTTTGCTTAATGAGCCAACGGCAGCTGCGATAGCCTATGGCCTAGATTCCGGTCAAGAAGGTGTTATTGCGGTTTATGATCTTGGCGGTGGCACATTCGATATTTCGATTCTACGTCTATCAAAAGGTGTGTTTGAAGTCTTGGCGACCGGAGGTGACTCTGCATTAGGTGGTGACGATTTTGACCATCTATTAGCCGATTTCTTGCTTGAGAAAGCCAGCCTGACAGAAGCGTTGAGTGCGGAGCAAAATCGTACTTTGCTTAATCTGGCACAAAAAACCAAACAAGCGTTTTCAGAGCAAGATTCTGTCACTGTCGACGTGTTTGGTTGGCAAGGTGAAGTGAGCCGTGCTGAGTTTGAAGAACTGATTCGTCCACTGGTTAAGAAAACACTGATGTCTTGTCGCCGTGCGTTAAAAGACGCTGACGTTGAGCTTGAAGAAGTTAACGAAGTGGTGATGGTGGGTGGTTCAACTCGCACGCTATTAGTGCGAGAAATGGTGGGCGAGTTCTTTGGTCGTACACCACTGACTAGCATTAACCCCGATGAAGTCGTGGCAATTGGCGCGGGTATTCAAGCCGATATTCTGGTGGGTAATAAGCCTGACTCAGAGATGCTACTACTTGACGTGATTCCATTGTCTCTCGGCATTGAAACCATGGGTGGATTAATTGAAAAGATCATTCCACGCAATACCACCATTCCTGTGGCACGCGCTCAAGAGTTTACGACGTTTAAAGATGGTCAAACTGCAATGAGTGTTCACGTTGTTCAAGGTGAGCGTGAGATGGTCGACGACTGTCGCTCTCTTGCTCGTTTCTCACTGAAAGGCATTCCACCTATGGCGGCAGGCGCCGCGCATATTCGCGTTACTTACCAAGTTGATGCTGATGGTTTGCTATCCGTAACGGCTATGGAAAAGAGTACCGGCGTTCAGTCTGAAATTCAGGTTAAGCCTTCTTATGGTTTAAGTGATAATGAAGTCGCTGACATGCTACGTGACTCAATGACTTACGCTAAAGAAGATATGCAAGCTCGCGCTCTGGCAGAGCAACGTGTTGAGGCTGATCGTGTTATCGAAGGCTTGATTGCTGCGCTACAAATGGATGGTGACGAATTACTGTCTGAGCAAGAAAATCAAGATTTGCTCAAAGCGATTGAAGCCCTGATTGCACTACGCAACGGCGATGATGCTGATGCGATTGAGTTGGGAATTAAAGAGACGGATAAAGCAAGCCAAGAGTTTGCCTCACGTCGTATGGATAAATCGATTCGAGCTGCGTTGTCAGGTCAATCTGTTGATGATATTTAAGAGTAGAAGTTATGCCTAAAATTATCGTTTTACCTCATGAAGACCTATGTCCAGAGGGTGCAGTACTTGAAGCGGCTAGCGGTGAGACCGTACTAGACGTTGCACTAAAAAACGGCATTGGAATTGAACACGCCTGTGAAAAATCTTGTGCTTGTACCACTTGTCATGTGATCGTTCGTGAAGGTTTCGATTCACTAGAAGAGAGTGATGAACTCGAAGATGACATGCTTGATAAAGCATGGGGTCTAGAGCCAGAATCTCGTCTAGGTTGCCAAGCGCGCGTTGCGGATGAAGATCTTGTTGTCGAGATCCCTAAATACACCCTTAACCACGCTTCAGAAGATCACTAAATACTCGTTATATTTGAAGCTGCAGCGTTGTTAACTGCGTAAGCTGTAACTCCAATTATTTTGCGTATTTTACATCGATGGATGTGAGCAAGAAGAATTACATAAGGAATTGGTTATGAAATGGACAGATTCACATGATATTGCGATTGAGCTTTGCGATAAGTTTCCAGAGATTGATCCAAAAACGGTACGTTTTACCGATCTTCACCAATGGATTTTAGAACTTGAAGAGTTTGATGATGAGCCAAATCGTTCAAATGAAAAGATTCTAGAAGCGGTAATTCTATGCTGGATGGACGAAGCGGATTAACTCTGACAAAACATCGTTCAGTTAACATTTTTTATTAAAATAAGCGGGCCTTTAGGCCCGTTTTTTTATCCATTTGACATTTTTACCTGACATAATGCTAACATCACCACGTAGATGGCAGGTAATGCCAAAGATTCAGACAAGGAGAAACCATGTCTACACAGATGTCGGTATTTTTAACCCAAGAAGAAGCAGCACCAGTATGGGGCGATAAAGCGATTGTATCATTTTCAGAGCAAGGCGCATTTGTCCATCAAGGTGAGGGGCATGATCTTGGTGCAATTCAAAGAGCGGCACGCCAATTTGTTACTCAAGGTATTAAGAGTGTATCACTAGCTGGTGACGGCTGGGATCTTGAAAGCGTATGGGCTTTCCACCAAGGCTACCGTGAACCTAAGAACAGTACATCTTTCGATTGGCCTGCACTTAATGAAGCAGACCAAGCAGAACTAGAAGCACGTATCAAAGCGACAAAGTTCACTTGTGAAATTATCAACAAATCAGCAGAAGAAGTCGCGCCGCGCCAGCTGGCAACCATGGCTTCTGAATTTATTAAATCCGTTGCCCCAGAAGGCACTGTAACCGCTCGCATTGTTAAAGATAAAGATCTGCTAACCGAAGGTTGGGAAGGTATCTATGCCGTTGGTCGTGGTTCAGAGCGCACCTCTGCCATGCTGCAACTGGACTTCAACCCAACGGGTGATGAAAACGCACCAGTGTTCGCATGTTTGGTTGGTAAAGGCATTACCTTCGATTCAGGTGGTTACAGCATTAAGCCATCGGATTTTATGACGGCAATGAAGGCCGATATGGGCGGTGCGGCGACGATCACTGGTGGCTTAGGGCTTGCGATTATGCGTGGTCTGAATAAACGTGTGAAATTGATCCTATGCTGCGCTGAAAATATGATCTCTGGTCGTGCGCTTAAGTTGGGCGACATTATTACTTATAAAAACGGCAAAACCGTTGAGATCATGAACACGGATGCGGAAGGTCGTTTAGTGTTAGCTGATGGTCTTATTTACGCCAGTGAGCAAAAGCCAGAGCTTATCATTGATTGCGCAACCCTAACGGGTGCAGCTAAGTACGCTCTAGGCAATGATTACCATGCATTAATGAGCTTTGATGATGAGCTATCACACAAAGCACTGACATCTGCTCGTGAAGAGAAAGAAGGCTTGTGGCCACTTCCGCTTGCAGATTTCCACCGCGGCATGTTGCCATCTAACTTTGCCGATCTCTCAAATATTGGCAGTGGTGACTTTAGTCCTGGTGCAAGCACTGCAGCAGCTTTCTTGTCATTCTTTGTTGATGATTACAAGAAAGGGTGGCTGCATTTTGATTGTGCGGGGACGTATCGTAAGTCAGCAACTGTTAAGTTAGCACCTGGTGCGACGGGAATGGGTGTGCGCACACTAGCTCGCATTTTGACCCAATAATAAAACCAACAAGTTGAGCAGCAGTTAGACTGCAAGTTGATAATTAAAAGAGAAGTAGAAGGAAACCTTATGGCTCTAGAAAGAACGTTTTCTATTGTTAAGCCCGATGCCGTTAAACGTAACCTAATCGGTGAAATTTACAATCGTATCGAAAAAGCTGGCCTGCAAGTTGTCGCCGCGAAGATGATTCATCTGACTGAAGAACAAGCAAGTGGCTTTTATGCGGAACATGAAGGTAAAGAATTTTTCCCGTCATTAAAGGAGTTTATGACTTCTGGCCCAATTATGGTGCAAGTGTTGGAAGGCGAAGATGCGATCGCACGTTACCGCGAGTTGATGGGTAAAACTAACCCAGAAGAAGCGGCGTGTGGCACGATTCGCGCAGATTACGCATTGAGTATGCGCCACAACTCAGTTCATGGCTCAGATAGCCCTGTATCGGCTGAGCGTGAAATCGCTTTCTTTTTCCCTGAGTCGGAAATCTGCCCTCGATAATCATCGACAGCAATCCTAACTGCGACTTCACGTGGTTTAGGTAAATCCAAAGCAAAGAGCCTCAATTGAGGCTCTTTTGATTTTTCAAAAGTGTCGTTTTATAACATATCTAAACACTTATCTATCGCGGCAACCACGCGCTTTACATCGTCTTCATTGTTGTAAATCGCATAAGAAATACGGATCGTGCCGGTAATGCCCAACGCGTCCATCAATGGATGAGCACAGTGATGCCCTGAGCGAACAGCGATAGCTTGTTGGTCAAGTAATGTTGCGACATCTTGATGGTGGACACCTTCGACGATAAAGGAAATCAACGATGCTTTCGGTTGATAGCCGATAATTTTGATATCGTCATGCAGTCGTAGAGAATGATAGGTCAGCTCAACTAAGCGCTGAATATGTTCTTCAACTTGGTTGCGATCAAACTGTGAATACCACTCAAGCGCTTTCGCTAGTGCAATAGCTCCTGCAACATTAGGTGTGCCCGCCTCAAACTTGCCTGGCAATTGACTGTAGGTGGTGCCGTCAAAAGAGACTTTTTCAACCATCTTTCCGCCGCCATGCCAAGGAGGCATAGCTTCGAGCAAGGCGAGCTTACCAAAAAGTACCCCAATACCGGCTGGAGCAAAAATCTTGTGGCCAGAAAACACCACAAAATCCGCATTGAGTGCTTGCACATCAATAGGAGCGTGCACGATACCTTGAGCAGCATCAATGACGACAACGGCACCAACATGGTGAGCCTGTTGAATAAAAGACTCAATCGACTGACGTGTCCCGGTGACATTGGTGGTATGAGCAAGAGCAACAATTTTGGTCTTCTCATTCAATAGTGAAGAGAAAGCTTGCTCATTTAGCTGACACTCTGCAGTCATCGGTATTTTTACCACTCGGGCACCCGTTTGCTCAGCGACGATCTGCCAAGGAACGATATTGGCATGATGTTCCATCTCACCGATTAAGATCTCGTCCCCGGCTTGCAAGTTACTGCGCGCATAGGTTTGGGCAATTAAGTTGAGTGCCTCAGTCGCCCCGCGAGTCCAAATGATTTCTTTATCGCTGCTCGCGTTTATATACTCAGCGACGGAGTGACGAGCTGCTTCGAACTGGCTGGTGGCTTTGGCTGTAAGGCTGTGACTGCCTCGATGTACATTGGCATTTTGCGCGCTGTAGTATTGGCTAATCGCATCAATAACCACTTGTGGCTTTTGTGTGGTTGCCGCGCTATCAAGATACACCAAGGTTTGTTCATTGACTTGCTGGTTTAGTGCCGGAAACTGCGCCCGAATAGATGCAATATCAAGCATTAGGCTTCACCGATTTCGTGGTAATGAAGTGTTGGAATTGTCACCATTGGCTCTGCAACGGTCCAAGCATGGGCTTTACCAGAAAGACGAATGATAATTTCTATGGCGAACTCAAGGGCGGTTCCTGGTCCTTGACTGGTCAGCAGGTTGTGATTCACATCGTAAGTGACGCGTTTTACGCGCCAGTTTTTGGCTGGAATGTGGCTTTCAAAGTTGGGATGGCAAGTCATTAATGCCTCTGGATACAGCTTGTGATGCGCTAATACCAAGGCTGGAGCGGCACAAATGGCAGCAACCAGTTTGCCTTCATACATTTGTTGGCGGACGATTTCGACAAGTACGGTGCTGTCACGGAACGTTTCTGAACCACCAACGCCGCCGGGAAGAATGATGGCATCAAACTCGTCATCCGCGATATCGACCAAGCGACAATCCGCAGTGAGTGTTACCCCTCTTGAGGCTTTCATCGTCAGTTCGCCATCAGACTCAGCACTTGCAACCACCACGTCGTAGCCAGCTCGAACCATGATATCGATAACAGTGACCGCTTCCATTTCTTCCGTACCCGTCGCGATGGGTACCAATACTTTTTTGCTCATATCTCTGTGGCCTCGTTACCAGCGTTGTTCAATTTGCTTTACTGCGTTATATAGGGCTTGATTGGCAGGTACCGCGATATTGTGCTGATGAGCACACTTGACGACATACCCAGTGATAAAGTCTATCTCGCTTGGGCGCTGATGGGCAATATCTTGCTCCATCGACGAAAAATTCTGGCTGGTGGCGAGAATGACTTCATCAATGATTTGGCGCAGATTGTTTTCCTCTGCTTTAAAGCCTTGTGCGTTTATCACCGCGCAAACCTCGCTGACAATGGCGGTGAGTTGAGCATGATATTGCGGCTGTGCTAACTCTCCATTGCGGATTTGGTGTATTGCAGTCAGAGGGTTTATCGCACAGTTAATTGCCAGCTTGTTCCATAACGCTTGATCAATATTATGATGCCACGCCACGTCTGCAAGAGCATGGTTGAGCACCTCAACTAGAAACTCACATTGCTGACCTTTTTGATTGGCTGCGCCGAGTAGAGTTTTGCCCCGCCCGGTGTGGCTGACCAAATCACTCGACGGGCGATAGGCTCCGTGGGTCGTGGTTGCGAGGAGTAGTGGATTATCCGGTAAGTGCGTTTTTATCGCCTCTGCGGTGCCCATGCCGTTGTGCATCAACACAATAATCGCATCAGAGTTAATGTAGGATTTCATCTGAGTAAGCACTTGCTCAACAATCGGTGCTTTGAGTGTCACCAGAATAACATCCGCGTTCATTACTGAGCTGGGATCATTGTTGGTGAAAGTGTTGGCAAGGCAATGATCTCTTTTGATCACTATTTGATTTGCGGTTTGCCGACTCCACAGCGATATGTGGTGTCCTGCATCTTTTAAGTAACTTGCCCATAGTGAACCAATTGCACCAGGACCAACCACGGTAAAATTCATCGTAAGCTTATCTAACCAACTTAATATTGATGTCAGAGGATAATGCCATCACTAGGGAAAGCCAATAGAAAAGGCACCCTAAGGTGCCTTTTGCTTGATACTCAATATATGTGGTTGTTCCACACTGCTTAGAAATTGTATTGAATACGGTAGATTAAGATATCTTGGTAGTCTTTACGTGCGAGTTTGTTGACTGTGTAACGGTAAAGGATACCCGTTGAGATATGGTCAGTAACGTTCCACATTGCATTTAGGCTACCATTTAGACCCCAGCTTTCAGAATCTACGCCAGATGCGAAGTCAGTACTTTGAATTGCTGCATATTCATCGTTGCGCGCGAACTCAAGTTCATTCCAAGTTGAGAACGTAAAGTTTTGACCGCCAATATCAGTGTTGTAGTAACCAACGTAACCAAACATACCGCCATTACTACCACTTACACCGCCTTCAGTGTTGACTTGGTGGAAACCAATAAATGGCGTAAAGCCCCATCCATCGCCTTTAAGGCCTGTGTAACCAAGACCAAGAACGCGGTTTTGCTCGTGCAGAACAGGGTTCTTATCTTTGTCGGTGTTATAAACCTGAGCATAAAGGCTCACACCTGATTCAGTTAGGTTGTAGTGGATAGTACCTTTTAGTGATGCACCTCTGTCATCACCAGCACGGTCGATACCTTCATAGTCGTAGAAGCCGTAAATTTGACCCCAATCGAATACAGCCCCACCTTCGATGCCAATAACCGCTTGGTCGCGTTCGGAGATTTCTTGACCAAAGTTTGAAGCGTCGTTGCCGAAACCTTGTCCCCATTTTTGGTAGTCAATATACATGCTACCAAAACCAAATAGGTATTCAGCTTGAGCTGGCACTGCTGACACTGCCGCTACGACGCCAAGAGCTAAAAGTGATTTACGCATAAGTGAACTCTCTTCTGTGTGAAACGTGATGTTTATAGTTGTGTTGCACAACTGTTGCTGTGCCTGCTGTGGGTGGGAATAATATTGATATTTCTCTCAAATGAAAGTGCTGTTTGCTGCAAAAATATAAAAACAGAGAGATCTTGATCACGCTTATTAACAAAAAAATCAAATTGTAAGGAACTTTCATTTTGTTGCACTAATTGTGAGCTAGGTATCGATTACGCAAGCGTTTACTTGCTTTTTAGTGGCGATCGAATAACCAACACAAACGGTTACTGATCGTTTATGAGAGTGGTCTCGTATTGATGTCTGAATCAAAAATATGGGGATGACAATGTCGGAGATTATGCTTTTTCCGCTCGGTTCAGTTGTATTACCAGAAGGGAAAATGCGGCTGAGAATTTTCGAGCCTCGATATAAACGTTTAGTGACCGAAGCGAGCAAAGGAGATGGGACGTTTGGCGTTTGTATGTTTCAAAGAGATGATAATTCTCAAGATGGCGAGTTGTCGGTATCTGGGGCGCTGGTCAAAATTGTTGATTTTGAATCTTTAGACGACGGGCTCTTAGGCATCACGGTTGTCGGCATGAAGCGCTTTCAAACGACTAAGGTGAGAGTTGAGCCAGACGGATTGCGCTTCGCAAAGGTAGATTGGTTGCCTTCTTGGGATGTGAGTTCAATGACTGAGGAGGAGTCTTATATTGGACTACAATTGCAAAAGGTTTATGCGCAATTCCCTCAAATTGGGGAGTTGTATGACCAATGCTTTTTCGATGATGCGGCATGGGTTAGTCAGCGTTGGTTAGAGCTGTTGCCTGTCAATTTGTCGCAATTCGACTACCTAGTTCGACAAAAAGATTGCAGCGAAGCGATGCGTTTCTTATCTATAGTGATTGAGAAAGAGTGATCGATCAGGAGCAATTTGCGTAAAACAGCTGATACCCAAATATCAAGGACGTGGTCAATGAGTACACAAGATACGAACACATTCACGCGCGCCGAATGGTCCGAGTGTATGGAACTGGTGAAGCAACGAGATAAAGACGCCTTTGCGCTCATTTTTAACCACTTTTCTCCTCGCCTTAAGCAGTTTGCTTACAAGCACATGGGCAATGAGCAGGTGTCAATTGAGCTGGTTCAAGAAACGATGGCAACGGTGTGGCAAAAGTGTGCGCTCTTTGATGGCACCAAAAGCTCACTCTCAACATGGATCTACACGATTGCACGCAATCAGTGTTTCGATCTTCTGCGCAAGCAAAAAGGGCGAGATGCGCATGTGCTTGCCGATGATATTTGGCCGTCTGACTTTCTTCCACCTGATTTGGTCGAACACTATGCGCCGGAACACGAGATGTTGAAAGAACAGGTGTTGAAATTTTTAGATATTCTCCCTGAAGCGCAACGCAAAGTGGTGCAAGCCGTTTATTTGGAAGAACTGCCTCACCAACAAGTGGCTGACATGTTTGATATTCCTTTGGGGACAGTGAAGTCGCGCTTGCGTTTGGCTGTTGAAAAGTTACGAAATGAGATTGAGGCGGAGCAGTTATGAGTTATCACCCTAGCGAAGATATGTTGCGCGCCTATGTAGAGGGCGAGTTAGATGCGGCAAACAGTTTTGCAGTCGCGACCCATGTAGAGATGTGCCCAAGTTGCAAGAAACTCTGTGCTCAGTTGGAAGAGCAAGCCGGAATGGATTTGTGTGCCAGTGACGTGAGCGCCACTGATGACTGGACTGCGATGCTCGATAAGATTGTCGCGCTGGAGGAGGACCCGCGGCCGTTCAAGTTTAATCGCAAAAGCCGAACAGTGACAGTCAATGATAAGCAATTTAAATTACCTCTATCATTGAGCCGCTTTGTTGATGGTATCGGTGAGTGGAAGAGTTACGGTGGCAAAGTGTTTAGTACGGAGGTAAACCTCGGTGAGGAAGCGCGAGTTAGCTTGCTTTACATAAGTGAAGACGTGCAGATTCCGCAGCACACCCATAAAGGGCTTGAATCAACGCTGGTGCTTCATGGTGGCTTTAGTGATGAGGATGGTCACTACGAAGTGGGCGATTTCATGCTTAAAGATGCGTCGATAAAACATAGCCCGTTTACTAAGAAGGGCGAGGATTGCCTGTGTTTAACGGTGTTGACCGAGCCGCTGCTCTTTACTCAAGGGGTTGCTCGAATATTTAATATGTTTGGTAAAGGGTTGTACCCGTAGTTTTGACAACGTATTAAAAAGGTCGCCTTGGCGACCTTTTTGCATTGATTAATCTTGTTGTTTACTGGCTCGTTCGAGCATATCGCTAAAGTAATGACGTAGTGAGTAAAGCATGATTAGGCTCGGGATAACCATCAGAGCCGTCAAGATAAAGAAGGTCGACCAGTCATTGAGATAATCGACCAACTCACCACTAAAGGAAGCCAGTGTTGTACGACCAAAATTACCTAGCGAAGCCAAAAGTGCATATTGGGTCGCTGAGAATGCTTGACCTGTGACGACGGTTAAGAAGGAAACAAAAGCAACGGTCGAGAATGCGGAAGTAAAATTATCTACCACCAAGGTTGCAAGGAATAGGGTCTCATTTGGGCCGACTTTTGCAATCCAAGCAAACATCAAGTTACTTGCTGCCATCGCGGTGCCCCCTATCATTAAGCCTCGTACGATGCCGAATTTCACGTTGACCATACTGCCAATCAAAGTGAAGAGCATGGTTAATCCCCATCCAATGAGTTTTGAGTAGTAGCCAATTTGTTCATTGCTAAACCCAATTTCTTTATAGAAGGTGATCGACATACGCCCGAGAAAAGCCTCGCCAATTTTGAACAAAAAGACAAATAGCAATAGAGTTAACGCAACTCTAAAACCGTTGCGTCTAAAGAAGTCGATAAAGGGTTCAAGTACCGTGACGCTCAACCAGGCGAGAATTGGATTTTTAACCACTTCACCATGTCTTTTTTCTGCTTCTGCCTGTAACTGGTCGCGTTTTGTCTGCGGTTCCCTAACAAGTAAGGTAAACAGTAATAGTATGCCTACAATTGCCGCCATACCGTAGTAGACGCCATTCCAACCGATACTGTCTGCATTGATAAATGCGAGGTAACCAGGAAGAGAATAGCCCGTCCACCAACCAATCACCGCCATTGCCGAGGCTTGTGGCAGTTTGGATGATTCAGATTTAGGAAAGGTATCAATACGGTATGCATCGATTGCGATGTCTTGAGTCGCTGATGCTAAGGCAATACAGAGTGCCAACATTGACGTCAGCATTAAGTTCTGTGCTGGATCGACACCGGCGATAAATAGGGTGCAGACCAAAACAACTGACTGGCAAAGGAATATCCAGCTGCGACGCTGACCTAAAAGACGATTCAGTAATGGCAGCTTGACTCGGTCAACAAGGGGAGCCCAGAGAAAGTTAATCGCATAAACGGCAAATACGCTGCCAAAGTAACCGATAGCGGCACGAGTTAACCCTGCGTCTTTAAGCCAACCTGACATATTTGAGCCAATTAAGACCCAAGGGAAGCCGCTCGAACAGCCGAGCATAAAGACCCACAGTAAGCGTTTATCAAGGTAACTACGAACAGTTTCTACCCATGACAGAGAAGCGTTAGCCATAACGATTCCTTGTTAATATTGCGAAGAAGGGTAAATGAGGAGAGGCTCTTATCAGTAAGAGCCTCTAACATTACTTAAGAATGGTGACACTTTCGATCACAATGTTTTCAACAGGGACATCACGATAGCGGCCAACGGTATGAGTTGGTTGCTGAGCCATTTGCTGAACAACATCAAAACCTTCAACAACTTGTCCAAATACCGCATAACCCGGTGGGCGAGAGTTGTAGTTTAGAAAGTCATTGTCCACCAAGTTGATGAAGAACTGACGTGTGGCTGAGTTAGGATCATTGGTGCGAGCCATAGCAATCGTGCCTGCGTTATTCTTCAGACCATTTGATGCTTCATTCTGAATTGGCGCATAGGTCGCTGCACGATTCATATTTTGGTCAAAGCCACCTCCCTGAGCCATAAACCCAGGGATCACGCGATGAAACTGTGTGCCTACGTAACTGCCGTCTTCGACATACTTAAGAAAGTTGGCCACGGAAACAGGGGCTTGCTCTTGATTTAACTCAATAACAAATGAACCCAAGTTGGTTTCCATCTCGACTTTAGGACCAGCGAATACCAGATTGGAGACTAATGCCGCACACGCAATAGCGTATTTCAACATTAGAAACGCTCCTGCATGTAGCTTTGCAGTTCACGGTCGTTCGCAACTTCACGCAACACAAGGTTCGATACGTCATTCAGTACCAACTGAATTTCATCGTTAGAAGCACTCAACGCGCCAGTGCGCTCTGCGGTACCGGTGTAAGTTTTTACTAGCTTACCTTGTGGTGTTTCTGCTGTGATTTCGAGTACTAATCTTGCATCCATCTCATTCTCCATTACAGAGTGTTTGACCGACACAAGAAGCTCTTGCACTTCAACCACAATCGCATTCTCGCTATTGACTGAACTGCGGAAGCCTTGCGATTGGAACTGCTCTAGTAGAGCATTTTCAAGCGTGATACGAACGTTCTGTTTTGAGTGGATTGGCTCAATGTTCGAGCGACCGCTATCAACCAGTGCTACATATTGTGCAGAACGTACGTCTTTACTGGTTAGCGTGAAACTGCTGCCATTAACGATGTTGCTGTTGCTTAACTCAGCGCGTGGCGTAAAGTTAATTTGCTCTTGCTGAGGCGCTGAACAAGCAGTCAGTAATGCTATTGACGCGGCTAGAACCAGTTTTCTCATTGTCATTTCCTTTTCTAATTTGCTGAAAGGCTCAAGTTTTAGTGGATAATAGATGACTACTTAGTCGCTTGTAAAATCACAAATTTTTTATTTGCAGCAACTAAGTTGACATTCGACTTACCAAACAGGCGCTTTAACTTCACATCGTATCCGAGGTGGCGATTGCCGATAACTAATAATTGCCCACCGTTGCACAGAACATGCTTTGCATCACAGAACATTTGCCAAGCGATATGGTCTGTCACGGCTTGCTGCTGGTGGAAAGGAGGATTACAAACCACCAAATCATACTCGCCTGCGGCAAAACCATCTAGGCAGTTATTGTCAACAAAGCGTAAATCTCGACCTGTGCCAATGTTATCGGCTAAATTTTGTTGCGCGGAGGCCACCGCCATATAACTTTCATCAACACAGGTAATCGCTAGGTTTGGATTTTGTTGGGCAAGCTTTACCGATAAAACACCGTTGCCACAACCAAGATCAATCGCGTTGCGATGTTGGCTGTCCTTCGGTAAATGCTCAAGCATAAAGCGCGCACCTTGATCTAAGCTTTCACCAGAATACACATTCGGTAAGTTTTTTAGCGTGATCTGGTGTTCATCGACCTGCCAAGTTGTAAATGGTTGAACCTCAGTTGGCTGAGGACTGTTGGCAAAACTAAACACTAAACGATGCTTCTTCCATGCGAGTGAAGTGGTGGTAGTACCGAGATGCTTCTCGAATAATTTTAAGGTAGAGCTGTGGATCTCCTTCGCTTTGTTTACTGCGATAACTGGAATATCCGGTGATAATGCTTGGCGAAGTTGGCTCAATTGCCATGTCAAAAAGCGATTGTTGCGCGGGATTTGCATCAATACCAAATCAATCTTTTCTGGCAAAGGAGCATGACTGGTGAGTAACTCAACCGACGAGCCACCGTTTTGCGCTAAATTCTGTTTGATTGCCTGGTGAGCAATGTGTGAGTCACTGATTACTGACACCTTATGTTGATTTGAAAACCAACAGGCGAGCGCACCAAAACTATCATTTAATAGCAAAATATTTTGCTGCTTGGGTAGAGCCATCTCTTCGATATGGTTAATCAGATACTCGTCACCGGCATCCCACGCTTGTAGGGTTTCATTGTTTCGCAGCGGGTAACGGTGAAGGGTCAAGTTGCGACCGAACAGAGTAAGCTCAGATTTCATAAATGGAATGTATGGTGTTTTGATAAGAGTTGAAATTGTCGCAGATGCGGCGCGATGTGAAAACTAAAACCTTTAGATTTCCCTACGAGAAGACTATGATGAACAAAAAATAATAAGTCATGCTGTTAATAGGAAGCGGTGAAGTTATATGCTCGAAGATACGATTAAGTTCAAATTAAACCAACAACTTACGCCTGTTCATCTTGATGTTATCAATGAGAGCTTCATGCATAATGTTGCCCCAGGTTCGGAAAGTCATTTTAAAGTTATCGTCGTGAGTGAACAGTTTGCAGGACTGCGCTTGATTGCAAGACATCGTTTGGTTAATCAAACTCTTGCTGAAGAATTAGCCAATCACATTCACGCGCTCGCGATTCATACTTACACGCCAGATGAATGGAGTGAAAAGCAACAAGCACCACACAGCCCAATGTGCTTGGGAGGCAGTAAGTAGCTCGGTGCGATTTAAGCGCTAAACCAGCTAAGAAGGTGGTTAGCGCATTAACAATATAGAAACAAATTTTTAATTGCGACAAATTAACAAATTTTGTTTCTATATGTTAATTATCAATAGGGAGTAAGTGGTGTGCTCTTTTTTTAGGATGTGCGACAGCTCAAACTTATGACTATTCTTTAACCTTTTAAACTCAATTCCTAACAATTAATCGCAGTATACCCGCCATTGGTCATGGCATCATATTCCCAATTGATGATAGACTATCGCCCCTGATGAAACTCGCTTATTATATGTAGCGAGTATATTAATAGGATGTTGCGATTCTGATGTCTCTAGAACGTCAGAACCGGACACTGATGTCGTGTCTAAATGTTACGCAATTAAAGAATCTTTTTCCCGATAAAGTAGTGCAAGTGCGTATGATTACAATAAAAAAGGGTTTGGACCTTCCTATCGCAGGAACTCCTACCCAGGTGATTAATGATGGTAAAACCATCACGAAAGTCGCCTTGCTTGGCGAAGAGTACGTCGGCATGCGTCCTACTATGCATGTCCGCGTAGGCGACGAAGTAAAGAAAGCTCAAGTTCTTTTTGAAGATAAAAAGAATCCTGGTGTGAAATTTACTTCGCCAATTTGCGGTAAAGTTATCGAAGTTAACCGTGGTGCGAAGCGTGTACTTCAGTCCGTAGTGATTGAAGCTGCAGGTGACGAACAGGTAACTTTTGATAAGTTCGAAGCGACTCAACTAGCGAGCCTAGATCGTGAAACGATCAAAACTCAGCTGATTGAATCTGGTCTTTGGACAGCTTTACGTACTCGTCCGTTCAGCAAGGTTCCAGCCATCGCGTCTTCTACCAAGGCTATTTTTGTGACTGCAATGGATACCAATCCTCTTGCAGCTCAGCCTGAGTTGATCATCAACGAACAAGAAGAAGCGTTTATTGCTGGTCTTGACGTCCTTTCAGCCCTAACGGAAGGCAAGGTTTACGTATGTAAATCTGGCTCAAGCCTACCTCGCTCTTCTCAATCTAATGTAGAAGAACACGTTTTTGACGGTCCTCACCCTGCAGGCCTTGCAGGCACCCACATGCATTTCCTATACCCAGTAAATGCAAGTAATGTGGCGTGGAGTATCAACTATCAAGACGTAATCGCGTTCGGTAAGTTGTTCTTAACAGGTGAGCTATGTGTCGATCGTGTGATCTCTCTAGCGGGTCCTGTGGTTAACAAACCGCGCCTAGTTCGCACTATTGTTGGTGCTAGCTTGGACGAGTTGACTGATAACGAGCTAATGCCGGGTGAAGTGCGAGTGATCTCTGGTTCAGTACTAACAGGTACTCACGCTATAGGGCCACACGCTTACCTAGGTCGTTACCATCAACAAGTTTCTGTATTACGTGAAGGCCGTGAGAAAGAACTGTTTGGCTGGGCTATGCCTGGTAAGAACAAGTTCTCAGTGACTCGCTCTTTCCTTGGTCACCTATTCAAAGGTCAGTTGTTCAATATGACAACGTCGACCAATGGTAGTGACCGTGCAATGGTTCCAATTGGCAGCTACGAGCGCGTAATGCCACTCGATATGGAGCCTACATTGCTACTTCGTGATCTTTGTGCCGGTGACACAGATAGCGCGCAAGCGCTTGGTGCACTTGAACTGGATGAAGAAGATCTAGCTTTGTGTACCTATGTTTGTCCAGGTAAATACGAGTACGGCATGTTACTTCGTGAGTGCCTAGACACCATTGAGAAGGAAGGGTAATTTTCATGGCTCTTAAAAAGTTTCTTGAAGACATCGAGCACCACTTTGAGCCAGGCGGTAAGCATGAAAAATGGTTTGCCCTGTACGAAGCTGTTGCAACAGTTTTCTACACTCCTGGTCTAGTGACACAAAAAAGCTCGCACGTTCGTGATAGCGTTGACTTAAAACGTATCATGATCATGGTTTGGTTCGCGGTATTCCCAGCAATGTTCTGGGGCATGTACAACGCGGGTGGCCAAGCTATTGCGGCACTTAACCACATGTACGCTGCTGATCAACTAGCGGCGGTTGTGGCTGGCAACTGGCACTACTGGCTAACGGAAATGCTTGGCGGCACGATCGCTGATGCGGGCGTTGGCAGTAAAATGCTGTTGGGTGCCACTTACTTCCTACCAATTTACGCCACTGTTTTCCTTGTGGGTGGTTTCTGGGAAGTGCTGTTCTGTATGGTGCGTAAGCATGAAGTTAACGAAGGTTTCTTTGTTACTTCGATCCTATTCGCGCTGATTGTTCCGCCGACACTTCCTCTATGGCAAGCGGCACTGGGTATTACCTTTGGTGTTGTGGTTGCGAAAGAGATCTTTGGTGGTACAGGTCGTAACTTCCTTAACCCAGCGCTTGCTGGTCGTGCTTTCCTATTCTTTGCTTACCCTGCACAGATTTCAGGTGACCTAGTATGGACTGCTGCGGATGGCTTCTCTGGTGCGACAGCACTAAGCCAATGGGCTCAAGGTGGTAACGGTGCACTAATCAACAACATTACTGGTGCTCCAATCACTTGGATGGATGCCTTTATTGGTAATATCCCAGGTTCAATTGGTGAAGTATCAACGCTTGCTCTAATGATTGGTGCAGCGATGATCGTATACATGCGAATTGCATCTTGGCGCATTATTGCGGGTGTGATGATCGGTATGATTGCAACAGCAACGCTGTTTAATGTGATCGGTTCTGATTCAAACGCAATGTTTAGCATGCCTTGGCACTGGCACCTAGTTCTGGGTGGTTTCGCATTCGGTATGTTCTTTATGGCAACCGACCCAGTATCGGCATCATTCACGAACTCAGGTAAGTGGTGGTACGGTGTTTTGATTGGCGCAATGTGTGTACTTATTCGTGTGGTTAACCCAGCATACCCAGAAGGTATGATGCTGGCGATTCTGTTCGCGAACCTATTTGCACCTTTGTTCGACCATGTAGTCATCGAGAAGAACATCAAGCGGAGACTAGCACGCTATGGCAAGTAATAACGATAGCATTAAAAAGACGCTGTTTGTTGTTATCGCATTGAGCCTAGTTTGCTCAATCATCGTATCAACAGCGGCGGTAGCTCTACGTGGCCAGCAAAAAGCAAACGCGGTTCTAGATAAGCAATCTAAAATCGTTGAAGTTGCAGGTGTTGAAGCAAATGGTAAGAAAGTACCTGAGCTATTTGCAGAGTACATCGAGCCTCGTTTAGTAGACTTCAAAACTGGCGATTTCATTGAGAAGACTGAAGATGGTCTAACTGCAGCAAACTACGACCAGCGTAAAGCGGCGAAAGAGCCTGCACACTCAATTAAATTGACGGCTGACCAAGACAAAGCAAAGATCCTTCGTCGTGCGGACGTTGGCATCGTTTACCTAGTTAAACAAGGTGACAAAGTGTCTAAAGTGATCATCCCAGTACACGGTACAGGTCTATGGTCAATGATGTACGCTTTTGTGGCAGTTGAAACTGACGGTAACACGATTGCGGGTATCACTTACTACGAGCAAGGTGAAACTCCTGGGCTTGGTGGTGAAGTTGAAAACCCAACTTGGCGCGCACAGTTCGTTGGCAAAAAACTCTTTGACGACAATCACCAACCAGCAATCAAAATTGTTAAAGGTGGTGCACCAGCAGGTTCTGAGCACGGTGTTGATGGCCTTTCAGGCGCGACACTAACCGGTAACGGTGTTCAGGGTACATTCGACTTCTGGTTAGGCGATATGGGCTTTGGTCCGTTCCTAGCAAAAGTTCGTGACGGAGGTCTGAACTAATGTCTAGCGCACAAAATATCAAAAAGAGCATTATGGCGCCGGTGTTGGATAACAACCCAATCGCGCTGCAAGTTCTTGGTGTATGTTCTGCTCTTGCAGTAACAACCAAACTAGAAACGGCATTTGTTATGACGTTAGCGGTAACCTTCGTTACTGCTTTCTCAAACTTGTTCGTTTCGCTAATCCGTAACCACATTCCTAACAGTGTGCGTATCATCGTGCAAATGGCGATCATCGCATCGTTAGTAATCGTGGTAGACCAAGTATTGAAAGCTTACCTATACGATATCTCTAAACAGCTATCGGTATTCGTAGGTCTAATCATTACTAACTGTATCGTAATGGGCCGTGCTGAAGCGTTCGCGATGAAGTCTGCTCCATTCCCATCATTTATCGATGGTATCGGTAATGGTCTTGGTTACGGTTTCGTTCTAATCACTGTAGGTTTCTTCCGTGAACTGTTTGGCTCAGGCAAACTGTTCGGTTTGGAAGTTCTGCCGCTAGTGAGCAATGGTGGTTGGTATCAGCCAAACGGCTTGATGCTTCTAGCACCATCTGCATTCTTCCTAATCGGCTTTATGATCTGGGTTATCCGTATTCTGAGACCAGAACAAGTAGAAGCGAAGGAGTAAGGGCGTCATGGAACATTACATCAGTCTGTTAGTTAAATCGATTTTCATCGAAAACATGGCACTGTCTTTCTTCTTGGGTATGTGTACTTTCCTTGCCGTATCTAAGAAAGTTAAGACCTCTTTCGGCCTAGGTGTGGCGGTTGTGGTAGTTCTGACTATCGCAGTACCAGTTAACAACCTAGTGTACAACCTTGTACTGAAAGAGAATGCGTTAGTTGAGGGCGTAGACCTTAGCTTCCTAAACTTCATCACCTTTATCGGTGTAATCGCTGCACTTGTACAGATCCTAGAGATGGTTCTAGACCGTTTCTTCCCACCTCTGTACAACGCGCTAGGCATCTTCCTACCGCTGATCACAGTAAACTGTGCCATCTTCGGTGGTGTATCTTTCATGGTACAACGTGACTACAACTTTGCTGAATCTGTTGTTTACGGTTTCGGTTCAGGTGTGGGTTGGATGCTCGCTATCGTAGCTCTTGCAGGTATCCGTGAGAAAATGAAGTACTCTGACGTACCTCCAGGTCTACGTGGTCTAGGCATCACGTTTATTACTGTAGGTCTAATGGCGTTGGGCTTTATGTCTTTCTCTGGTGTTCAACTGTAAGTCGGGTAAACCGCAGCAAATAAGGAATAGTTAATGTCTACTATTATTTTTGGTGTAGTAATGTTTACCCTGATTATACTGGCGCTAGTTTTAGTGATTCTTTTCGCTAAATCTAAGCTAGTACCAACAGGTGACATTACAATTTCTGTGAACGATGACCCTAATCTGGCGATCGTTACACAACCAGGCGGCAAGCTACTGACTGCTCTTGCGGGTGCAGGTGTATTCGTATCTTCTGCTTGTGGTGGCGGTGGCTCATGTGGTCAGTGTCGCGTAAAAGTTAAATCAGGTGGTGGCGACATCCTACCGACCGAGCTTGACCATATTACTAAAGGTGAAGCGCGTGAAGGTGAGCGTCTAGCATGTCAAGTTGCAATGAAAACGGACATGGATATCGAGCTTCCTGAAGAAATCTTCGGCGTGAAGAAGTGGGAATGTACGGTTATCTCTAACGATAACAAAGCAACATTCATCAAAGAGCTTAAGCTACAAATTCCAGATGGCGAATCAGTACCTTTCCGTGCTGGTGGTTACATCCAGATTGAAGCACCGGCTCACCACGTGAAATACGCAGATTATGATATTCCTCAGGAATACCGTGAGGACTGGGAGAAGTTCAACCTATTCCGTTACGAGTCTAAGGTGAACGAAGAAACAATTCGTGCTTACTCAATGGCGAACTACCCAGAAGAACACGGCATTATTATGCTGAACGTTCGTATCGCAACTCCGCCGCCGAACAACCCAGACGTAGCACCTGGCATCATGTCATCGTTTATCTGGTCTCTAAAAGAAGGCGACAAGTGTACTATTTCTGGTCCATTTGGTGAGTTCTTCGCGAAAGATACCGATGCAGAAATGGTGTTTGTAGGTGGTGGTGCAGGTATGGCACCAATGCGTTCACACATCTTCGACCAGCTAAAACGTCTGCACTCTAAGCGTAAGATGTCTTTCTGGTACGGTGCGCGTTCTAAGCGTGAAATGTTCTATGTAGAAGATTTCGACGGCCTAGCTGCAGAAAACGATAACTTCGTGTGGCACTGTGCACTGTCTGATCCACTACCAGAAGATAACTGGGATGGTTACACAGGCTTCATCCACAACGTGCTTTACGAGAACTACCTACGTGATCACGAAGCACCAGAAGATTGTGAATACTACATGTGTGGTCCACCAATGATGAACGCAGCAGTTATCGGCATGCTGAAAGATCTTGGTGTAGAGGATGAGAATATCCTTCTAGATGACTTCGGTGGCTAATTTCTTCTAATTTGACGCCGTGGCGTTGTTAGTAGTGTCAACTTACGCTAATCACATAGTTATCTATGCTCATAGCAATAAGTCGACACTACTGCTTAGCCACAACGACAAATTATTTGAAATAGGTGATTCACCAAAGATGTATAAGATGGCTGACGTTTTTGTCAGCCATAATTTTATGGCTTTAGTGAATATAAGAGAGCTGATGAATAGCAACTGGTATGTTTATGCGTCGCTATTCAGTAACCGTTTTCTTATGTTTTCTTTATTGAGATAGGAGTAAACAAGTGAAAAAGTGGCTTGTTGCATTTGCTTCTCTACTGATTTTAGCGGGCTGTGAAAAGCCAGTTGAACAGGTTCATTTAAGTGGTCCAACTATGGGTACCACTTACAACATTAAATATATTGAGCAAGAGGGTATTCCTAGCCCTCAAGAATTACAGACTGAAATCGACCGATTGCTAGAGCAAGTTAACGATCAGATGTCTACTTACCGAAAAGACTCAGAACTCAGTCGTTTCAACCAACATCAAACGAATGAGCCATTTGAAGTATCGCCTCAAACCGCGACGGTCGTGAAAGAAGCGATGCGCTTGAACGGTCTTACTCTAGGGGCATTGGACGTTACTGTTGGCCCTCTAGTCAATCTTTGGGGCTTTGGTCCAGAAGCGCGCCCAGATGTTGTTCCGACCGATGAAGAGTTAGCTGCGCGTCGTGCTAATATTGGTATTGAGCACCTGACTGTCGATGGTAATAAGCTAAGTAAAGATATCCCTAACTTGTACGTTGACCTTTCTACGATTGCGAAAGGTTGGGGCGTGGATGTTGTGGCGAACTATCTGCAGGCGACGGGTATTCAAAACTACATGGTCGAAGTGGGCGGTGAAATGCGCCTTAAAGGCTTAAACCGTGAGGGGGTTCCTTGGCGTATTGCAATCGAAAAACCAACGGTAGATTCGCGAGGCATTCAGGAAATCATCGAGCCTGGTGATATGGCGGTAGCCACCAGTGGCGACTACCGAAACTACTTTGAAAGCAACGGTGTACGTTACTCGCACATCATCGATCCAAAAACCGGTAAGCCAATTAACCATAAAGTGGTTTCGGTAACGGTACTAGATAAGTCTTCGATGACTGCTGATGGGTTGGCAACCGGCTTGATGGTGTTGGGCGAAGAGCGAGGTATGCAGATCGCCAATGACAACAATATTCCTGTTTTCATGATTGTGAAAACAAAAGATGGCTTTAAAGAGTTGGCCTCAGAGGCCTATAAGCCATATATCAACAAATAATTAGCTAAGTGAGCGTATCAATATGAGTACATTTCTGATCACTTTTGGTGTTTTCATGGCGGTAATTGCTGCTATGGCTGTCGGTTATATCTTCCAAAAGAAGGTAGTGAAAGGTAGTTGTGGTGGCTTAGGTGCGGTAGGCATTGAAAAAGTATGTAACTGCCCAGAGCCTTGTGATGCGCGTAAAAAGCGTGAAGCTCGCGCAGCAGCACGCGCTGAGAAGTTAGCGGCTTGGGAAAAAGATCGCATCGCGTAATGGCACAGTGTTTCGATAAAAACCGGCAAATCTGCCGGTTTTTTTTCGCCTGATTAGCAAGAGATAACCCGGTTTCGTCCACTCTCTTTGGCTAAATAGAGTCTATCATCAGCTTGTTTGATTTGTTCATCAAGGCTTGGCATTGCCACAGCTACCCCAATGCTGATGGTCACCTTGATTTCTCGCTCTTGATGGTAAATGGTGGTCTTTTCGACCCGCTTGCGCAGCTTCTCTAACTGATCGGTAAAATGATCAAATTCTCCGCATGCTTGAATGCAAAATTCTTCACCACCAAAACGAGCAACCAGATCATTTGGGAAATAGAGTTGCAGTATTTTGGCGATAGTTACCAACGCACTGTCTCCGCCATCATGCCCATAGGTATCATTGACTTGCTTAAAGTGATCGATATCAAGCATGGCGATATTGCGCTGCTGGCAGCCATCACATGTTTGATTAAATAGATAACGACGATTCCATAGCCCAGTTAGTGCATCCTGATTGGCCATACGAAATAGCTCATTACTTGCTTCTTTCATATCGAGGATTTGATGTACTCGACAGTAAAATTCTTCAGGGTGGAAAGGTTTATTGAGGAAGTCATTCGCGCCCGCTTTTAAGAACTGAGCAGTCAGCGTTGGGTCTTCAGATGCGGATAAGCCTAAAATAGCGAGTCGGTTCTTGTCCCATGTTTGGCGAACTTCGCGAATCATAGTGACCCCATCTTTTTGGGGCATATCATGATCGGTGATCACAAAGCTGATATCCGGGTCATTTTGTAAAAGTGTTAGTGCTTGCTCACCATTTTCCGCCTCAAGCGTGGTGATGTATTGATGTTCAAGCAGTTGTACTACGTGGTTGCGCACGGTTTGCGAATCGTCAACCACCAAACATTTGTGCTGCTGATTTTTTTCAAGTCTTTGTACTAGAGGAAGTACATAGGCGACCGAGGCTGTGCTGTCTTTAAGCAAGTAATCGACAACCCCTTTAGCTTGCATCTTTTCACGTAACTGAGGGTTAAATCGGGCGGTGATAACAATGACCTTGTGTTGGTAAGCGAGTGCTAACTCAATCGCTTCTCCATCGCTAGCGTCCGGTAAGCAGTAATCGATGATGCAACAGAGAAACGCCTGATGCTGGAGTAAAATCTCATTGGCTTCATTGATGCTTTTCGCGCTGAGTACTTCATAACCAGATTGCGTCAGTAATTGCTCCAGATAGTTACGAAGAGTGAGGCTATCTTCGACCAGCAAAATCTTTCTATTCACGTTGCTTCCATTCATTCTCTCGTTATGCGAGTTATCATAAAGAGTTACAACTGTGTGAGCTATCAGTAACCTGAAAAACTGGTACACAGGTAGCGTGAAACAGTTTAAAAAAGATGACTAATTAACTATACTGTTTTTTTAGACAGTATTTTTTGGTGGCGTAATGTCAGAGCAGATAAAAAAGATCATCCATGTGGATATGGATTGTTTTTTTGCTGCGGTTGAAATGCGTGATTTCCCGGAATATCGTGGTAGACCGCTTGCCGTCGGGGGAAGTGAGAAGCAGCGTGGCGTGATCAGTACGTGTAACTACGAAGCTCGCAAATTTGGTGTGCGTAGTGCTATGCCTACCGCCCGTGCGATTCAGTTGTGTCCAAACTTACAGGTAGTAAGAGGGCGAATGGATGTCTACAAACAGGTATCTCGCCAGATAAGGGCAATCTTTGAACGTTATACCTCCATAATTGAACCTCTTTCTCTCGATGAAGCCTATCTTGATGTAACACATGCCGTTGCTTGTCGTGGTTCTGCAACACTGATTGCTGAAGCGATCCGCCGTGATATTTTTAACGAATTGAATCTGACGGCGTCCGCAGGTGTCGCTCCAATTAAGTTTCTTGCCAAAGTGGCCTCGGATATTAACAAGCCCAATGGTCAGTTTGTGATCCCTCCAGATCAAGTACAACAGGTGGTGGACAAACTGCCACTGGAAAAGATCCCAGGGGTTGGAAAAGTTAGCTTAGAAAAGCTCCATCAAGCTGGCTTCTACTTGTGTGAGGATATAAAACACGCGGACTACCGTGAGCTTTTGCGCAAGTTTGGCCGCCAAGGTGAGTCATTGTGGAAACGTAGCCATGGTATTGATGAACGGGACGTTGTGGTCGAAAGAGAGCGAAAATCTGTCGGGGTAGAGCGTACCTTTAGTCAAAATATCAGCAGTTATGAAGAGTGCTGGCAAGTGATTGAAGAAAAGTTGTTTCCAGAGCTCGAAGTACGCTTAGCGAAAGCGAGCCCTGATAAAGCGATCATCAAGCAAGGAATAAAAGTGAAGTTTGCTGATTTTCAGTTAACCACCATTGAACATATTTATCCTCAGTTGGAGTTGGATGATTTTCGCCAGTTATTGCGAGACGTCCTTAAACGTCAAAATGGTCGTGAAATTCGCCTATTGGGACTTAATGTGATGCTTAAGCCAGAACTACAGAGCGCACAGTTAAGCTTCTTTTAATGTTCCGTGCTATTCTCTGCGCTTTGTTCAGTCATACTCACTGCCCATGGAAAAACAGCAAATTGTCGATGCGATACTTCTCGCATTGGAGGAGAAACTCTCGATTGCGCGCTCATCGACTCAACGAGCAATCGACGCCGCAACTGATGAAGAGACCATCCCAGAACATAAGTACGATACCTTAGCGTTAGAAGCTTCTTACCTTGCTCATGGTCAAGCATTGCGAGTGCAAGAGAGCGAGAGTGAGCTTAGTTTAATGCGTCATTTTAAAGTGCGTAGTTTCGAGCAACAAGCCATCGCGGTAGGCGCTTACGTCGAACTCGAAGACGATGACGGAAAAGCGAAACACTTTTTTATCTCGCCGTGCGCGGGTGGTTTAGAAGTGGCTTGCCTTGAAAAGCGTATTTATCTCCTCACCACTCAATCACCGTTAGGTAAGTTATTGAAAGGTAAGTACGAAGGCGATGAGGTTGAGTTGAGAATTGCTGATAAATCAATTCATTATGATATCGTGACAGTTTTATAACATCCATTTTTGCCACCAATGGTATAGTAATGGTAGATACAACCAGTGATTGAGAGAAGGTCATGAAGCAAGTAGTCGCGTTATCTTTAATACTAGTCAGTGCCGGTAGTTATGCCGCTCAGTGTCGTGTTGACCTCAAAAACCAAATTTCATTAGACGGTGAGCAAGTCGAAATTACCCAAGCTGATGGTGGTAGTGCCAAGCTTGATGGCGACAACAATCTCTATATTCACGGAAAGAAGATTGCTTTGAGCGAAGAGCAACAGCAGGCACTACAAACGTATCGTGAACAGATGAATGCTTATATTCCACAAGCAAAGAAAATGGCGGATGAAAGCGTTGCGTTGGCGAATGACCTAATTGACGATGTGGCGCAGAGCTTAGATGCGCCTGATGCGTTTGATGATGTTAAACAGGCGGTAAAAGAGTTCTACGCTGACGTTGAAGCTCGCTACTACAAAGATGGCGACTTGGTTCTCCCCGCTCATAGTTTCAGTGAAATGACAGAGTCATGGGCAGAAGATTTTGCGAAAGCCAAAGAGATATTTACTACTGAATTTATGGGTAATGCCATGAGCGTGTTATCCGAAAAGATGCAGGAAGACGGTGGACTCAATCTTACCGAGTTGTCTGAAAGTATGTATGAGCTTAAAGCGCGAATTGAACAGCGAATGGCTGAACACGCCCAGCAAGCAGAGCAACAATCAGAGCAGTTCTGTGAATCGCTGGATGAAATGGCAGAACAAGAACAGGATGTACTGAAAAAAATCCCTCAGCTAAAAGATTATCAAGTGTTCACTATCTAGTGAACTTTTTCAGAAATAAGGCGCTAATCAGCGCCTTAATCGTTTATCGACCTTATATTTATCGCTTTCATTAAAGACAGATTGTTCATTTAAAGGCTGATTTATCCGAATAAATCACTGTTGCTTATTGATCGGAACTGCGAATTACTATAGTGTACTAGTCAACTAGTTTATTGATATATTGTGTGAGTGGTATGACACAAGCAACTTCTTCTAGCCGTGAACATTTCGGCTCTCGAATCGGCTTTGTATTAGCTGCCGCTGGTGCAGCTGTCGGTTTGGGCAACATTTGGGGATTTCCTACCCAAGCTGCCAGCAATGGTGGTGGTGCTTTTCTTTTAGTTTACTTAATCATGATTCTCATCGTGGCCTTTCCCATGTTGGTGGTTGAAATGGCGATCGGTCGTTATGGTCAAGCTAACCCTGTCGACAGTATGCGTTCATTGACGAATCACCCTGCTGGAAAAAATCTTGGCGGCCTTGTTGGCTGGATCGGTTTGAGTGTTCCATGTGCGGTACTGGCTTTCTACAGTATTGTCGGTGGATGGTTAATTTGTTTCTTGCTTGGTGCTGTGACCGATATTTTCGGCTTTGATACTGCCACTGCATGGTTTAAAGGATTCAGTGTAGAACGCAACCTGTTTGGTACGCTTATTTTTTATGTTCTCACCATTCTGATTGTACAAGGCGGTGTTAAGCAAGGTATTGAGAAGTGGTCAACACGTCTGATGCCAGCGCTGTTTGTGCTATTTGGACTTCTGTTTGTCTATATCATGACACAGGCTGGTGCAATGGAAGGGCTAAAACATTACCTAGTGCCAGACTTTGAAAAGGTACTCGACCGCAAACTGATCTTAGCGGCGATGGGACAAGGCTTTTTCTCACTGACTATCGGTGGTTGTTCGATGCTGATTTATGGCTCATACCTCAGTAAGAAAGAGAACCTGCCGAAAATGGCAATGAATGTCACCTTGGTTGATACTGCGGTTGCGTTTATTGCTGGCTTGGTTGTTATGCCCGCGATGTTTGTTGCGATGCAAAAAGGCGTACAAATTTATGCAGAGGATGGGTCACTGCTAAGTTCTGACACCTTAGTCTTTACTGTATTACCATTGATGTTTGATAGCTTAGGGGTACTTGGTCAGGTATTTGCAGCAATCTTCTTCTTATTGCTGACTATCGCCGCGCTCACTTCGTCGATCTCAATGCTCGAGTGTCCGGTTTCATTAGTCGGTGAGCGCCTTGGTACCAAGCGTGGGCCAACAAGCTGGGTATTAGGTGGTTTGATTGCCCTGTTTAGTGCGGTGATTGTTTTCAACTTTGCACAAATGTTTGGTTTTGTCGCGATGGTGGCGACTCAATATCTACAGCCAATGGCGGCACTGCTGTTCTGCTTGTTTGGTGGCTGGGTATGGAACCGACATTCTAAAGTGAAGGAGTTAGAGCAGGGGTACCCTGAGTTTACTCAAGGTTGGTTTGGTAAGCTATGGCCTGTTTACGTGAAGTTCGTCTGTCCAATTCTCGTAGCGACAGTAATTTGGGCTTCTTTCGGTTGATTCCACAGACAAACAAAAATGCCCGCATTAGCGGGCATTTTCTCATTCAAGCTAGCGCTTAATTTGAGGTATTGATTTGACCTGTTGTGAGCGGCTCTAAGTCGGCATCAATGATCTCTTCAATAAACTCTTCCACCAGAAGTTCTGCTTCTTCGTCATCGCCTTCAAAATAAGCCAGATGGAAAATAGCATCGCCTTCATTGACCAAAGGTAGAGTTTGCTGACCGATGACAATCCCCCCTTTGCGCGCAGTGAGTTCGATTTCACTATGGCCGAGAGGTGCGCTGATGTAAGCCAGAACTTGCCCTTTTTCTACGCGATCACCGAGTGTTACCACAGTACGCAAAATGCCATCGCTTTCTGCACGTAACCAACTGGTTGATTTTGCAATCACGGTATTTGGGATCTTCTTGCGACTGGTGCGAAGCATGCCGATCGCCTGCATTACGCGCTGAACGCCAATGAAACCGGCACTAATACAAATTGGTTCAAAGCGTAAAGCTTCGCCCGCCTCGTAAGTTAGAACAGGAATCCCTAGACGCTCAGCTTCGCTACGTAGTGACCCATCACGAAGTGGGGCATCGATCGTCACAGGCGTACCGAATGCTTGTGCGATGCGCAGTGTTTCTGGATTGCTTAAATCAGCACGGATTTGTGGCAGATTGGTACGGTGAATCGCACCCGTATGCAAATCCAAAATGTAATCACACTGTGTCGCGACCTGAGAAAAGAAGGTGTGTGCCATGCGTGAAGCAAGCGAGCCTTTTTCACTACCAGGGAAGCAACGGTTTAAGTCACGACGGTCTGGCAAGTAGCGAGACTTATGAATAAAACCAAATACGTTAACGATAGGCACAGCAATGAGCGTGCCTCTTAGTTTGCTAGCATCAATGGTATTGATCAGTTGGCGTACGATTTCTACGCCATTCAGTTCATCGCCATGGATTGCAGCATTCACCATCAATATTGGACCTGCCAATTTACCATTGATGATTTCGACTGGAATCGATAAAGGTGAATGAGTGTAAAGCTTGGCCGCTTCTAACTCGATTACCTTTCGTTCCCCCGGCGAAACGGATTCGCCGAGAAATTCAAAAGCACGATTCTTTTTAGCCTTTGCCACGAGTTTTAGTCCTTTTGCTTGCCGCGTTTTTCTCAATAAATTCGACAATCATTCCAGCAATGTCTTTACCAGTAGCGGCCTCAATACCTTCAAGACCCGGAGATGAGTTTACTTCCATGACTAATGGACCACGGTCAGAACGAAGTAGATCGACCCCAGCCACATTTAGACCCATTATTTTCGCAGCTGCCACTGCGGTGCGGCGTTCTTCTGGTGAAATTTTTACCAATGACGCACTACCGCCACGGTGAAGGTTCGAGCGGAACTCGCCATCAGCACCTTGACGTTTCATCGCAGCGATAACTTTGTCGCCGATTACGAAGCAGCGAATATCTGCACCACCTGCTTCTTTAATAAACTCTTGAACCATGATGTTCGCTTTCAAACCCATGAAAGCTTCAACCACACTTTCAGCAGCTTTGCGAGTTTCCGCAAGCACTACGCCAATCCCCTGAGTACCTTCAAGCAGTTTGATCACTACTGGTGCACCGCCGACCATCTCAAGCAGGTCTTTGACATCATCAGGTTTACTCGCGAAACCAGTAATTGGCATGCCAATCCCTTTACGAGAGAGCAACTGCATTGAACGCAGCTTATCGCGTGAACGTGTGATCGCCACAGATTCATTGACTGGATAAACACCCATCATCTCAAATTGACGCAGCACTGCTGTACCATAAAAAGTTACAGACGCGCCGATGCGAGGAATAATCGCATCATAACCAGACAGCTCTTCACCCTTAAAGTGAATCTCTGGTTTTTGAGAATTGATATTCATGTAACAGCGCAGAGCATCAACCACTTTAACTTCATGGCCTCGAACTTCACACGCTTCGATCAGACGACGAGTTGAGTACAGATTCGCGTTGCGAGACAGAATACCAATTTTCATTATTTGTTTTCCTCAAACGGGACTAAAAAAGATTCCACAGGGTCTACCTGAATACGACCGTGCATTGCAGTACGGCCTAGCAGCATACGAAACGCCATATTTTCGCGGTTATTTAGAGTAATTTCGATTGGCCAAGTGTGACCACCTAGGCTCATTTCAGTTTCGATTACATAGCGTTTTTCTTCATGGCCGCCAGAGTCACGAACGACGCGTGCGTCGACAACTTTCGCTTCACATACGACCTCTACTTCCGTGTTGTGCTGGATTGGATGTAACCAAAAGCGCACCCATTGTGTCTCTTCCTTTGAGAAGCTCTCTACTTTAAACGCGTGTAAGCAAGATGTTCTAGCGCCGGTATCAACTTTCGCGTTAATTTTATCAATACCAAGTCCTGGTAGGCTCAGTGTTTCACACCAACCTACAAGTAGTTTTTCTTTCTTCATCGCAGTCATTCAGTTATTTGTTGATACTAATATATATAAGGTCATTCTTTGCTCAATAGGCATGCGAACACCGCGAGAGCTTAGTTATAATTAGCCTGATTTATCATCAAAGCCAATAACTCATATCGCAAAACGTGCGCTTGAGAACGACTACCTATTACAGATTAGTACATGAGAGAAATAAGACACTCCAGGATGGAGTGCTCCCAACATAACAACACGGTGTTATGGCTTGAAGAAGGCAAGATGGTTTGCCCAAAGACGCTTCAAGGAGGGGGACTGTAGCAACCTGACTTATTTGTGACTAACGAAAATATGCATTCGTTACGACAAAATATTTTTATGGTTAACTATAAAAAAGCCAGCTAATGCAAGCTGGCTTTTCGGATAAGTTATACTAATGCTAAAAGCAATTATGCTTTTTCAGGGATGTTTTCAAGTAGTGCAACCATCTGCTCCCAGAATAGAGCAACGGTGCTGATCAATACTTTCTCATCAGGAGAATGAGGGAACTTGATCGTAGGACCAAATGACAACATATCCATTTGTGGGTACGGCTCTTTGAATAGACCGCACTCAAGACCGGCGTGGATCACCATGATGTTTGGTTTACGGCCATAGATGTTTTCGTACAGATCACGGAACACTTGCATGATCTCAGAATCAGCATCCGGCTTCCAGCCTGGGTAAGCGCCACTAAATTCAATACTTGCGCCAGCCAGTTCTGCCACAGAAGAAAGCGTACTTTCAACTTGATGACGACCTGAGTCGATTAGAGAGCGAATTAGGCAAAGAATGGTAAGCTTATCGCCTTCAGTTGTAACCACACCCACGTTAAGCGAAGTTTCAACCACGCCTTCAATATCATCACTCATACGGATGACGCCGTTTGGAAGGGCGTTGAGTGTCGCGATAAAACGTTGTTGTGTCGCTTGTGAAAAGACTTGTGTCGCGGCATCAGTTGCTTGATTGAAAGTGACAATGTCCGTTTCAACACGACCTAGCTCAGCGCGAAGTAGATCAGTGTAGTAGTCAAATAGTTCAGTTAGCTTGGCTTCGTTTTCTTGTGGCAAAGCGACAGTAACAAAGGCTTCGCGTGGAATCGCATTGCGTAGACTACCACCGCGGAACTCGACTAATCGTAAACCAAGCTCTTGAGCATGACCCGCTAGGAAGCGTCCCAGCAGTTTGTTTGCATTGCCACGGCCTGTGTGGATGTCACAACCAGAGTGGCCGCCTTTAAGACCTTTTAATACCAACTGACGAGTGGTGTAATCTGCAGGCGTATTTTCGCGCTCAACGTTAAGTGTCAGTTCACCGTCAACACCGCCAGCACAACCCATGTAGACTTCGCCTTCTTGCTCTGAGTCAGTGTTAAGCAAGATGTCGCCCTCTAGCCAGCCAGCTTCAAGACCGAAAGCACCTGTCATACCTGCTTCTTCATCGATAGTCAGCAGTACTTCAATTGGACCATGTTTAATATCGGTAGATGCCAGTACTGCTAGGCAAGATGCCATACCAATACCATTGTCTGCACCCAAGGTTGTGCCTTTTGCTGTAACCCATTCTCCGTCAACGTATGGTTGGATCGCATCGGCAGTAAAATCGTGCTGAGTATCTTCGTTCTTTTGCGGCACCATATCGATGTGTGCTTGAAGTACGACACCCTTCTTACTTTCCATGCCTGGCGTTGCTGGTTTCTTGATAAACACGTTGCCCGTTGGATCACGGCGAACGTCTAAACCTTGCTCCTGAGCCCAAGCGACAATGTACTGCGCTAGCGCTTCTTCATGTTTTGATGGATGAGGAATAGAACAAATTTTATCGAAGAACTGCCAAAGTGGAGCAGGTGATAACTTGCTGATTTCAGAATGGAACTCAGACACGGATGACTCCTTTATATTACTTAAGGTCAACGAGCAGTTAGTAATCGGAACTAATCGCAACATGAAACACTAAGGGTGACCTAACAAATAGAGGAACCTAGCATATCATTGTCATAACAAAGAGAGTAGAGGGGTGAGAACATTAATCATTTAGCGTTTAATAAAACAGCAAAGTTATCGCTTTCGTTATAAGCAATCGTTTTCACTTGGTGGGAAAATGCTCAGTAATAATGAAACTAAACTGTAATTTAATTACAGAAATTAATTGATATTGGTCAATAAATGAATTTTTTGTGACTTTAGGCATGTTTAAGGTTGTAATTTTTTTTTCTTTAGGGTATATTTAAACCAACTTCACGAGTTGAAGAGAAAATGCTCAAAGGATGAGTCCGATTTATCGCCTCAAGGAACCGAGAAATCAACGTTTGTAGTAATTTGCATTGATTTAAAAGGTGATAGCATGAAAGGTTTACCAAGTGCAATGTTCTGGATTAACAGCTCTGTTTATACTAGTAACTTTGTATACCCAACAAGCTTTGGCTACTAAGGTTTAGCTTGTTTTCGAACAGTTTTGTTCACCCCTATTATTGGAATTTTTTTACAGCTTGTTGTTTTAGCTGACATGATTCAACCGCCACTCACTTTGAGTGGCGTTTTTTTATCTCGCCATTTCTCCCTCCGGCTTTGATGTTTATCCGGATAAATCTGCACATTTTGCGTGATTTCATTTTTATTCGCGTATTCTGCCTGTTTTGCTGAACGCAAAGTCCCATAGTGACACTGAAAGTTTGCAACATGGAACGATTTGTCACCAATCGAGTCTGTCTGTTGTTTTTAACTTTAGTTATTGAAATATAATGTTAATTAGATGAGTTTTGGTGGGGTGGACTGCAAAGTTTGCCCTTAGCAGAACAAAAAAAATAATTAGAGTGATAATTCTATCTGGAATTTGTTATTTGATAACTTTATAATTCAGCCAATCGATTACGCAAACGTTTACTTACAAATTTTATAGGATTCGACCATGTTCGAGAAACTGTTTAAGCTCAGTGAAAACGGTACCAGTGTAAAAACAGAAATTATCGCCGGTTTAACCACCTTCCTAACCATGGCCTACATCATTTTTGTTAACCCAGCAATGTTGGCGGATGCAGGAATGGATAAAGGGGCGGTGTTTGTCGCGACCTGTCTTGCTGCTGCGATTGGCTGTTTTATTATGGGCTTTGTCGCTAACTACCCAATTGCCCTTGCTCCTGGTATGGGGTTGAATGCGTTTTTTACCTATGGTGTGGTTCTCGGTATGGGGCACACTTGGCAGGTAGCTCTAGGCGCAGTATTTATTTCGGGCATTCTTTTTATGGCTTTGAGTATCTTCAAAGTTCGTGAATGGATTATTAACTCGATACCACTTTCTCTACGTACTGGCATTTCGGCGGGTATCGGTCTTTTCCTTGCTTTTATTGGTCTGCAAAATGCGGGTATCGTTGTTGATAACCCTGCAACCTTGGTGAGTCGTGGTGACATTACTAGCCTTAAACCAGCACTCGCTGCCCTTGGTTTCTTCCTGACTATCGGCCTCGTTTATCGCGGCGTTCGCGGTGCAGTGATGATCGCGATCCTTATTATTACCGCAATCGGTATTGTGGTCGGTGATGTGCAATGGGGCGGTTTGATGTCGACACCACCAAGTATTGCACCAACATTGATGCAAATGAATATCGCTGATGTCTTTGAAGTCGGCATGATTTCGGTGGTGTTTGCTTTCCTATTTGTGGACCTGTTTGACACTGCTGGCACACTCGTTGGTGTCGCGACAAAAGCGAACCTAATTAAAGAAGATGGTAAGCTGCCTCGCTTAAGCAAAGCGCTACTGGCTGACTCAACGGCAACTTCTGTAGGTGCGGTGCTGGGTACATCAAGTACTACTTCATTTGTTGAATCGACAGCTGGTGTGGCTGCGGGCGGCCGTACTGGTCTCACTGCTGTTGTTGTCGGCGTTCTATTCCTACTGGCACTATTCTTTGCTCCGCTTGCGGGCATGATTCCAGCGTATGCGACAGCTGGCGCACTATTCTATGTTGCGATTTTAATGATGTCTGGTTTGGTGAGCGTGGATTGGCGTGACCTAACCGAAGCGGCACCGGTTGTAGTCACCTGTTTACTGATGCCTTTGACTTACTCGATCGCAGAAGGTATCGCGCTAGGCTTTATCTCGTATGCTGCAATTAAGCTATTGAGTGGTAAAGGTCGTGATGTCTCAATGAGTGTATGGGTGTTGTCTGCGATTTTTATCATCAAGTACATGCTCGCATAATGATACATCGCTAGAACGGCGAATGACTTAGAGTAATCTTCAAGCAAATTGCAAAAGCCATAGTAGGTCACACTGCTATGGCTTTTCTTTTAATTCACCATTGGTATTGTATGCCTGATTGGGTAGAATAATCGTTTGCGCCGCTTGTCCCTTTTTATTGTTCGCACTTGGCTGGTTTCTGCATGGGAGCTCTATTTGCGTATTCAAGGGACGCCGATTTTAAATTTATTAGGTTATGACAATGAGTAAAAAATTCATTATTACTTGGGACAACATGCAGAACTACTGCCGTCAACTTGCTGAAAAACAAATGCCAGCAGAACAGTGGAAAGGTATCTGGGCGGTTAGCCGTGGTGGTCTCGTTCCTGGTGCTATCCTTGCGCGTGAGCTAGGTATTCGTTACGTCGATACTATTTGTATCTCTAGCTACGATCACGATCACCAACGTGACATGAGCGTGTTAAAAGCACCAGAGGGTGACGGTGAAGGTTACCTAATCGTAGAAGACCTAGTAGATAGTGGTGATACGGCCCGTAAACTGCGTGAAATGTATCCTAAAGCAAAACTGATTGCGGTATGTGCCAAGCCTTCAGGTGCAGCACTACTGGATGATTATGTAGTCGATATTGCTCAAGACACATGGATTGAGCAACCATGGGACACTACGGTTCAGTTTGTAGAGCCAATTAATCGTAAGCAAAAATAAAGTTTGCAGATTTAGCAAAATGACCCGCAAGGGTCATTTTTTTTACCATGACTAATCGGAAAGTGATAAGCCGCTATTGCCTTCTATGCGCTGAGCTAATAGGTTTAAGGGGTTATAGATGTCAAAGCTAGGTAGCGAAATGTCAGACACAGACAATAAGAATCTTTCAGAAACCTTGTTTGTAAAACACAAACAAGCTAAGGAGACTTCAGAGCTCACTCGATACATGCCAACCAATCGAGTACTACTCGATGAGATGCGAGAGAAAAACAACAGTAGTTGGTATCGTAACTTGCATCGTTTGCAATGGAGTTGGCAAGGGATCGATCCAATTGAAATGGAAGAAGTCTTAGCGCGTATCGCAGGCTCTCCTCATTCACGTACTCATGACCAATGGTTGGATACAGTTATGGGGTATCGCAGTGGCAACTGGGCCTATGAGTGGACTAAGTTGGGTATGCTGCATCAAAAGCGTGCGAATGATTTAGCTGGCGACCGTGCTGCCGATGAGTTGTTCAACGCGTCATTGTGCTTCAGCATTGCGGGATATCCACATCTCAAGAACGATAATTTGGCTGTTCAAGCGCATACTCTGGCGGCTAAGGCTTACCAAGAGGCGACAGAAAAGAGCAGTTACATTACCAAAAAAATCGAGGTCCCGTATAAAGGTAAGAAAATCCTTGCCCATCTGCATCTTACTGCAACTGATAAGCCGCAACCTGTAGTGATGGTGAGTGCTGGTCTTGACTCTTTACAAACGGATATGTGGCGACTATTCCGAGATTACTTAGCACCAAAAGGGATCGCGATGTTGACAGTTGATATGCCTTCGATTGGGCATTCTAACCATTGGCCATTAACTGAGGATACATCGTGCCTACATAAGGCGATATTGGATCATCTGCCTTCATTACCGTGGGTGGATCACTATCGCGTGGGTTTGATTGGATTTCGTTTCGGTGGTAATGCCTTAGTTCGTTTGTCATTTATGGAGCAAACTAAAATTAAAGCGTGCGTTGCGCTCGGTGCGCCTATCCACGATATCCTTTCTTCACCGGATAAGCTCAAGCAAATGTCTAAGATGTACTTGGATCTATTGGCGACTCGATTAGGCAAAGACGTTGTCGATATCGGTAGTTTATCAGCGCAAATGCGAGCTTGGTCGCTTAAAGCGCAAGGCATTTTAGGAAGCCGAAAAACACGAGTACCAATACTGGCTTTGAGTCTGGAAGGCGACCCGGTTTCACCACATAGTGATAACCAACTTGTGGCACTTTTTAGTGATTATGGTAGAGCGAAGAAAATCAGTTCCAAAACAATTACACAAGGATATGAGCAAGCGCTCGATTTAGCGATCAAATGGCTAGAAGATGAGTTAATGAGATGACTTCTCTACTAATTTAGTGAAAAGTAATGTTAAGCCCGCAATGATGATGGGCTCTAACAAAACTAAAACTATGGAGAGTCAATATGTCAAAAGTGACAAAGATTCCGACTCATTTTCGCTTGTTAACAAGTTTAAGGGCACTTGGTCCTTATCTTCGAGATTCGCAGAGTAAAGAAGGATTCTATCTTTTTGATTGCTTAGGTGTTTGTGTCAATGACAAGAAGTCTCCGGAAGAACGTGAGTTCTGGGGATGGTGGTTGGAACTTGAGCAAGAAGCGAATCAATTTGCTGCACGTTATCGTATTGGCAAATACAACAAGCTTGGCGAATGGGTGGAAGAGTCATTACCGGATAGTGCCGTGGCTGATGTTAATCGTATTCAGAACAGCTTTCATCAATCGCTTATTGAGATGCTGAAAGAGGAATACGAAATTGAGGTCAAACTGCATAAAGAATCGGTCGAATTTGTGTAATTGGCTCTGAGAATCCTCATTGACTAGTAAAAAGGCGCTTAATGGCGCCTTTTCTGCTTGTTTAATTCCGGTTTGATTGATAAAACATCAGCTCTTGTTTTTAATTAATTCAATTTATCATGACAACGAATCAACAATGCGGAAAAGTGATGCAGCCTCAAACAGTGGTTGTAAAACTTGGTACCAGTGTACTTACTGGCGGTACGCTACAACTAAACCGTGCTCATATGGTGGAGTTGGTGCGTCAGTGTGCTGAGCTCAAAAAACTAGGCCACTCAGTGGTTATCGTATCGTCTGGGGCAATTGCCGCAGGTCGTGAGCACCTTGGTTACCCCGCACTGCCCAACTCAATGGCGAGCAAACAATTGCTTGCTGCTGTGGGTCAGAGTCAGTTGATTCAGACTTGGGAATCGCTGTTTGCCATTTATGGGATGAAAATTGGTCAGATGTTGCTAACGCGCGCTGACCTTGATGATCGTGAGCGTTTTTTAAATGCCCGTGACACCATCAATGCACTGGTAAACCACGATATTATCCCTGTCGTGAATGAAAACGATGCCGTTGCGACCAACGAAATTAAAGTGGGTGACAACGATAATTTGTCTGCACTCGTTGGTATTTTATGTGGTGCTGATAAGCTGTTGCTACTCACTGACCAAAAAGGTCTGTTTACTGCCGATCCGCGTAAAGACCCAAATGCTGAGTTAATCAAAGAAGTCAAAACCATCGACGATACATTGCGTAAAATCGCAGGTGGTAGTGGGACTAACTTAGGGACTGGCGGCATGGCAACCAAGTTGCAAGCGGCAGATATTGCTCGTCGTGCGGGTATTGAAGTAATTATTGCTGCTGGTAGCGCACCAAACGTAATCTTCGATTCTCTTAGCCAAGACCCTCAGGGAACCCGTTTCCTACCATGTGAAGAAGCATTAGAGAACCGCAAGCGTTGGATTTTAGCTGGTCCTGCTGCGTCAGGTGATGTCGTGATCGACCAAGGTGCAGTGAATGCTGTCATCACCAAAGGCAGTAGCTTGCTGGCAAAAGGCGTGCTTGATGTCAGCGGCAAGTTTTCTCGAGGCGATGTGGTGCGTATTACCAATCAAGACGGCAAATTGATTGCCCGTGGTATTTCCGCTTATTCAAGCGTTGATATGACCAAGATTTTGGGTAAACACAGTAAAGACATCCTCTCGATTTTAGGTTACGACTACGGTGCTGAAGTACTGCATCGCGATGATATGGTCGTAATACAAGAATAATTAGAATGATACCCAGCTACTTGTATACGAGGTAGTCGGCAAATAAGGTAAATCTCTACATATGCTAAGCAATGTAAAGCGAGATTCCTTTTTTGTCTTAGATTGGCTACCTCTACGTTAAGTAGAACGGGAAATAAGGAATTGACGTGAACTTAACCAATATGGGTAAAGCGGCAAAAGATGCTGCTTTCGTACTTGCGACAGCCTCGACTGCGCAGAAAAACCAAGCTCTAGCGATTATTGCTGATGAGCTTGAAGCTAATGCCGCTGATATTCTTGCAGCGAATGAAAAAGACATCGAATTGGGACGTCAAGCGGGTTTGACAGACGCACTGCTTGATCGACTACTGCTGAATGAAGAGCGCTTAACGGGCATCGCTAATGATGTGCGTAACGTAATTAGCCTCAATGATCCTGTCGGCAGTGAGATTGACAGTAAAGTGCTTGAAAACGGCATGTCGCTCTCTCGTCGCCGTGTGCCACTTGGTGTGGTCGGGGTTATCTATGAAGCTCGCCCGAATGTGACGATTGATATTGCTGCATTGTGTTTAAAAACCGGTAATGCCAGTATCCTCCGCGGCGGTAAAGAGACCTTCTTCTCTAACATGGAGTTAGTTAAGGTAATTCAAGTTGCGTTGGATAAAGCCGGTCTACCTGCTGCGTCTGTGCAGTACATTGAAAAACCAGACCGCGAATTGGTGTCGCAACTACTTAAATTGGATGATTACGTTGATATGATTATCCCTCGTGGTGGCGCTGGTCTGCATAAAATGTGTAAAGAAAACAGCACTATCCCAGTGATCATTGGTGGTTTTGGTATTAGCCACATATTTATTGATCAAACAGCCGATTTAGTGAAATCACTTGATGTGGTGGAGAACGCTAAAGTGCAGCGTCCTTCTGCGTGTAATGCTTTAGATACTCTGCTTGTCGATGAGAAAGTCGCGGCTGAGTTTCTACCTATGCTCGCAGAGCGTCTAAACGGCAAGGTGTCGTTAGTTGCTGAACCGAAAGCAAAAGCGTTGTTAGCGAATGCACAAGAGTTACGTGATGCTGGCGAAGGCGATTTCGATACTGAATGGTTGAGCTATACGCTTGGTGTCAAGGTTGTCGCCGATGTGGCAGACGCGATTGATCATATGCGTATCCACAATGCTAGCCACTCAGATGCGATTATGACGAATAGCCTTGAGAATGCAGAGCGTTTTATCAACTCAGTGGGGTCTGCGGCTGTTTACGTTAACGCATCGACCCGCTTTACTGATGGGGCGCAATTTGGCTTAGGAGCTGAAGTGGCGGTATCCACACAGAAACTTCATGCTCGTGGTCCAATGGGATTAGAAGAGCTGACTAGCTACAAGTGGGTTGGTAAGGCCAACTATTTGTCACGTAGTTAGGTTGTTGTTCGTTAAATCGTGCAACTGTCGTGGGAATTCTGCGAAATATGCAGTGAAAAGGGGCTATCTAGCCCCTTTTTCTTTTAATCAAGTTACTAATTCCGCTACACTACTGGCATTGATATGGAGGTAATATGCATTGTCCTTTTTGCTCCGAGACTGATACTAAAGTTATCGATTCTCGATTAGTGGCTGATGGCCATCAAGTGCGCCGTCGCAGACAGTGCTTGGCGTGTAGCGAGCGTTTTACAACCTTTGAAACCGCAGAGCTAGTTATGCCTCGCGTAATTAAATCCAACGGTAATCGCGAACCATTTAATGAAGATAAAATGGTGGGTGGTTTGCAACGTGCGCTTGAAAAACGCCCGGTAAGTGCTGATGCAGTCGAACTTGCTATCAGTATGATTAAGTCGAAGTTGCGTGCAACAGGCGAGAGAGAAGTACCGAGCGAAATGGTCGGTAACTTAGTGATGGAGCAACTGAAAGAGCTCGACAAAGTCGCTTATATTCGCTTTGCTTCCGTATATCGCAGCTTTGAAGATATCCGAGAGTTTGGTGAAGAAATCGCTAAGCTGGAAGATTAAATAGGAATCATGATGGCTCAATTCAGTACTCAAGATTACGCCATGATGCTGCGAGCGATCAAACTGGCACAACGTGGCATTTATACCACGGCACCTAACCCAAACGTGGGCTGCGTGATTACCAACGGTGAAGAGATCGTTGGTGAGGGTTTTCATGCTCGTGCTGGTGAACCTCATGCAGAAGTTCATGCGCTGCGTATGGCGGGTGATAAAGCTCAAGGTGCAACCGCTTACGTTACGTTGGAGCCTTGCTCACACTATGGTCGCACGCCTCCTTGCGCAGAGGGGCTGATAAAAGCCAAAGTCGCCAAAGTGATCTGCGCGATGCAAGATCCTAATCCACAAGTGGCGGGTCGCGGTATTCAGATGCTGCGTGATGCCGGTATTGAAGTTCAAGTTGGCTTACTCGAAGCCGATGCCCGCGCCCTTAATCCTGCATTTATTAAACGCATGGAAAGCGGCAATCCTTATGTCCAACTGAAGATGGCTGCGAGCCTCGATGGTCAAACGGCACTCGCCAATGGACAGAGCCAATGGATCACCTCGCCTCAAGCGCGCCAAGATGTGCAGTCTTTGCGGGCGAAATCTGGTGCTATTCTCTCCACCAGCAAAACTGTGATTGATGACAACGCTTCGCTTAATGTTCGTTGGCATGATTTACCTACATCGGTTCAAGCAATCTACCCCCAAGAGGCGCTGCGACAGCCGCTTCGCGTTATCTTAGACCGCCAAAACCAGTTGCAAGATGAGTTAAAGCTGTTCTCTGTTGAGGGTGAGGTTGTGCGTGTTGGTGAACAGGGCGACTTGGTACCACAACTTGATGCAAGTGGGCATATCGAACTGCGCCATTTATTGACGACCTTGGTGACAGAGCACAATGTTAATCACCTTTGGGTCGAAGCGGGCGCAACTTTGGCGAGTTCGTTGATCAAGCAAGGTTTGGTTGATGAACTGGTGATCTATTTAGCGCCTAAACTTATGGGAAGTGATGGTCGCGGCTTAGTTGGCGCTCTGGGGCTAACCGCTATGTATCAAGTCATTGACTTGGAAATTAAAGAACTAAAGCAAGTCGGGCCGGATATTCGTATCACTGCCACGCCAATCTATAAAGAACAATAGTTATGTTTACAGGAATAGTCGAAGCAGTTGGTACACTGACTGCTATTACGCCAAAGGGCGAAGATATTAGTGTGACGATTGAGAGCGGTAAGCTCGATATGCGTGACGTTAAACTCGGTGATAGCATTGCGACTAATGGTGTCTGTTTGACTGTTGTAGCATTCAATGAGCATAGTTACACCGCGGATCTCTCTTTAGAAACCTTAAACAAGACCGGCTTTAGTCACTATCAAGTGGGTGGCAAAGTGAATCTAGAGAAGGCGATGCTACCGACAACGCGCTTTGGTGGGCATATCGTCTCAGGGCATGTTGATGGCGTAGGTGAGATTGTCGAACGCAATATGGTAGGGCGCGCAATAGAGTTTTGGGTCGCGATGCCTGAAGAAATTTGCAAGTATGTCGCTGAAAAAGGTTCAATTACGGTCGATGGTATCAGTCTAACGGTGAATGCATTACGTAAGAATGCGTTTAAACTGACCATTGTTCCCCATACGGGTGAAGAGACAACCATCGCTGACTTTCATGTTGGTCGTAAAGTGAATTTAGAAGTCGATGTTTTGGCGCGTTATATGGAGCGTCTACTCACGAGCCAGCAATCACAAGCGCCTGAATCTCGAATTACGATGGAATTTCTACAACAAAATGGCTTTGCTTAGTCGCGAGCTGAAGAAAAATAGTCAGAAATAGGAAGTGAAGATGCCAATTAGTACGCCTCAAGAAATTATCGAAGATATTCGTTTAGGAAAAATGGTTATCCTGATGGATGACGAAGATCGTGAAAATGAAGGCGACCTTATTATGGCCGCGGAACACATCACGCCTGAAGCGATCAACTTTATGGCCACTCATGGAAGAGGCTTGATCTGTCTGACAATGACTCGAGCACGTTGTGAAAACCTCGGTTTGCCGCCAATGGTGCAAGACAATAATGCTCAATACACCACCAACTTTACCGTTTCGATTGAAGCGGCTGAAGGGGTCACGACCGGGATTTCTGCCGCTGACCGCGCACGCACTGTGCAAGCTGCCGTTGCGCCGAATGCTAAAGCTGCGGATCTAGTGCAGCCGGGACACATTTTCCCATTGGCAGCTCAAGAAGGTGGTGTCCTGACTCGAGCTGGTCACACTGAAGCTGGTTGTGACTTGGCACGTTTAGCTGGCCTTGAGCCGGCTTCGGTGATTGTCGAAATTCTTAATGACGATGGCACTATGGCCCGTCGCCCTGATTTAGAAATTTTTGCTGAAAAGCATGGTTTAAAATTGGGCACCATTGCTGATTTGATCGAGTATCGCAATAACACCGAGACAACGATTGAACGTGTGGCCGAGTGTCTGCTACCAACCGAATTTGGTGAGTTCAATTTGGTTACCTACCGCGATACCATTGATAACCAAGTGCATTATGCACTCTGCAAGCAAAGTGCAGATTCACAAGCTCCACTGGTTCGCGTGCATTTACAAGATACATTTACCGATTTATTGCGTAGCGATCGCAATGCCGAACGCAGTTGGACGCTTGATAAAGCGATGAAGCGTATTGGTCAAGATGGCGGTGTTTTGGTGATTTTAGGCAACGAAGAGCCGACTGATTTGTTGATCCACCGTGTCAAAATGTTCCAAGCTCAAGATCAAGGTACAGCACCGACCTTAGCCAAGAAACAAGGCACCTCTCGTCGTGTGGGTGTGGGTTCACAGATTTTGGCAGATCTTGGCATTCATGACATGCGTCTACTCTCTTCAACCAGTAAGCGTTACCACGCTCTGGGTGGGTTTGGATTGAATGTTGTCGAGTATGTGACAGAGTAATTACCATGATACTTTTCAAGTAGATCCGTTGTGCCGATTTCTTTGTTCTTGAATCGGCAACAACGCTCTGAATCCGCTTGATGAAGTGACTTGAGTATATATGTAAAAACCTATTAGATATTGCTCACAGTTTTGTGCTAGAATCCGGCGATTCTCACTTGATGAACATAGTTAAAGGAAGGCTTATGAAAGTGATCGAGGGTGGCTTCCCAGCGCCAAACGCAAAAATTGCTATCGTTATTTCTCGTTTCAACAGTTTTATTAACGAAAGTCTATTGTCTGGTGCAATCGATACTTTAAAGCGTCATGGGCAAGTTAGCGAAGACAACATTACTGTTGTACGCTGTCCTGGTGCCGTTGAACTACCTTTAGTTGCTCAACGAGTAGCCAAAACAGGTAAGTACGATGCGATTGTATCTCTGGGTACAGTAATTCGTGGTGGTACACCACACTTTGACTATGTTTGCAGTGAATGTAACAAAGGTCTTGCACAAGTTTCTCTGGAATACAGCCTTCCAGTAGCATTTGGTGTATTGACTGTTGATACAATTGACCAAGCAATTGAGCGCGCAGGAACCAAGGCTGGTAATAAAGGTGCAGAGGCTGCACTAAGCGCACTTGAGATGATTAACGTTCTTTCAGAAATTGATTCCTAATGGGGGCCAGTGTGAAACCAGCCGCACGTCGTAACGCACGTCGATTCGCTCTACAAGCGATCTACTCTTGGCAAATCACTAAAGAAAATGTTGCCACAATTGAAGAGCAGTTTTTATCTGGTGGTAAGTATGATGAAGAAGAGCATCACGCATCAGAGCCTGCACTAACTGCACCAGACACTGACGTTGCTTACTTCCGTGACCTTCTAACAGGTGTTGTGCTAAGTCACACAGAGCTAGATTGTAAAATTCGTCCATACACATCACGTCCAATGCAAGATTTGGATTTGATGGAGCTCGCATTGCTGCGTCTCGCTATGTATGAGATGACTCGTCGTGAAGACGTTCCTTACAAAGTGGTTATCAACGAAGCGATTGAACTTGCAAAAGTGTTCGCTGCAGAAGACAGCCACAAGTTCGTTAATGGTGTGCTAGATAAAGCCGCGCCACACGTTCGTAAGAAATAATCGATTTAAGTTTAAAAAGGTCAGCTTTCGCTGACCTTTTTTATATACTACAGCCTAAGTTCATCATCTCTCTATTCTATGTCTGGCGAATTTAATCTAATAGAAAAGTATTTTGTCGATCAGCAAGCGCAGCGCAGCGATGTTGTGCTGGCTGCCGGTGATGATTGCGCATTGGTTTCTGCACCGGTTGGTTCTTTGATTGCGATTAGCACCGATACCTTGGTTGCGGGCACGCATTTCTTAGCCTCCGCTAATCCTCGTTGGGTGGCGCACAAAGCCCTTGCTTCTAACATCAGTGATTTAGCGGCAATGGGGGCGACGCCAGCATGGGTTTCTTTTGCACTGACGATGCCAGAAATTGATGAAATCTGGCTAGCCCCATTTTGTGAAGGTTTTTTTGCCCTAGCTGATCAATATGGTTTGCAATTGATTGGCGGTGATACGACTAAAGGTCCTCTGAGTTTGACATTGACGGTACAAGGTTTAGTGCCTCAGGGGGAAGCATTGCTGCGCTCCGGCGCTCAAGTAGGGGATGGTATCTATGTCACAGGGCTACTGGGTGACAGTCAAGCTGGATTAGACGTGATTCTCGACAAGAGCAATGCAACTAAACCATTTGCAAGTGAACTGGAAAAACGTCATTACCTCTCAACGCCTCGAACTCAAGTAGGGGAAGCACTGCGTGGAATTGCCAGTGCTGCTATTGATATTTCTGATGGCGTTATCTCTGATTTAGGTCATATACTGAAGCGCTCTGGTGTAGGGGCTCAAGTAGAGGTAGAGCAACTGCCTTTATCTCAGCCGCTTCTCGAGTTCGTGGGTAGCTCGCCGCAAGCTCAGCAATATGCGCTGACGAGTGGGGAAGAATACGAGCTCTGTTTTACCGTACCAGACAGTCGAGAGGACGCAATGTGGCAAGCTCTGCAAGATATTGATTGTCAGATCACCCGTATCGGTACGATCAACGATGATGATAAACTGAGATTGACCCTTGATGGGCAAGACCTTGCTTGGCAGTTAAGCGGCTACGATCATTTTAAAACCAATTAAGACCGAATTATGACAAACCCTCTTTCTCTGATTTCTCTAAAGAATCCTTGGCATTTACTTGCAACAGGTTTTGGTAGTGGTTTATCTCCAGTGGTACCCGGTACGATGGGAACTTTAGCGGCGATACCTCTGTATTTGCTGTTAGTGCAACTGCCGTTAAGTGGATATTTACTGGTGGTTTTGGTTGCGTGTCTAGTCGGGGTGAAAATCTGTCAGGTCACTTCTGATGATATGGGGGTTCACGACCATGGCTCTATCGTTTGGGATGAGTTTGCCGGATTCTGGATCACGATGGCAGTTGTACCTTTGTTTCAATTGTCAGCAACAGATTGGAAATGGTTATTGACCGGTTTTATTCTGTTTCGTTTTTTTGACATGGTTAAGCCTTGGCCTATTGGGTGGCTCGATAAGCGTGTTCATGGTGGCCTAGGCATCATGATTGATGACATCGTTGCTGGTGTTATGGCTGGTGTTGCGCTTTACCTTATCGGTAAGTTTGCTGGTTGGCTGTAACCGCCGCATAATCTCCGCAATACATGGCTTTGCCGTGCGTAAGAGTTGAGAACGCCTTGTTTTGAGAGATGGTTTCGAGAGTCGAGACAAAGCGGTCTCTCGACTCTCCATTCTCATAACGATAAGTGTAGCGCTTATTTCAGCTTCTCTAAATCCGCCTCTATTTCAGCAATCTTACTCGAGACAACTTTCTCTAAATGTTTTAAGTCAGAGAGAATTTTCTGTTTAACATCCACTTCTGCGGTTTTCTGAGGTTTGGTGAGTTTGTTGAGCTCATCAATCACCAGGGTGAGGTTACGATTGATTTCAGTGACTTCTTTATATTGATGACTGCCACTATCAACCAGTACATTTTTGATTTGTCGAGGGTATTTGTACTTCACGCTTTTGGCGAATAGCTCACCTTTCTGTTTGCGAAAATAGATTTTAAGGATGTCTTTGTGGGCTTCTTGACGCAAAGAATAGCGCTCAATCTGTTTGGGATCTTGTATGCCTAGACCCGTTAGGTGTGGAAACATAGGCTACCTCATTAATCGTGAGTTTTGCTACCTAAGTTTAGCGTAGCGCAGTTGAACACGTTTAAATGTAGCAGCCTAGTGACAGGCAATATAGTTGAGCTATCTATATTTTTCTCAATCTGTGGTAGTGATCAGCTTGGTTCCAGTTCGGCAACATTCGCGATGAGTTTTTCGCGCAATACCATCTCTTCCTCTTCGCTCAACTTACCTCCCTCGGTGCCCGTAATAATGAAAAAGTCTTCCGCCCGCTCACCAATGGTGGTGATCTTAGCGGCGTGTAAGTTGATATTTAAATCTGCAAAAGTAGCTCCGACGGTTGCGAGTAACCCCGGAGTATCGAGAGCTACAAACTCCAGCGTCGTGCGCTTTTTGCTCTTGCTAGGAAGAAAATCAACGGTCGTTTTAACTTTAAAGTGCTGAAGATTGCGCGGCGTTCTTCGGGTGCGAAGCTTAGTCGGGCGACCATCGGTTAATACATGTATCAGGTGTTTTTCGACCGCTTTGTGGCGGCCTTCCTCAACCGGGTTGCTATGTTGATCAAGCACCATAAAGGTATCAAGTACATAACCATCTTTGCTGGTCATGATTTGTGCGTCGTGTACGTTAAAGTTACGTCTATCCAGTTCCGCAACGACAGTGGCGAAAATACCTTTTTGGTCTTTGGTATAGACGAATACCTCAGTTCCGCCACGAGTGGGCTTTTTACTGATCAACACCAGTGGTTGGGTTGGGTCGGCATGACGCAGTAAATTGGCGCAATGCCACGCGATCTGCTTGTGAGTATGGCGCAAGAAATAATCGGCCTTAAAGCGCTGCCAAATCACTTCGATCTCTCGACTGCTAAAGCCCTCTTTACGCAGTAGCGCTGAGGCCATCTGTTGGTTATGACGAATACGCTCACGTACATCAACGGGGTTTTCTAACCCTCGGCGTAATGCGCGTTGCGTGGAGTAAAACAGTTCAGCAAGTAAAGTGCGCTTCCAACTGTTCCACAGTTCTGGGTTAGTTGCACAAATATCGGCGACAGTTAAGCAGACTAGATACTCTAAATACTCTTCATCACGGACTTGCTTGGCAAACTCCGTAATGACCTCTGGGTCATAAATATCACGACGTTGTGCCGTGACTGACATCAGTAGGTGATTACGCACAAGCCATGACACCAAGTTGGCTTCTGGCGTCGATAAACCGTGTTCGCGGCAAAACGCGTAGGCCTCTTCGGCACCAATTACGGAGTGATCACCGCCACGCCCTTTGCCAATGTCATGGAAAATAGCGGCGATGATCAGAAGTTCTTTTTTCAGAATACGCGGATAAACTTCACAGCAAATGGGGTGTTTGCTGTGATTTTTGGCGTAGCTGAATGTATTGATGTGCTTAAGCAGGCGCACACTATGTTCATCAACGGTATAGACATGGAATAGGTCGAACTGCATTTGGCCGACGATTTGACTCCATTGCGGCAAGTAGGCCGATAAAACCCCCAATTTGTGCATTAAACTGAAGGCTTTGTGTAAGGCATTAGGGTGGCGGCAAAGCTCGAGAAATTTTTCACGCGCATCGGGAATCGTATGCAGAAATTTGTTGAAACGGCGGCGAGCCGTTCTTAATTGGCGCAATGTCGGTGGCGATACACCTTCAATTGTGGAGTCATTGGCGATATGCAGAAACATATCCAAAATGGTTTCAGGTCGGGCTTGGAATAGTGCAGGCTTGCGTGCTTCGATCAAGCTACCGCGACGTTGGAAATCTTCACTGATAACTTGAACTGAACTTTCAACCCCTCGGTTTAATATGGCTTGGCCAAACAGTTTAAGCAGCATTTTGTTGAGCTCTGCGACACGGCGTAAGGTGCGATAGAACTCTTTCATCATCATCTCAACCCCACGGTTGCCTTCGCCCGTAAAGCCAAGGGTTTCGGCAACGGGCGGTTGATGAGCAAACGTTAGGCGGTTGTCATAACGACGCAGTTCAATGTGTAGAGCAAAACGCACGCGCCAAAGGAACTCCTGACACTCGACCAACTCGCGATATTCGGCATCAGTCAGAAAACCATAGCGGCTCATTTCAAACAATGAGGTGGCACCAAAATGACGTCGCGCCACCCAGCTAAGGGTATGGATATCACGCAGTCCACCTGGGGTTGATTTGATGTCTGGCTCAAGGTTGTAGGTGGTGTCGTGGTAGCGAGCATGGCGTTCGGCTTGCTCTTGCACTTTGGCTTTATAAAAAACTTCGCTAGGCCAAAAGTATTCAGAGTGAACGACCATTTTGAGCTGGTGGAAAGTCTCTTCACAGCCCGTTAATAAGCGTGCTTCTTGCAAGTTGGTGGCAACGGTAAGGTCGTTGCGCCCAATCTCGCCACACTCTTCCACTGTGCGTACAGCATGGCCGATTTCAAGACGTAAGTCCCAAAGCAGGGTGATAAACTCACTGACTTTTGCCCCTAGATTCTCTGGAAGCGTTTTTTTAGACAGGATGAGAATATCGATATCAGACAGAGGATGAAGTTCACCGCGCCCATAACCGCCGACGGCGACGAGACTGATGTTGGGCAGTTTATCAAAACCATAATGCTGCCATAAACGTGTGAGCAGTAAGTCGAAGTAATCCGAGCGACCTAACACCAAATCACTGACAGGGTGGTGGTTTATAAATTCCTGCTTTTGATAGCTAGCAAATTGCTCTAGTTGTAACTTGAGCTCATGGACATTGATTTGCTCGTCACTAAATGTGAGTGGCGATTGAAAAGGCATAAGGCTATCCGTGCTTTGTGTACCCATTAACTGTGGTTACGGGTAGAGATTGACTCTCTTCACTTTACCAAATCATGTTGCACAAAAAAATATCCCCGCAACAGCGGGGATAAGGAAATTAAGCGTTTTTCATAAAGCGAGGAATTGTATCGTCACTGCGCAGTGTTAATACTTCACAGCCCTCTTTGGTCACGAGGATAGTGTGTTCATATTGCGCAGACTTTTTACCGTCACCGGTGTATACCGTCCAGTCGTCTTGAGCATCAACGCTACAACCGAATTTACCCGCATTGATCATTGGTTCGATAGTGAAACACATACCTTCTTTCAGTACGCGGCGGTCACTATTGCGGTAATGCACAACTTGTGGTTCTTCGTGGAACTCGTTACCGATGCCATGACCACAGAAATCCTTAACAATAGAGAACTTGTTACGCGGATTGTTCTTGTTGTTGGTCTTGATGTACTTCTCGATTGCAGTGCCGATGTCACCAACAGTCGCACCCGGCTTCACTTGACGCATACCGATGTATAATGCTTCTTGCGTCACCATGCATAGACGCTTGTCTTCTGGTGACGTCTCACCAACGAAAAACATCTTCGATGTATCACCGTGGTAGCCTGCTGGGCGAACACTCAAATCTGCATTTTCGTCATCTGGCACGATCACTGTGATATCGACGTTGATGATGTCACCATTCTTAAGAACGGCTGGTTTCATTTGTCCATTTGCACCCATCTCGTCTTGTGCTGCAGGGATACCGTGACAAACGATGTGGTTGATTGAGGTGCAGATTGACTTAGGAAAGCCATGGTAATCGAGCGGTGCAGAGTACGCGCCTTTTTCTAGAGCATAATCGTGACAAATTTGGTTTAACTCATCTGTCGTTACCCCTTCTTTGATATAAGGTTCGATCATTTCTAAAACCTCAGCAGCTAGGCTACCTGCTAAGCGCATACGTTCGACTTCTTCAGCCGTTTTAATCTTGATTGACATTGGCTTTTCTCTATTTCCTCTACTGCACATAAATGTGCTAACCGACACATTTTAACAGGAAGAGATGAGAATGTGTATTTGTGTTGTTTAGCCAATGTCGAAACTTGTTGCAAAAGATGGCAAACGAGCAGGGTGAAGCGGAATTATTTCTAGCCAATTAGGGCTAAAATGTGATATAAAGCGCGCCGGAATCATTGTCAGTTCTCTTCACCTAGCGACGCTAAGTGGCGAAGCTGATGAGTTCCCTAAAACATTTATCTTTAAATCACACACATTCCGACACATATTCCGGGGTGCTGAGCAGAAGCTTAGTCGGAATCATGGGGGATGTGGAGGCCTAACCCCATAGAGGATTTTAAAATGGCAACTGTATCAATGCGCGATATGCTGAAAGCTGGTGTTCACTTCGGTCACCAAACTCGTTACTGGAACCCAAAAATGAAGCCATTCATCTTTGGTGCTCGTAACCGCGTTCACATCATCAACCTAGAAAAAACTGTACCAATGTTCAACGAAGCTCTAGCTGAACTAGCTAAAGTTGGCGAGAAGAAAGGTAAAGTTCTATTCGTAGGTACTAAACGCGCTGCATCTGAAGCTGTTAAAGAAGCTGCTATCGCAAGCAACCAGTACTACGTTAACAACCGCTGGTTAGGCGGTATGCTAACAAACTACAAAACTGTTCGTCAGTCTATCAAGCGTCTAAAAGATCTTGAAGCACAGTCTCAAGACGGTACTTTTGACAAACTAACTAAGAAAGAAGCTCTAATGCGCACTCGTGAAATGGAGAAGCTAGAGAAATCTCTTGGTGGTATCAAAGATATGGGCGGCCTACCAGACGCTCTATTCGTGATCGACGCTGACCACGAGCACATTGCGATTAAAGAAGCTAACAACCTAGGTATTCCAGTATACGCTGTGGTAGATACTAACTCTAACCCAGATGGCGTAGACTACATCATCCCAGGTAACGACGACGCGATCCGCGCAGTACAACTATACCTAAACGCTGCAGCTTCTGCTGTAACTGAAGGTCGCAACAAAGACGTTGCTGTTGTAGCTGAAAAAGACGGCTTCGTAGAAGCTGAATAATAGCGGCTCCGAGTCTTACTTAGTCAATGTGCAACCTTTTTGTCGCACATACTGAGTTATAGTTATCATCAGGGGCCGAAAATGTAGGCCCCTGATTTTTACCCTATCCAGAATCAACCGAGGAATACAGAATGGCTGTTACTGCTGCTCAAGTAAAAGAACTGCGCGAACGTACTGGCGCAGGTATGATGGAATGTAAGAAAGCGCTTGTTGAAACTAACGGCGACATCGAACTGGCAATCGAAAACATGCGTAAATCAGGTGCTGCTAAAGCTGCTAAGAAAGCAGGTAACGTAGCTGCTGAAGGCGCAATCATCATCAAAGACGCAGATGGCGTAGCTGTTCTTCTTGAAGTTAACTGTCAAACTGACTTCGTTGCTAAAGACGGCAACTTCACTGCATTCGCAGACAAAGTAGCAGAAGAAGCACTAGCTTCTAAAGCTTCTGTTGAAGAGCTAGTTGCTAAGTTCGAAGAAGAGCGTGTTGCTCTAGTTGCTAAAATCGGCGAAAACGTTACTATCCGTCGCGTACAGTACGTTGAAGGTGCTGCTATCGCTTCTTACCGTCACGGTGAGAAAATCGGTGTAGTAGTAGCTGGTGAAGGCGACGCTGAAACTCTAAAACACATCGCAATGCACGTAGCTGCATCTCGTCCAGAATACGTTAACCCAACTGACGTACCTGCTGACGTAGTAGCTAAAGAGCGTGAAGTTCAAGTTGAAATCGCGATGAACGAAGGTAAGCCTAAAGAAATCGCTGAGAAGATGGTTGAAGGTCGCATGAAGAAATTCACTGGCGAAGTTTCACTAACTGGTCAGCCTTTCGTTATGGAACCTAAGAAATCTGTAGCTGAGATTCTAAAAGAGCGCGGTGCATCAGTTTCTAACTTCGTTCGCCTAGAAGTAGGTGAAGGTATCGAGAAAGCTGAAGGCCTAAGCTTCGCTGAAGAAGTTGCTCTAGCGCAAAAAGGTTAATCCTTAGCGACGCTGAGATATCTAGACCGTGGCCATGGCTGCGGTCTTTTTATGATTAGTCGTGATGGATAAAGATTTTGGTAAGTCTCTATCCATGACTGTTAATTAATAACTCTCTTTTTGGAAGGTATAATCCATGACTACGAACCCTAAACCAGCATATCAACGCATCTTGTTAAAATTGAGTGGTGAAGCACTTCAAGGCTCAGAAGGTTTTGGTATTGACCCTGCAATTCTTGACCGTATGGCTCAAGAGGTTAAAGAGCTGGTTGAACTAGGTGTTCAAGTCGGTGTTGTAATTGGTGGTGGTAACCTATTCCGTGGTGCAGGCCTAGCTGAAGCGGGTATGAACCGTGTTGTGGGCGACCATATGGGTATGCTAGCGACAGTAATGAACGGTTTAGCAATGCGTGATGCACTGCACCGTGCTTACGTAAATGCTCGCGTGATGTCTGCGATTCCTCTAAAAGGCGTATGTGACGACTACAACTGGGCGGATGCGATTCGCGAACTTCGCCAAGGCCGCGTAGTTATTTTCTCTGCAGGTACAGGTAACCCATTCTTCACTACTGATTCTGCGGCTTGCTTACGTGGTATCGAAATCGAAGCTGATGTGGTTCTAAAAGCAACCAAAGTGGATGGTGTATTTACCGCAGACCCAGTAGCAAACCCTGACGCAGAGCTGTATGATAAGCTGAGCTACGCTGAAATTCTTGATAAAGAACTAAAAGTGATGGATTTAGCAGCATTTACACTTGCTCGCGACCACAAAATGCCAATTCGCGTATTCAATATGAACAAGCCAGGTGCACTACGTCGCGTGGTAATGGGTGAAGCTGAAGGTACTTTGATTACTGAGTAAGCTTTATCAGTGATGTCGTTATTTGGAAAATGACGACTCGCCGACTAACCCTGTTAAAATTTCTTTGAGAAAGAAGAATTATTAAGGTGAAACCGTGATTAACGAAATCAAAAAAGACGCGCAAGAGCGCATGGAAAAGAGCGTTGAAGCTCTAAAAAACAACCTTTCTAAAGTTCGCACGGGTCGCGCACACCCAAGCTTGCTATCTGGTCTATCTGTTGAGTACTACGGTGCACCAACACCGCTAAACCAAGTAGCTAACGTTGTTGCAGAAGATGCACGTACGCTTGCTATCACAGTTTTTGACCGTGAACTTACTCAGAAAGTTGAAAAAGCAATCATGCAATCTGACCTAGGTCTAAACCCTATGTCAGCAGGTACTATCATCCGCGTTCCACTTCCACCGCTAACGGAAGAACGCCGTAAAGACCTAGTTAAGATCGTACGTGGTGAAGCAGAAGGTGCACGTGTTGCAGTACGCAACATTCGCCGTGACGCAAACAGCGATCTTAAAGCGCTACTAAAAGACAAAGAAATCTCTGAAGATGAAGAGCGTAAAGGCCAAGACGAAATCCAAAAACTGACTGACGTAGCAGTGAAAAATGTGGATGACGTTCTAGCGGCAAAAGAAAAAGAGTTGATGGAAGTTTAATTCTTCAACCTTCCTCAAAAAAAAGCACTGTGCTCTGCGCGCAGTGCTTTTTTATGCTACTCTTTGCCCCCTGCTTGTTACCTAAATACCTCTATGCAAAATTCACAACTCTCACCGGAACTGCTCCCTAAACATATCGCTATCATTATGGATGGCAATGGCCGTTGGGCGAAAGCGCAAGGCAAGCCCCGCGTTTTTGGACACAAGAATGGTGTTGCTGCGGTTAGAAAAACCATTACCACGGCTGCTCGTCTCGGGATTAAAGCGGTAACCTTATTCGCTTTTAGCAGTGAAAACTGGCGTCGACCTGAAGAAGAGGTAGGGGTCTTGATGGAGTTGTTTATTACTGTCCTATCGACAGAAGTGAAACGACTACACAAAAATGGCCTTCGCTTACGAGTGATTGGTGATAGCAGTCGTTTTAATCAACGTCTCCAACAAAAAATAGCCCAAGCTGAAGCGCTCACTGCTAACAACAGCGGTATGGTGATTAATATCGCCGCAAACTACGGCGGAAAATGGGATATTACTGAGGCCGCCAAACAGGTTGCTCGACAAGTTCAGCAAGGTGATCTTTCGGTGGAAGAGATCACTGAGAGTGTGATTACCCAGCACCTCACTATGGCAGATTTGCCGGAAGTAGACCTTTTGATCCGCACCAGTGGCGAGTGCCGCATTAGCAACTTTATGCTTTGGCAACTTGCGTACGCCGAGATCTACTTTACTCCTATTTACTGGCCTGAATTTAATGAAGATAGCTTAATTGAAGCTATTACATGGTTTATTGAACGTGAACGTCGTTTCGGGTGCACTGGCGAGCAAGTTAGAGCATTAATGGAATGCCAATAAGGACTCAAGTTTGAAACAACGAATTATCACTGCACTGATTCTTGCTCCATTAGTGATTTTAGCGATTTTTAAGCTCTCTTTGCCGCTATTTATCGCTCTAATTTCTGTGGTTACTTTGATTGGCTTTTGGGAGTGGACCCAATTTGTCGAAACGAATAACCGTATGGTGGCTTTGCTACCAAGTCTAGCTGTTACCGGACTAAGTTTTGCTCTAATTCCTTTTGATGCGTACAGCCTTAATCATTTATCAGCCAGCCACTTTGCCATACTCGTTATCGGCTTTGTGTGGTGGCTTTTCTCCAGTGGCTTAGCCATTACCTATCCTAAGTCGGCATCATTGTGGCGAGACTCTAAGCTACTTCGTCACTTGTTTGGCATGCTGACCATGCTTCCATTCCTATGGAGTATCATTATGCTCCGTGCAGAGGGCGTGACCAGCGACCCTTACCATGGCTCGAAACTCGTTCTTTATGTCTGTTTTATTGTATGGGCTGCGGACAGTGGCGCATACTTCGCCGGCAAGAGCTTTGGTCAACGTAAGATGGCACCACATGTTAGCCCTAACAAGACTATTGAAGGTTTAATCGGTGGTATCCTTACTGCACTGCTTGTTGGTTGGGGTACCGCTGAGTGGTTCGATATCCAGTTTGCTAACCTTGCTGCGTTTGTTGTCATTACGTTGACGACCGTTGTTATCTCTGTTTTAGGAGACTTGGTGGAAAGTATGTTTAAACGCGTATCGGGCATCAAAGACAGTGGCAATATCATTCCTGGTCATGGTGGAGTGCTGGATCGAATTGATAGCTTAACGGCGGCTTTCCCTGTATTTGCTCTTCTTTATTTCTTATTCTCGTAAGTAGAGTGAGGTTAACCTCACTCTCTTAACTATCGGTTTCTCGCTATGCGTAAATTAACAATTTTAGGTGCAACAGGCTCTATCGGTGCCAGTACCTTGAAGGTTATCGAAAACAACCCCGAACAGTTCAAAATTGTTGCTTTAGCTGCCGGTCAGAATGTAGAAAAGATGACCCAGTTATGTGTTAAGTGGCAACCTCAGTACGCGGTAATGGCTGATGAGCAGTCAGCGCAAGCGCTAACGATTAAACTGAAGTCGCTGAACTTAAATACCCAAGTATTGGCTGGTATCGAAGCTATGTGTCACGTTTCGTCGATGGATGAAGTGGATACGGTGATGGCAGCGATTGTGGGTGCGGCAGGCCTAATGCCAACGATGGCAGCGGTAAAAGCGGGTAAACGTATTCTACTGGCAAACAAAGAAGCTTTGGTCATGTCAGGACAACTGTTCGTTGATGCCGTTAAGCAATACGGTGCCGAACTGTTGCCAGTTGATAGCGAGCACAATGCCATTTTTCAGTGTTTGCCAAGCGATATTCAAACTAACTTAGGTCATTGCGATCTGAACGTGCATGGCATTGAGCATATCTTGCTGACTGGATCGGGAGGTCCTTTTCGCTATTCTAATTTAGCCGATCTCGAGCAAGTGACACCTGAGCAGGCGATTGCCCATCCCAATTGGTCAATGGGGCCGAAAATCTCGGTAGATTCAGCCACCATGATGAACAAGGGGCTAGAGTACATCGAAGCTAAATGGTTGTTTAATGCAAGCCGCGAGCAGCTAAAAGTGTTGATTCACCCTCAATCGGTGATCCACTCGATGGTGCAATACAAAGATGGCTCGACATTAGCGCAACTCGGTGAGCCGGATATGGCAACCCCTATCGCGTTGACATTATCCTATCCAGAGCGTGTGACCGCGGGAGTTAAGCCTCTCGATTTCACCAAAGTGGGTGAACTGACATTTCTTGAGCCGGACTTTCAACGTTATCCATGTCTAAAACTGGCCATTGATGCTTGTTATATGGGGCAGCATGCGACCACCGCTCTTAATGCCGCGAATGAGGTGGCCGTTGATGCGTTTCTAAATCGTGTGATTCCCTTTACTCATATTGCACGTGTCAATAATTGGGTGACAGAAAGAATTTGTTCGATGAATGCACAGCTAAAGTGTGATAGCTTGGAAGACATTTTAGAGGTCGACAAGATGGCTCGCACTCTGGCAACGAACTTTATTGGTGGACGCAGAGCATGACTGGGATTGTATGGAACTTTATCTCATTTATTGTCGCACTTGGTATTTTGGTGGCAGTGCATGAGTTTGGGCATTTTTGGGTCGCGCGTCGTTGCGGCGTAAAAGTTGAGCGTTTCTCGATAGGTTTTGGCAAAGCAATTTGGCGCAAAGTCGCCAAAGATGGCACGGAATACACCATTGCCATGATTCCTCTCGGTGGGTACGTCAAAATGCTTGATAGCCGCGTCGATGATGTTCCTCAAGAGATGCATCAGTACGCGTTTGATAAAAAACCGTTGTGGAAGCGAACCGCAGTTGTTGCTGCGGGACCTGCGTTTAATTTCCTATTCGCGATTTTTGCCTACTGGCTCGTTTTTTTGATCGGCGTACCCGCAGTGAAGCCAGTCGTAGGTCAAGTTCAGCCTCATTCTATTGCCGCACAAGCAGGTTTAGAAAGTGGGATGGAACTAAAAGCGGTTTCTGGCGTCAAAACCGCGGATTGGGAATCGGTCAACATGCGATTGGTCTCTCATATTGGTGAGCAGACATTTACCATGTCAGTGGCTCCAATTGATAGTATTGGAGTAGAGCAGCAACTGACGTTTGATATTAGCGATTGGCGTTTTGATCCTGATAGCCAATCGGCAATGTCGGCATTAGGCTTTACACCCTATACCCCAGCAATCTCCACGACGCTTGCAGCAATATCAGAAGGCGGTGCGGGTGAAGACGCAGGCTTGTTAGCGGGTGACAAGATTGTCGCGATTGATGGTCAAGCGATCTCGCAATGGCAGCAATTGGTTGAGTTGGTACGCAATAGTCCTAATTCGCCACTCGATATCGAAGTATTGCGAAACGGTGCCGTTGTGGAAGTGATCTTGACTCCACAAAGTAGAGAGTTAAAAGATGGCTCTCAGATAGGCTTTGCTGGAATCGCTCCTGAAGTCGCAGAATGGCCGGAAAACTATCGATTCGATCTGCAATTTGGTGTATTTGAGTCTATCGGCAAAGCGATAGATAAAACCGGTCAAGTTATCGGCCTAACCATCACCATGTTGAAAAAACTGGTGGTGGGAGATGTGGGTTTAAATAACTTAAGTGGACCTATCTCTATTGCTAAGGGCGCAGGAACAACCGCAGATTATGGATTGGTTTACTTCCTTGGCTTTTTGGCGTTGATTAGTGTCAATCTTGGCATTATTAACTTGGTTCCATTACCGATGCTAGACGGTGGTCACCTGCTGTTTTTTGCTATCGAAGCAATTATTCGACGTCCTGTACCTGAAAAGATACAGGAAATGGGCTACCGATTCGGTGGCGCAATACTATTTGCCCTTATGGCCGTAGCGATTTTTAACGACTTTGCTCGCTTATAAAGTGGATGAAGGTTGTAGTAAGGAATAACTAGAACAAATATGGCGATGAAAAAAATTCTGTTGGCAACACTACTTGCAACAAGTGTTTCTGCTCAAGCTGCAGACGGTTTTGTTGTGCAGGACATTCAAATTGAAGGCTTGCAGCGTGTTGCGTTAGGTGCAGCGCTACTCAAAATGCCGATTCGTATCGGAGATACCGTCAGTAACCAAGATGTTGCAGAGATCATCCGTGCCCTATATTCAACGGGTAACTTTGAAGATATCAAAGTCTCACGAGACAATAATGTGTTGGTGGTTCAGGTAACGGAACGACCAACCATTTCTACCATTTCATTCTCAGGCAACAGCTCAATCAAAGATGAGCAGCTGCAACAGAACCTAGATGCGTCGGGTATTCGTGTTGGTGAAGCGTTAGACCGTACCTCTTTATCGAACATCGAAAAGGGACTGGAAGACTTTTACTATAGCGTTGGTAAATACAATGCGACGGTTCAAGCGGTTATCACACCATTGCCTCGTAATCGTACTGACCTGAAGTTTGTTTTTACTGAAGGTGTGTCAGCCAAGATTCAACAGATTAACTTTATTGGTAATAAAGTCTTCACTGATGAAGAGTTGATATCGCGCTTTAATTTGAATGCCAACGTCTCATGGTGGAACTTCCTTTCTGATGACAAATATCAGAAGCAAGTGCTCGCCGGTGATATTGAAGCATTACGTTCTTACTACCTTGATCGTGGTTACTTGAAGTTCCAAGTGTCATCGACACAAGTTTCTATTTCTCCTGATAAAAAAGGCGTTTATATCACGCTCAACATTAACGAGGGTGAACAGTACACTGTCGATGAAGTGAAGTTCCGTGGTGACTTAATTGGCAAAGAAGCGGAATTTGAGAGCCTAGTTACCTTTGAGTCAGGTGAAGTTTATAACGGCTCTGCTGTCACGGCACTAGAAGAAGGCGTTAAGCGAGTTTTAGGTGAGGCGGGCTATGCTTATCCGCAAGTACGCACCATCCCAGAGTTCGATGACGAGTCAAAACAAGTTTCGCTGCTGGTTAATGTTGAACCGGGTAAGCGTGTTTATGTGCGTGATATTCGTTTTGTGGGTAACAACGCCACAAAAGATGAAGTGTTACGTCGCGAAATGCGTCAAATGGAAGGCAGTTGGCTGAACTCAAAAGCGATTGAAACCAGTAAAGGGCGCTTAAACCGTCTTGGTTTCTTTGAAACGGTCGATGTGCAAACCGTGCGAGTTCCTGGTAGTGATGACCAAGTTGATTTGGTCTACAAGGTTAAAGAGGCCAACTCAGGCAGCGTTAACTTTGGTGTTGGCTACGGTACTGAATCCGGTGTCAGCTTCCAAGTTGGTTTACAACAAGACAACTTTGCCGGTACTGGTGACCGCGTTGGTATCAGCGCGATGATGAACGACTACTCCAAGAACTTAACCTTAGAGTATCGCGATCCTTACTGGAACCTTGATGGTGTCAGTATGGGCGGTAAAGTTTTCTTCAATACATTCGAAGCATCTGAAGCAGGTATTGTTGACTACACCAACGAAAGCTACGGTGCAGAAGTGACATGGGGCTTCCCATTTGATGAACTCAACCGTTTTGAGTTTGGTTTAGGCTATACGCACAACAAGATCGGTAACGTTCCGTCTTATGATCAAGCGCGTAAGTTTGCAGAGAGTATCGGTCAAGCTGAAGGCGATATCTTAACCAACGATTTTGATATCAACCTATCTTGGACGCGTAACAACCTTAACCGCGGTTACTTCCCAACAGCTGGTAACTATCAACGTGCCTCTTACATGATGACGGTGCCGGGTTCTGACGCGAAATACTTCAAACTGCAATACGATGTGCGAAATTACATTCCGTTGACCAAGAAACATGACTTTTCGCTATTGATGCGCGGTCGTTTGGGGTATGGTAATGGCTACGGTAAAACCGATGGGAATGATAATTTATTCCCATTCTATGAAAACTATTATGCAGGTGGCTTCACCAGCTTGCGTGGTTTCCGTTCAAATACCGTGGGCCCTCGCGCGGTTTATACTAACCGAGCGGGATCATGTGGTAACAACGGTTGTATCGTGACTTCTGATGACTCTGTTGGTGGTAACGCCGTGGCATTAGCAAGTCTTGAATTGATTTTCCCAACGCCATTTGCATCAGAGGAAGTGCGCAGCCAAGTTCGTACCAGTGCCTTTGTTGATGCTGCTAGTGTGTGGGATACCGAGTTCGTATATAAAGGTGATATAGGCGATCCTTTGTACTATGACTATTCAGATCCAACCAACTACCGTGCTTCTTACGGTGTGGCTTTACAATGGATGTCGCCGATGGGACCTTTGGTGTTCTCAGTCGCGAAACCAATCGAAAGTTTTGAAGGTGATGACGAAGAGTTCTTCACTTTCACAATCGGTCGAACCTTCTAATTTAAGGAATTTACAAGTGAATAAAACGATTAAAGCGGCAGGCCTAGGCCTTTTAGTAATGACGTCTTCTCTTTTTGCTCATGCAGCAGAAGCCGCACAGAAAATTGCTTACATCAATACTGCACAAGTATTCCAAGAGCTCCCGCAGCGTGAAGCCGTACTTCAGCAAATGCAAAAAGAGTTCAAAGACAAGGCCGATGAACTAAAAGCGATTCAAGCAGAAGCGAAAACCAAAATTGAAAAGCTAAAGCGTGATGGCGAATTGCTTGGCGCGGAAGAAGTGGAGAAAATCCGCATCGAGATCGGTCAGCTAGACAGCAAATACAAAGTAAAAGCACAGGCGCTTGAGCAAGCTTCTGCACGTCGCGAAGCGCAAGAAAAAGCTAAACTATTCCAACTGATTCAAAAAGCAGTAAAAGAAGTTTCAGAGCAAAAAGGCTACGATATGGTTATCGATATCACAGCGCTTCAATACTCAAAACCTGAGTACAACATCTCTGAAGACGTAATCAAAGCACTAAAATAGACGTTTATGAAGACATTGACATTAGCCGAATTGGCAACAGTTACCGGGGGCGAATTACATGGTGACGCGACAGCGACAGTCACCATGGTCGCGCCGATGGATAAAGCGCAGCAAGGTCACGTGACCTTTCTGTCTAATCCTAAATACGCAAAGCACTTAGCTGAGTGCCAAGCGACAGTCGTAATGGTAAAAGCCGCTCAACTTGAGCAGTGCCAAGGAAATGCTCTCGTTGTTGATGATCCATATGTTGCCTTTGCTAAGGTAGCACAAGCTCTTGATACCACACCAAAGGCCGCTGTAGGTATTGCACCATCAGCGGTTATCGATCCAAGCGCTAAGCTCGGTGAAAACGTATCAATTGGTGCGAATGCCGTAATTGAAGAAGGCGTTGAGCTTGGCGATAACGTAGTGATCGGTGCTGGCTGCTTTATTGGTAAGCAGGCAAAGATTGGTGCGAATACGCAATTATGGGCGAACGTAAGTATCTACCATAATGTTGAGCTGGGTACAGATTGTCTTGTCCAATCAAATACGGTTATTGGCAGCGATGGTTTTGGCTACGCAAATGACAAAGGTGAGTGGATTAAAATCCCTCAACTGGGTTCTGTTCGCGTAGGCAACCGTGTTGAAATTGGTGGTTGTACTACCATCGATCGCGGTGCCTTAGAAGACACAGTGATTGCCGACAATGTCATTCTGGATAACCAAATGCAGATCGCTCACAATGTAGAGATCGGATATGGTACAGCGATGGCGGGTGGTACCATTGTCGCTGGCAGTACTAAGATTGGTAAGTACTGTATTATCGGTGGCGCAAGCGTGATTAATGGCCATATTGAAATTGCTGATGGTGTTACCATTACTGGTATGGGCATGGTAATGCGCAGTATCGATGAGAAGGGCATCTACTCATCAGGTATTCCGTTGCAAACCAATAAAGAGTGGCGAAAAACAGCGACTCGAGTCCATCGAATTGATGAGATGAACAAGCGCCTTAAAGCGGTTGAGAAACAGTTAGAAGAGCACAGTAACTCTTAATCAATACGTATTATAAAAAGACTCGCAAAGGGCGGGTCTTTTTTGTCTATAAAGCCCTGCGAACCTTGATCAACGTAGCATCAGAGGTGAACTCGGGTATAATAGTCGACGATACCCAAGCGACTTTTCAGGATGCCGGAATCAGTAACACGCTCCCATCTCGTGAAAACTCACATCTCGAGGTTACTTGGGTATATAGATTGAATTAAGCATTGAAAATAGGAATATGACTTTGACTACAGAAAAGAAAACGATGAACATTACTGAAATTCAGGAACTGTTACCACATCGCTACCCATTCTTATTAATTGATCGTGTAACAGATTTCCAAGAAGCAAAATACCTGACTGCGATTAAAAACGTTTCTGTTAATGAACCTCAGTTTACTGGTCATTTCCCACAACTGCCTGTATTCCCAGGTGTACTGATTCTTGAAGCTATGGCTCAAGCTACCGGCCTGTTGGCGTTCAAATCTTTTGGCGCTCCTTCAGGTAACGAATTGTACTACTTCGCGAGTGTAGACAACGCGAAGTTCCGTAAACCAGTGACCCCTGGCGATCAACTGGTGATTGAAGTTGAGTTTGTTAAAGAACGCCGCGGTATTGCAGCTTTCTCTTGTTCAGCTAAAGTAGACGGTGAAGTGGTTTGTTCTGCAGACCTTAAGTGTGCGCGTCGAGAGTTTTAATCTATGATTCATGAAACCGCTCAAATCCACCCAGTTGCGGTGGTTGAAGAAGGTGCGAAAATTGGTGCCAATGTTACTGTTGGACCATTTACTTACATCACCTCGAATGTCGAGATTGGTGAAGGCACTGAAGTTATGTCGCATGTGGTGATCAAAGGTCACACCACTATCGGTAAAGACAACCGTATTTTTCCGCATGCTGTGATTGGTGAAGAAAACCAAGATAAGAAGTATGGCGGTGAAGATACCACTGTGGTGATTGGTGATCGTAACGTGATTCGCGAAGCGGTGCAGATTCATCGTGGTACGGTACAAGATAAAGCCACTACTGTGATTGGTGATGATAACCTGTTGTGCGTAAATGCTCATATTGCCCATGACGTGATTGTTGGCAATCATACGCACATTGGCAACAACGCAATTCTAGGCGGCCATGTGACCGTTGGCGATTACGCTGGTGTTATGGCGTTGTCTGCGATTCACCCATTTTGTACCGTTGGTGCGTATGCATACATCGGCGGCTGCTCGGCGGTTGTGCAAGATGTATTGCCATATGTTCTTGCACAAGGTAACCACGCCTCTCCATTTGGCTTGAACTTAGTCGGGCTAAAGCGCAATGGTTTTGAAAAGCCAGAGTTACGTGCATTGCAAAAAGCGTATAAAGAGATCTATCGCTCTGGTAAAACTTTGGAAGAAGTGAAACCAGTTTTGGCTGAGATGGCGCAAGAGTGGGCATCTGTCGAGCCAATGTTGAAGATGCTTGAAACCACTGAACGTGGCATTATTCGCTAAGCGATTGACGAGTTGAGTTTAAAAAGATCGCAGTGTTGAGCTGCGATCTTTTTGTGTTTTTAAGCTGAGGAAATTTTTACCATGGAAAGACCTCTAAAGATCGGTATTGTGGCTGGTGAATTATCAGGAGATACCCTAGGCGAAGGCTTTATTAAAGCTATCAAACAGCAATACCCTGATGCAGAATTTGTTGGTATTGGTGGCCCTAAAATGATCGCTCAAGGCTGTCACTCTCTGTTTGATATGGAAGAGTTGTCGGTGATGGGACTGGTCGAAGTCCTTGGTCGATTACCTCGCTTACTGAAAGTGAAAGCTGAGCTGGTAAAGTATTTTACCGCGAACCCACCAGATGTGTTTGTCGGCATTGATGCGCCGGATTTCAACTTGCGTCTTGAACTCGATTTAAAAAATGCGGGCATTAAAACAGTTCATTATGTCAGTCCATCGGTATGGGCTTGGCGTCAGAAGCGTATTTTTGGCATCGGTAAAGCGACCAACTTAGTGCTGGCGTTTTTGCCATTTGAAAAAGCGTTTTACGATAAATTTAATGTACCTTGTGAGTTTATTGGTCATACATTGGCCGATGCGATTCCTCTCGAGTCAGACAAAGTTCCTGCCCGAAACCTTTTGGGTTTAGCACAAGACAAACGCTGGTTAGCTGTGTTGCCGGGCAGTCGAGGTGGCGAGCTTAAAATGTTGGCAGAGCCGTTTATCCAAACTTGCAAGTTACTTCATGCTAAATACCCTGATTTAGGGTTCGTTGTTGCGGTGGTGAATCAGAAGCGCCGCGAGCAGTTTGAAGCTGCGTGGCAAGCTACGGCACCTGAGCTCGACTTCAAGCTTATTGATGACACGGCTCAGAATGTGATTACAGCTTCAGATGCCGTGATGTTAGCATCCGGTACCGTTGCTTTAGAATGCATGTTGATCAAGCGTCCAATGGTCGTTGGCTACAAAGTCAATACATTGACTGCATTTTTGGCTCGTCGCATGCTCAAAACCAAGTATGTTTCTCTGCCTAACATTTTGGCGGATGAAGAGTTGGTCAAAGAGTTTCTTCAAGAAGCATGTACCCCAGAAAATTTGAGTAATGAAGTCGAGCAATTACTTGGTCAGCATGGGCAGGAAATGGTGACTCGCTTTACCGAAATGCACCATTGGATTCGCAAAGATGCAGACCAACAAGCTGCGAAAGCGGTACTGAACTTAATTGGAATGAACAAGTCACTATGACAAAAGAGAAAAAAGAGCTGCCACCGTTTGAATATCCTCAAGGTTATCAACTGATTGCTGGCGTGGATGAAGTGGGGCGTGGCCCGCTAGTTGGTGATGTGGTGACCGCTGCAGTTATACTCGATCCAAACAACCCGATTGAAGGGTTGAATGACTCGAAAAAACTGAGCGAAAAAAAGCGCTTAGCCTTACTGCCTGAAATCCAAGAGAAGGCGCTGGCATGGGCGGTAGGACGTTGCTCACCGGAAGAAATCGACCAGCTCAATATTTTACAAGCGACAATGGTAGCAATGCAGCGTGCGATTGCTGGGTTGCGAGTTCAACCAGATTTGGCGCTTATCGATGGTAACCGTTGTCCGCAACTACCGATGGATTCACAAGCGGTAGTTAAAGGGGATTTACGCGTAGCAGAAATCAGCGCAGCGTCGATCATTGCCAAGGTTGTACGTGACCAAGAAATGGAAGAATTGGACAAACAATATCCACAGTTTGGCTTTGCCAAGCACAAAGGTTACCCAACCAAAGCGCACTTTGAAGCTATTGAGCAACATGGTGTGATTGATCAACACCGTAAAAGCTTCAAACCAGTAAAAAAAGCACTCGGACTCGAAGAGTAATCGCGTAGAATAGTCAGTTAAGCGTCAAAGCCGGAAAGTATTAATGTCAGATCCAAAGTTTATTCACCTTCGTGTTCACAGTGATTTCTCCATGGTGGATGGCCTCTCAAAAGTGCCACCGCTGGTGAAGAAAGTTGCCGAAATGGGCATGCCTGCCATGGCATTGACCGATTTCACTAACTTATGTGGCTTGGTGAAATTCTATGGTACCGCCCATGGTTGTGGCGTAAAGCCGATCATTGGCGCTGACTTTGCTATGCAAATCCCTGAGTTTGGTGATGAGCTAGTCAAACTGACGGTATTGGCCGCGGATAACGTTGGCTATAAGAACCTAACCTTACTGATCTCTAAAGCCTATCTACGCGGACATGTTCAACATCAGCCAGTGATTGATCGTGACTGGCTGATTGAGCTAGCGGAAGGTTTGATCCTCATCTCGGGCGGTAAAAGCGGCGATGTGGGTAAAGCTTTGCTCAAAGGCAATAAAAAGCTGGTGGATCAGTGTGTCGACTTCTATCAGCAACATTTTGCTGACCGCTACTATCTAGAGTTAACTCGTACTGGTCGTGCTGACGAAGAGAGCTATTTACACTTTGCGCTTGAACTGGCTGAGGAAAAAGACCTGCCAGTGGTGGCAACCAACGATGTGGTATTTCTGAACGAAGAGTTATTTGATGCCCACGAGATCCGAGTTGCGATTCACGATGGTTACACATTGGAAGACCCTCGTCGTCCAAAGAACTACAGCCCTCAGCAATATTTACGCAGTGAAGAGGAGATGTGTGAGCTCTTTGCTGACATCCCCGAAGCGCTAGAGAACAGTGTTGAGATTGCTAAGCGTTGTAATGTGACCGTTCGTCTCGGTGAGTATTTCCTTCCCGCTTTCCCAACGGAAGGTATGGAAGAGACCGAGTTCTTGGTAATGAAGTCTCGTGAAGGTCTGGAAGATCGTCTCGAGTTTCTTTTCCCTGATGAAGAAGAGCGATTAAAGCGCCGTCCGGAATACGATGAACGTCTAGAAGTTGAGCTTGAAGTGATCAATAACATGGGCTTCCCGGGATACTTCTTGATCGTAATGGAGTTCATCCAGTGGTCGAAAGACAACGCGATTCCGGTTGGACCTGGTCGTGGTTCAGGTGCGGGTTCATTGGTGGCTTATGCGTTAAAGATCACTGACCTCGACCCACTTGAGTATGACCTTCTATTTGAACGTTTCCTTAACCCGGAACGTGTCTCCATGCCCGATTTCGACGTCGATTTCTGTATGGATAAGCGTGACCAAGTTATTGATCACGTTGCAGAAATGTACGGTCGTGATGCGGTATCACAGATCATTACCTTTGGTACCATGGCGGCGAAAGCGGTTATCCGTGACGTGGGCCGTGTACTAGGCCATCCATTTGGCTTTGTTGACCGTATTTCAAAGTTGGTGCCGCCAGATCCGGGCATGACGTTGGAAAAAGCCTTTGCCGCAGAGCCTGCACTACCAGAGCTGTATGCCGCCGATGAGGAAGTCAAAGAGCTGATCGACATGTGCCGCATCCTTGAAGGGTGTACACGAAATGCTGGTAAGCACGCGGGTGGCGTGGTGATTTCGCCAACCACGATTACCGATTTTGCGCCGATCTATGCGGATGCGGAAGGGCACTTCCCGGTTACTCAGTTCGATAAGAACGACGTTGAAACAGCGGGCTTGGTTAAGTTTGACTTTTTGGGTCTACGTACCTTAACCATCATTGACTGGGCATTGGGCTTGATTAACCCGCGTCTTGAGCGCAATGGTGAAGCGCCTGTGCGTATCGAATCGATTCCATTGCAAGATGAAGCTTCGTTCCGCGTGTTGCAAAACTCGGAAACGACCGCGGTATTCCAGCTTGAATCTCGTGGCATGAAAGAGCTGATCAAGCGCCTTCAACCTGACTGTTTTGAAGACATCATCGCATTGGTAGCCCTGTTCCGTCCGGGACCGTTGCAATCGGGCATGGTAGATAACTTTATCGACCGTAAGCATGGTCGAGAGGCGATCTCTTACCCGGATGAAAAATGGCAACATGAGTCACTGAAAGAGATCCTTGACCCGACATACGGAATCATCTTGTACCAAGAACAGGTCATGCAGATCGCTCAGGTACTCTCTGGCTACACCTTAGGTGGCGCAGATATGCTTCGCCGTGCGATGGGTAAGAAAAAACCAGAAGAGATGGCGAAGCAGCGTGCTACCTTTGAAGACGGTGCGGTAAAAAATGGCGTCGACGGCGAGTTGGCGATGAAAATCTTCGACTTGGTAGAGAAGTTTGCAGGTTACGGCTTTAACAAATCCCACTCCGCTGCTTATGCATTGGTTTCTTACCAAACGTTATGGCTAAAGACTCACTATCCGGCGGAGTTCATGGCTGCGGTAATGACCGCGGATATGGATAACACCGAAAAAGTCGTTGGTCTGGTCGATGAATGTTTCCGCATGAAACTCAAAGTCCTACCGCCAGACATTAACTCGGGCCTATATCGCTTTAATGTCGATGACGATGGTGCGATTGTTTACGGTATCGGTGCCATCAAGGGGGTGGGTGAAGGTCCAATTGAAGCGATTCTAGCTGCGCGTAATAAAGATGGACACTTTAAAGATTTGTTTGATTTCTGTGCCCGTATCGATCTTAAGAAGGTCAACAAGCGAGTGATCGAAAAGCTGATCTATGCCGGCGCACTGGATAGACTGGGACCACATCGTGCAGCGCTAATGGCATCATTGGATGATGCGGTCAAAGCGGCTAGTCAACATCACCAAGCTGAAGCTTTTGGTCAGACAGATTTGTTTGGTGTATTGACCGAAGCACCAGAAGAAGTTGAAAATAAATATACCAAAGTGCCACCATGGCCTGAGAAGGTTTGGCTTGAAGGGGAGCGTGAAACCCTAGGTCTTTATTTGACCGGCCACCCAATTAATGCCTACATCAAGGAACTTGGTAAGTACACCAGTTGTCGATTAAAAGATGCCACGCCAACTCGGCGCGATCAATCGGTGACGATTGCGGGTCTAGTGATTGCTTCACGAGTCATGACAACCAAACGCGGAACGCGGATTGGGATCATGACGCTTGATGACCGTAGTGGTCGTATGGAAGTGATGCTTTTCTCAGATGCGTTAGAAAGATATGCAGAACTGCTTGAAAACGATAAAATTCTTGTGGTTTCAGGACAGGTCAGCTTTGATGATTTCAATGGTGGCCTTAAAATGACCGCGCGCGAGGTAATGGACCTTGGTGTCGCGCGAGAAAAATACGCCCGTGGTCTTTCTGTTTCGATTAGCGAATCGCAAATCGACAGCCAATTTTTTGAGCGCTTTAGCAGTGTGCTAGAGCCTCACCGAGCAGGCACTATTCCTGTACATGTATACTATCAGCGTCAAGATGCCAGAGCGCGTTTGACCTTAGGTACAGAGTGGCGAGTAACGCCGAGTGATGCTCTATTAGATGATTTAAAACAGCTACTGGGTTCAGACCAAGTAGAACTCGAATTTAACTAAATTTGGTAATAAGTTGCCGAATCAAAAAGGATCGATAGATGAGCCTAAACTTTCTAGAATTTGAAAAGCCTATCGCAGAACTTGAAGCTAAGATTGAAGCGCTGCGTGACGTATCGCGTCACGGTGGCGAGGCTGGTGTCGATCTCGATAAAGAGATTGAGCAACTAGAGAAGAAAAGCCTAGAACTGAAAAAGAAAATCTTCAGTGATCTTGGTGCATGGGAAACGGCTCAACTAGCTCGCCACCCGCTGCGCCCATACACACTGGATTACATCGACCATATCTTTACTGAGTTTGATGAATTAGCAGGTGACCGTCACTACGCAGACGACAAAGCGATCGTGGGTGGTATGGCGCGTCTTGAAGGTCGTCCAGTGATGATTATTGGTCACCAGAAAGGTCGTGAAACCAAAGAGAAAGTAAAACGTAACTTTGGTATGCCAAAACCAGAAGGTTACCGTAAAGCGCTGCGCTTAATGCAGATGGCTGAGCGTTTTAACATGCCAATCATTACTTTCATCGATACCGCAGGTGCTTACCCAGGTGTCGGTGCAGAAGAGCGCGGTCAATCTGAAGCAATCGCAACCAACCTTAAAGTCATGGCGGGTCTTAAAGTGCCTGTTATCTGTAACGTAGTGGGTGAAGGCGGTTCAGGTGGTGCACTAGCGATTGGTGTCGGTGACTATGTGAATATGCTGCAGTACTCAACTTACTCAGTAATTTCACCAGAAGGTTGTGCGTCTATTTTATGGCGTGATTCTGATAAAGCGCCGCAGGCGGCAGAGGCGATGGGTCTGATCGCCCCACGACTAAAAGAGTTAGAACTGATTGACGAAATTATTGAAGAGCCATTAGGTGGTGCACATCGTGACCACAAACAAATGGCTGCAAATATGAAGCAAACGCTACTTCGTCAGTTGGAAGAACTTGAGCAGTTTGATGATGAAGCATTGATGGCGCGTCGTTATCAACGTCTTATGAACTACGGTTACTGCTGATCCCTGCCTACTCAGAATGACAGCGTTGTTGACGGGCGCTCGAAAACCTCATCACATAGTTTGACTATGCTCAGAGGCTTTTCTCGCTGGTCGCCTAGCTGTAATCCCGATTAGTTTGGGATAGCGACAATGAATAAAAAGGGTTGAGCAGGTCTCAGCCCTTTGTTTTTGTTTGGTCTGCCTACTCAGAATGACAACGTTGTTGACGGGCGCTCGAAAACCTCATCACATAGTTTGACTATGCTCAGAGGCTTTTCTCGCTGGTCGCCTAGGTGTAATCCCGATTAGTTTGGGATAGCGACAAGGAACAAGAAGGGTTGAGCAGGTCTCAGCCCTTTGTTTTTAGTCTGCTCTGCTTACTTGGAATCGCCGTGTAGTTGATATTTAGACAAGGGTTAAGTTTAGGCTTAACCTTTTTTTGTATGTAGAATAGCAGCCAGTTATTGATTAAATGCTTACACCCTATGGACTCGTTATATTCCTTGTTTGTTAATGCGTTGGCACAAAGCCAGCCACGAAAAATCGTCTTGGCCTTGAGTGGTGGCGTTGACTCAAGGGTGCTGCTTGATCTACTTGCCCAGTATCAGCATGACTTTGACTGTCATTGCTTAGCGGTGCATGTGCATCATGGCTTGAGTCAAAATGCGGAGAGTTGGGCGCAGCAATGTCAAACTTGGTGTCAAGCTGCCAATATTGCGCTAGTGGTGGAGCGAGTCGAGCTATCATTAACTGGTCGCAGTATCGAGGAAAGTGCACGAGAAGCGCGTTATTTAGCGCTGGCTAAGCACCTTGAGGCTGGCGATGTATTACTAACAGGGCAACATAGTGATGATCAATTAGAAACCTTCTTGCTGGCGCTTAAGCGCGGCAGTGGGCCAAAAGGTTTATCCGCGATGGCACAGCAGATGCCATTTGGTCAAGCCACCATTATTCGCCCTCTATTACGAATTTCGCGTTCGCAAATTGAGGCATACGCACAAGATAAGCATTTGGTGTGGGTTGACGATGAAAGCAACCAAGACATACGCTTTGATCGCAATTTTATTCGCCATCAAATCTCACCGCTCTTGCAGCAACGTTGGCCTCATTTTTCCCAAGCTGTGCAGCGCAGTAGTGAATTGTGTGCCGAGCAGGAAGCCTTGCTTGAGGAACTGCTTAGCGACAAGCTCAGACAAGCGATGGGGAAGAATCAAAGCTTATCGATAGACTGTTTATCACAGCACAGTGAGCGAGTGCGTGGGCAATTGCTGCGTATGTGGCTGAGCGCATTGGGGCAAAAGATGCCCAGTCGGGACCATTTGAGCAAGTTATGGCAGCAAGTTGCCTTAGCTCGTGAAGATGCAAATCCAATCCTCAACTTGTCTGGCGGGCAGGTTAGGCGTTCAAACGGTGAGTTGTATTGGGTTGAAGCAGCGAAAGATATTTCCCAATGGCAGCACAATATCGCGCTGGAACAACGCTTAACGTTGCCGGAGCACTTAGGTTCTTTGCAGTTGATACTGACAGGTTCAGGGCAATTATCCTCAGATGCACTCGCGCGAGGCTCGCTTGAAGTGATATTTAACCCCGAAGGCTTGAGCGCCCATCCTGTTGGTCGCCGCCATAGTCGCAAGCTGAAGAAGCTATTTCAAGAATATGGTGTGCCGAGTTGGTTACGTCGCCGCACGCCTATTTTGCTTTGTGATGGAGAGGTGGCAGCAATCGCAGATTTATTTATTGATCAGCGGTTTGCAGGTCAAGACTGTGAACTTATCTGGGACAGAACAGCGACAGTTATGTGACAATTCTATCGAACAATAACAAACGATAATAAGTACACATAAGGAAGCGCAATGAAGAAAGTGATTATTGGTTTGGTCTTCTCAGCGGTTATGCTGAGCAGTCCTACGATGGCGGCAGGCGATGTGGCTGCTGGTAAGGCTAAAGCGGGTGTTTGTGCTGCTTGTCATGGTGCGGATGGTATCGCCATGATTCCGGGCTATCCAAACCTGAAGGGACAAAATGAGCAGTATCTCGTTTCCTCAATCAAAGCTTATCAAACCAACCAACGTCAAGGTGGGCTTTCTGCGGTGATGAAAGCACAAGCGGATATGTTAAGCGATGCCGATATCGCCAATTTAGCGGCCTACTATGCTAGTTTGAAGTAGAGAGCGGCAAAAAACAGTATTTCTCGCCCAAGCCTCTTTGCTTGGGCTTTTTATTAGCGTGTCTTTTTGGGATAATGCGCTAAACAACGTAAGTTTAAGGGATGAACATGAAAAAAATTGAGGCGATTATTAAGCCTTTTAAATTGGACGATGTGCGTGAAGCGTTAGCAGAAGTTGGCATTACAGGTATGACGGTTTCTGAGGTAAAAGGTTTTGGTCGTCAAAAAGGCCATACCGAGCTTTATCGTGGCGCTGAGTACATGGTTGATTTCCTACCTAAGGTAAAACTAGAAATCGTGGTGACTTCAGAAGTGGCTGATCAATGTGTTGATACCATCATTGAAACCGCGCAAACTGGTAAAATTGGTGATGGTAAAATTTTCATCACTGACATTGAACGTGTTGTTCGTATCCGTACTGGCGAAGAAGACGAAGACGCTATCTAATCTCGACAAAAGAGCCGCAAGGCTCTTTTGCTGTTTTTGCTTCAGTAGGATGCTGCGCTCAATATGGATATACAGTTTGAGTTGACCCTATAAGTGACATCCGAGCCATGAAAAAAAAAGTTCTCCTTTCTCTCCCTCTTGTCGTGATTGCCCTTGGCTTTATCGCCTATCAGGTTGTGTTTACCCTACCTCAACGCGCACAGGTTTCGACACTCTCTTCCAATGTCGTTTCACCCAAATTAGCTTGTTACAACAATCCTAACCCCATCGCGATTGATAACGATGGGCGGCTTAATATTCTTGTATGGAATATCTACAAGCAAAATCGTCCCCAGTGGCAGGCTGCATTAGCGGCTCTTTCGCAAGATAAGCAGTTGCTACTGCTGCAAGAAGCAAGCATGACACCTCAGTTACGTCGCTGGATAGACCAAGGTAAATGGAGTGGTAATTTGGTCGATGCGTTTAAAGCTTTCGATACCTCGGCTGGCGTGTTGAACCTTGCTCACCAACTGCCGAAAAAAGCTTGTGCCTATACCGAAATGGAGCCATGGCTGATGTTACCTAAGTCAGCTCTTTACGCGACCTATCCGATGTCGAATGGAGAAACATTGGCCGTTGTGAACATTCATGCGGTTAACTTTACTCTGGGCACAGAGGAGTACCAGCATCAGTTAGCGGCATTGACGCGTGCTTTAGCGAAGCATTCTGGTCCATTAATTATTGCTGGGGACTTTAACAGTTGGAGTGAAGAGCGACTTGCGGTTATGAAAGGTTTGTTGAACAAATTGAATGTAAAAGCTGCGGTATTTCATCCAGATCATCGCAAGCTGTTTATTAATGGCTTGCCTTTAGATCATCTGTTTTATCGAGGCTTAGTGCTAGAAAAAGCAAAGGCACCAATCTCTGATGCCTCTGATCATAACCCGTTAGAGGTCTATTTCCGTTTGCCGTAGACTGACTTTGCATTAGAAAATCAGTAAATAGAGCGCCCAAGCGATAAAATAACCGCCCCAAGGTAATGCTGAAATCACCAGTGCTTGGCCGCGCTCAAATTCCGTCCAAGTGCCAACTGCTGCATAGCCCAGAGCAATATACCAAGGGAGTAACAACGGCAGGGCATTGGCGAACTCAAACCAGTGATGAGTCATTGGTAGCTTAAGAAGCCCGTTGAGGCTATTGAGATCGGCGGCGTAACTCATGACTTGTCCATGCTTAAGCAATGCGCTGACATAACTAGCAAGATCACCCAATACAGCTGGAAAGATAATCACGCAACTGGCAGCAAACCACTGCCAATAGCCATGTAGATGTTGGCTAGGTTTAGTGGCGAAATAAAACCAAAATGCGAGCAGGGCAATGGTGGTGAAACGACCAAAAATATCCAAGATAATCTCAGTCGCCATCAATGTATTGGCATCCAATAAGGCCACTCGATCTGGGCTAACTTGTTCAAGTTGCGGCAGCAGAGCTTGCTTTAACCAGACAAAATTCACCATATCGAAATAGGCACCCCAAAAGAAAAATGGGGAGATAAGCAAGACAATAAACGGCTGCCAACCCCACATTCCTCGTTGGTGCAGCGCTAAAAAGCACGCACTCGGCGAGCGGAAGATATCGACAAGCATGGTCAAAGGGTTGCTAGATGGTGTCATACACTTACCTTAGTGACATCTACGTAGAGCTTGAGCTTTTGTCCTGGTTGCAGATATTTTTTCTTTTGCAAGTTGTTCCATTTCACCACATCTTGGCTCTTAACCTTAAACTTGCTGGCAATGCCACTGACTGTGTCTCCATTGCGTACACTGTAGAACACAGTACGAATGATTGCACCATCAGCGCTGTTTTTCCATACCACCAGTTTTTGCCCAACACGTAATGTGTCGCGAGGTCCCATACCGTTCCATTTTGCTAAGGATTGATGGGAAACCTTATTGGCTTTAGCAATACTCCATAAGCTATCACCTTTAGCAACTGTGTGAGTGAGCTTGTACTTGCCACGCGCGGTAGACTGGGTTTTTGCCAGTCGATTTGAAGCACTTAGGGTATAGGCTTTGTCGTCTTTAGTTGATACAGGGATCAGCAAATGTTGCCCAACACGAATTGTGTTATTGGACATGTTGTTGGCACTACGGATGACTTTCGTTGTAGTGTTGTACTTACGCGCTAATACACTTACTGTGTCGCCAGATTTAACTTTATAACGAACTACTTTCATTCCTTTTCCGCGATTAGCGGTAAGTTCTGTTTTGAACTTTTTAACTGAATCTACAGGTAAAAGTAGTTGGTTGTTTTTATCTGGTGATGTCGCCCATTGGTTGTAGGCAGGATTAAGGCTTTGCAGCTCGCGTACCGAAATGCCCGCGTAGTTGGCGGCAATGGCGAGATCTAACTGCTCGTTTGGTTGCACCACTTCAACCACAGGTTGGTTTTTAATCGCAGGTATGTCTATGCCATACTTCTCTTGGTTGGCAATAATATCGGCGAGCGCTAGAAGCTTTGGTACATAACTGCTGGTTTCTTTCGGTAAATCCAGCGAGAAGAAGTCGATTGGTTTGCCGAGTTTTTTGTTTTTACGAATCGCGCTAGAGACGCGACCACCACCACTGTTGTAGGCAGCGATGGCATGTGACCAGTTGCCATCAAAGCGCTGATTTAAGTCGGTGAGGAAATCGAGAGCGGCGTCAGTTGCGGCCGGTACATCTCGGCGACCGTCATACCAGAAATTCTGCTCAAGACCGTACATCTTGCCTGTTGATGGCACGAACTGCCATAAACCGGCGGCACTACCATGTGAGTATGCGAATGCATCGAATGAACTCTCTACCACAGGGAGAAGGGCTAGCTCCATTGGCAAACCACGTTGTTCGATCTTCTCAGTAATTAAGTAGAGGAACGGCTCAGCGCGCTGAGAGACGGTTTTTAGATGGCCAGGATGCTTTAAGTACCAAGTGCGGTAGTAGTCCACTTTTTTGTGGTTCGGAATTGGCATTTCCAATTGCATCGCAATGCGTTTCCACACATCTTGTTGCGATTGAGGTGTGACGACTGGAGCTGCAACTACGTCAGGTTCTACAGGTGTAGTCACCGATGATGCTGGAGCTACTGTAACAGTAGAACTTTTGTCTGAAGTTGTCTGAACATCAGATTTTTCAGTAGTAGGCTGGGTCGTTTGGCAGCCGGCTAAAAGCAGCGCCACCACCCAGCGGTATTTAAATCGCATGAAACAGCCCTTTTAAAAAATGGCTGCTGATAATACTTGCGACTTTGGTTAGATGACAAGCAAGAAAACGTTAAAATTCGTTCTTCCACTCACGTAATGCTGTAAAAATTGAGATCGGATCAATTTGTGAGGTGCGGTTGCTTACTGACTTTATGACACTGGGCTCATCTGTGCGCAAAAATGGATTGACCCATTTTTCGCGACGAATAGTGGTCGGTAGAGTGGGCTTATTTTGTGCTCGTAGACGATTGACTTCATCACGGTAGTTTTGCAACTGCGCATTGTCCGGCTCGACTGCAAGGGCAAAAGCGATGTTACTGGCTGTATACTCGTGGGCAGCGAAAACTTCGGTTTCCTCTGGTAAAGAGACCAGTTTTTGCAGTGAGAGAAACATCTGCTCCATCGTACCTTCAAAAACGCGACCACAACCGGCAGAGAATAGCGTGTCACCACAGAATAACTTGCCATCACCCACATAGCCAATATGACCGAGCGTGTGTCCTTCTAAGCCAATCACCATAAATACTTCATCAAACAGATTAATTTGATCGCCTGCACTGACCGCGTGTGTCAGCGTTGGCACCGGTTCATCGGCCGGCCCTACCACATCAATGTTGGGAAACTGACGCACAAGTTCCGGAATGCCACCGATGTGATCATTATGGTGATGCGTAATCAAAATAGCGTCTAAAGTTAACTCGTGTTTTTGGAGATAGTCCAACACTGGGGCGGCATCGCCTGGGTCGACGACAGCACAACGGCGATCGCTATTTTCGATCAGCCAGATGTAATTGTCGTTAAATGCAGGTATGCTTTTGATATCTAACATGGTTGGGTCTCCATTCATCAAAGTGAGCTAGCTATGAAACCAGCACGCAGTGAAAAAAAGCTTCAGCAGCCCCATTCTTGGGCGCAATTAAAAAATGGTCAATGGGTTAACGAATCTATCCAAACTCGGTTAGATGAGTGGTGCCCAAAGTTATTTGGTTACCATATGCTAAAACTGGGCGGCTTAAGCTGCGAGCTAGCTAGCTGTAACTGTAATATTCAACATCAAGTTAATCTAGATATCCACAATCCTTTGCATAATGTGATTGCAGATGGCTACGATTTGCCCTTTTTGGAAAAAAGCTTTGATGTGGTCATTCTTGCGCATCAACTGGATTACTGCAATGACCCACATCGCATGTTACGGGAAGTTGATCGGGTAATGATGGATGATGGTTATCTTATCATCACTGGATTTAACCCAGTCAGTTTGACCGGGCTCGCCAGCTTAATGCCGTGGCGAAAAAACAATTTGCCTTGGAGTGGGCGGATGTTTACCCCAAGTCGAGTCAAAGATTGGCTAGGTATTTTAAACTACCAAGTGGTGGAGTGTGACCGTTATGGTCTGTTTCCAATGCAGCGTTATCGAACGATGTGGACATGGCTTGAAAACAGCATGGGCGATTGGGCAGCCCCGTTTGGAAGCTTGTATTACATAGTGGCACGCAAACGCACTTATCCACTTAAACCGATCAAACCGCATTGGAAGCTAAAACGAAAATTGACGCCGATTGGCGTCAATTACAAAGTATCTTCCAACTCAAAGTAGTGGTTAGTTGGGAATATAACCGACATCTTCATCGGTAGGGTTTTCTGCGGCTGCGCGCGCCAGTTCATCACACATTTCGTTTTCACGGTGACCAGCATGACCTTTGACCCAACGCCAATCAATTTGGTGGCGTTCTGTTTCCTTGTCTAATGCTTGCCAAAGATCAGCATTTTTAACTGGCTTTTTATCTGCCGTTTTCCAACCGCGTTTTTTCCAATTGTGAATCCACTGCGTAATACCTTGACGAACGTATTGGCTGTCGGTGGTAAGAATGACATTACAAGGCTCTTTTAAAGCTTTGAGCGCGACGATAGTTGCCATCATTTCCATGCGGTTGTTGGTGGTAAGGGTAAATCCTTTTGCTAAGGTCTTTTCATTTTGTTTGTAGCGAAGAACGATGCCGTAGCCGCCAGGCCCCGGATTGCCTAAGCAAGAACCATCTGTGAAAATTTCCACTTGTTTCGTCATGATTTGATACTATAAGAGCTTGCACATAATTACTCATAGTCTGACACATATAGTTTGTAATGAATACCAGCATCAATTCCAATCAGCATCGTATCGTGGTACTCGATACCGAAACCACGGGTATGAACCAAGAGGGTGGTCCACACTACCTTGGCCATCGCATTGTCGAAATCGGTGCGGTAGAGATCATCAACCGCAAACTGACGGGGCGACATTTTCACGTCTACATTAAGCCAGATCGTGAGATCCAGTCTGAAGCGATTGGCGTTCACGGTATCACCGATGAGTTTTTGCGTGATAAGCCGCAATATAGTGAAGTTCACCAAGAGTTTCTCGACTTTATCAAGGGTGCTGAGCTGGTGGCGCACAACGCGCCCTTCGACGTCGGTTTTATGGACTATGAGTTTGATAAGCTCGATCCTCAAATAGGTAAAACCGAACAGTACTGTAAGGTGACTGATACCCTGGCGATGGCGAAGAAAATCTTCCCAGGCAAGCGTAACAACCTTGATGTATTGTGTGATCGCTATGGTATCGATAACTCACACCGTACTCTCCACGGGGCATTGCTCGATGCGGAGATTCTAGCTGACGTCTACCTCCTGATGACAGGTGGGCAAACATCACTGCAGTTTAATACGGGTAGCAATAGTGAAGGAGTGGGAGGCGAGTCGATAAAACGTGTTTCCGGCGAGCGAAAATCGCTAAAGGTTTTGCGTGCAACCGCCGATGAAATAGAGGCACACAATAGTCGATTAGATATCGTTGAAAAAAACGGTAGTTGCCTTTGGCGTCAATAGGAGAAAAGATGTTGAGGATTGGATTCGCCCTGTTAGGGCTGTTAGTTAGTTCTCTCTGTTTTGCAACGCAGAGTGCCTCAATGTCTTTGCTCGACAACCGTTTCCGTGTCGATCCGAGTATCGAACAGATCACTTTTGTCATTTATCGCGCAGAAAACTCAGTGCCTGTGGTACTGGTGCGCCCAGACGGGCGCAAATATTACTCACATCGTCATCCAGATAATGTTCGTTGGTATCAAGAATCAGCGATGGACATTATCTCGATTGAAAAACCTATGCCAGGTCCTTGGCAAGCGGTGGGTAAAGTGACGCCTAAAAATAAGATTAAGCTTATTTCACATCTCAAGCTCTCTTCTGACGTCTTGCCTGAGCGACTTTTCCAAGATGAGCAGATTAAGTTCACCGCTCGTTTAACGTCTGATGATAAACCTCTGTTACTGCGCGACTTTCTTGACCGTGTAAAACTTAAAGTGACCTTTACCAAGTTTGTCGAAAATGAAGAGTCGCTGATCAAAGAGGCGCGTCCGGTGCCGATTGAAATTGGTGAGTTTGCCGATGACGGTATCGACTTGGACGAAAAAGCGGGCGATGGGGTGTTTACGGTGAAGTTGCCTATTACCCCTGCGCCGGGCAAATATCGAGTGCGGATCACATCTGGTAATGGGGTGTTTTTGCGTGCTCAAGAGCAAGAGGTATTAGTGTATCCTAACCCAATCACACTTACGTTTATTCAATCTCGCCAGGAACAGCAATCACATCAAGTGATATTTACCGGTGAGCAAGGCATGATTGAGCCGGGCAGTTTAGCCGCTCATATTGAACATACTGATGCGCAAGGGGTAACCATTGCAGTGGAAGGTGCTGCGGCATCCGCTGAGTCGATGAACGTTGAACTGGCTATTCCATACTCGGGTGTGATCGGTGAGTACTCGTGGCAAGGTGAAGCATACGCCACGGAACTCGGTTCCGGTCGTGAGTTGATGTTCCCGTTAAGCGAGCATACTTATAGCGTAGTGAAAGATATCGACTTGGCAGAAACCCGCCGCTTGCAAGAGCAAGAGCGAGAAAAGCAAGCTAAGTTGCTGGCCGAGAAACGCATTGCTGAAGCGCGAGAAGCACAGCGTAAGAAGAGCATGTTAATCATCGCGATTGGTAATGTGGTGGTGGTGATTTTGGGCTTGGTGATTTGGTTTGTGATGCGCAAACTCAAAGCCAAACGCGCGGCGATTCCTGAGATGCAATTGGAAATGCCAAAGAAGTAATGGAACGACCTTGATGGTCAGTAAAAAGGGCTGCATTGCAGCCCTTTGTTGTTATTTAGCACGACTTACGCGACTTCACCCATCGCCAGTGGCTGCAAAGGTTTTGCCGCCAGTTCTTGTGGGTCAAAATCATCAACATTGATCACATACAAGCGTTGTTGCTCCGCTTCGATAAGCAGTTGAGCCTCTTGTTGTTCAAGAACACCTAACTCTAATCCTTGCTGGGCAATTTTATCGAGCATCAAGAATGGCTTACGTTTGCCTTGGGCTTGACACACTTTATCAAACAGTGGTTCTGCTTTAAGAATGATATGCAGAGCCTGCTCAATGCGTCCGGCGGGGTTGTACTCACTGGCAGTCAGGTACTGATTTCGACCTAGTCGAGAACGAGTGTCACTGGGTGTTTGCAGCAGTTGTGCGACTTGGCTATCCAGTTTATCACTTGGCGCTTTGCGTGCGCGACCAAGTGGCATGACGATAAACTTAAGTAGTGCTGCCACCGTTTTATTTGGGAAGTTAGCCAGCAAACCTTCAATGGCTCGTTCGGTTTGGTACAAGCTGTCTTGCATCCCCCAATGAACCAAAGGTAGATCTTGCTCGTTGCGACCTTCAATATCGAAACGTTTGAGTGTTGCTGAGCTGAGATAGAGTTGGCTCAGTACATCACCTAAACGAGCGGAGAGGCGTTCTTTGCGTTTTAGTGAGCCACCTAAGACTGCCATTGAGATATCGGCAAGCAGAGCGATATTCGCGCTGTAGCGATTCAACTGCTGATAGTAGCGTTGAGTTTGGTCTTTGACGGGCGAAGCAGAGAAACGGCCATCAGTAAGGCCTAGCCAGAAGCTGCGTACTAGGTTACTAATGGTAAAGCTTACATGACCCGCGAGCGCGGCATCAAACTGGGTTAGAGCATCACTGTGATCAGAGTACGCAGCTTCCATCTCACTCAATACATACGGATGACAGCGAATCGCACCTTGACCAAAGATGATCATCGAGCGAGTTAAAATGTTGGCGCCTTCCACTGTGACGGCAATAGGGGCGCCTTGGTAGCCGCGGGCCAAAAAGTTAGATGGGCCAAGGCAAATACCTTTACCGCCGACAATGTCCATTGCATCAATGATGCTGCGTTGACCGCGGTGGGTACAGTGGTACTTCACAATGGCAGAGATAACGGAAGGTTTTTCTCCTAAGTCGATGCCAGCAACGGTCAACTCGCTGGCTGCATCCATGACATAGGCATTGCCAGCAAGGCGAGCTAACGGTTCTTCTACCCCTTCCATATGACCAATCGGCTGCTTGAACTGACGACGGATTCGGGCATAGGCACCAGTTGCAAGTGCGGCGGTTTTGATGCCACCAGTTGAGTTGGAAGGTAGCGTAATACCACGCCCTACTGAAAGGCACTCAACCAACATGCGCCAGCCTTGTCCTGCCATCTTTTCGCCACCAATGATGTAATCGATCGGGACAAAAAGATCGTTAGCTCGGGTTGGACCGTTTTGGAAAGGGACATTGAGTGGGAAGTGGCGATTGCCAATTTCAACCCCTTTTAAGTGAGTAGGGATCAGCGCACAAGTAATGCCAAGATCTTTTTTCTCACCAAGCAAACCATCGGGGTCTCGCAACTTAAATGCCAGCCCAAGAACAGTCGCGACAGGGGCCAGAGTAATGTAGCGTTTATTCCATGTTAAGCGCATACCGAGTACTTTTTCGCCTTGCCAGTCGCCGTAGCAAACCACACCGTAATCAGGGATTGCGCCTGCATCTGACCCTGCTTCAGGGCTGGTTAAAGCGAAACATGGGATCTCTTTACCTTGGGCAAGACGCGGTAAGTAGTACTCTTTTTGCGCTTGGGTACCGTAATGTTGCAGTAATTCTCCCGGTCCAAGTGAGTTAGGAACGCCGACCGTCGAAGAAAGCACACCAGAAACGCCAGTCAATTTTTGAAGGACTAATGATTGTGCATAGGCGGAGAACTCAAGACCACCATATTGCTTTTTAATGATCATGGCGAAGAACTTATGATCTTTTAAATATTGCCAGACTTGTGGCGGAAGATCGGCCAATTCGTGGGTCACTTGATAGTCAGAGACCATGGCACAGACTTCTTCAACTGGGCCATCAAGAAAAGCTTGTTCTTCAGCACTCAACTTGGGCGCTTTGATGGCATGTAACTTATCCCAATCGGGTTTGCCTTTAAACAATTCTGCTTCCCACCACACCGTACCTGCATCCAGTGCCTCTTTTTCGGTTTGGGACATGGCTGGTAACACTTTACGAAACAGAGTCAGCGCTTTGCGACTAATCAGCGATTGGCGAATCGATGGGATTGCCAACACGGCAAGCGCAGCCAGATAGAGAACCCAGGCAATAGAGCCCGCGTTACCCAATGCCGTTAACGTGATCATGGTTGCTGTCAAAGCGCCAATCGTCACGACAAGAGAGGTTCGGTGATAGAGGCAAATACCGAGGATAACGGCAAAGCCAAGAATAGAGAGCAAGATATCCATATAGAGGTTCCTTTTGCAGACTTTGTTGGTATTACTTGTACGTCTGTATTTGAATAAGTGGTCTAACCAGTTAAATTGTAATCGAGATATTAATAAAATGTAAAACCAATATTTGTCTAAAAAGTGATCTATGTAGAGTAAAGATTCTATAAATGGGCGGTGATGGCGATTTTGTATACGTGAAAGGTCAAGAATCATTGAAATCTTGCTTGCTAACTATCGACAGTTGCACTGGTTCAAGTAAACTCAGATAAGTTAATGGGTGTGACTGCCCTCCAATCAAAATAGAATTCAAGAGAGTGCTTATGTACCAGGATTTGATTAAAAGCGAGCTAACAGAAGCTGCTGACGTGCTGAACAAGTTCTTAAGTGATGACCACAATATCGCCCAAATTGAAGCGGCGGCGAAGTTGATTGCGGATTCATTCAAACAAGGCGGAAAAGTTTTATCTTGCGGTAACGGTGGTTCTCACTGTGACGCAATGCATTTTGCTGAAGAACTGACTGGTCGTTACCGTGAAAACCGTCCTGGTTACCCAGGCATCGCTATTTCAGATCCAAGCCATCTATCTTGCGTGAGTAACGACTTTGGGTACGATTTTGTCTTTTCTCGTTATGTAGAAGCGGTAGGCGCGAAAGGTGATGTTCTGTTTGGTCTATCTACATCAGGCAATTCTGGCAATATCCTAAATGCGATTGATGCTGCGAAAGCAAAAGGCATGAAAACCATCGCTCTAACGGGTAAAGATGGTGGCAAGATGGCTGGTTGCGCGGATATTGAAATTCGTGTTCCACACTTTGGCTATGCCGATCGTATTCAAGAGATCCACATCAAGATCATTCACATTGTGATTCAACTGATCGAGAAGGAAATGGAGAAGTAATCTTCATTCCAAACCACACGGTTTAGGTTTACAGCGACTGCATAAAAGTCGCTGTAAATGGCAAGAGAGGGAGTGAGATAAGCCATGTGTGAATTGCTCGGAATGAGCGCCAATGTACCAACTGATATCTGTTTCAGTTTTACCGGTCTGATGCAGCGTGGTGGCAACACAGGGCCACACCGTGACGGCTGGGGCATTACCTTTTATGAAGGTAAAGGCTTTCGTACTTTTAAAGATCCTAACCCAAGCTGTGATTCAAAAATTGCCGAACTGGTTCAGAACTATCCAATTAAGAGCCTTGCGGTGATCAGTCATATTCGCCAAGCGAATCGTGGGGCGGTTAACCTCGAAAATACCCATCCTTTTACCCGCGAGTTGTGGGGACGTTATTGGACCTTTGCTCATAATGGACAATTAACCGATTACCAAGATCTGGTTACTGGACGTTTTCGTCCCGTTGGTCAAACAGACAGTGAGCTTGCATTTTGTTGGCTGCTAAAGCAGTTAGAACAACGCTATCCAGAGCCACCTCAGGATATGGTTGGTGTGTTTCGTTTTATTGCTGAGATTTGTGATGGGTTGAGGGAGAAAGGCGTATTCAATATGTTGCTTTCCGATGGCGAGTACGTCATGACCTATTGCACCAATCATCTTTATTGGATCACTCGACGCGCGCCTTTTGGCAAAGCTTCTTTGATAGATGAAGATGTGGAAATCAACTTCCAAGAAGAAACGACCCCAAATGATATTGTCTCGGTGATTGCGACTCAGCCCTTAACAGACAACGAAACTTGGCATCGAATGAAGCCTGGTGAGTATGGGATTTTTCATTTCGGTGAGTTGATTGATGGCAATGAACAGGCGCTGGTGGACGTGCCATTTGCACCGAAAAAGGTTGCCAGCCAAGCACCAACAGAGCCTTTGGAGTAAAGCGCGAGTAGGGAATCTTGTTTTGTTATTTCAAAGCGAGATCCCCAACTCGGTCGTACCTCCCTCTCGGGGATGACAAGTTTGTGTTTTGTCGCACCTCGTCTAGGCTTGTCATTCCATAGAGCGCGTGAGCGCGAGTAGGGAATCTTGTTTTGTTCTTTGAAAGCGAGATCCCCAACTCGGTCGTCCCTCCCTCTTGGGGATGACAAGTTTGTGTTTTGTCGCTCCTCGTCTAGGCTTGTCATTCCATAGAGCGCGTTAGCGCGAGTAGGGAATCTTGTTTTGTTATTTGAAAGCGAGATCCCCAACTCGGTCGTCCCTCCCTCTCGGGGATGACAAGTTTATGTTTTGTCGCATCTCGTCTAGGCTTGTCATTCCATAGAGCGCGTTAGCGCGAGTAGGGAATCTTGTTTTTGTTCTTTGAAAGCGAGCTCCCCAACTCGGTCGTCCCTCCCTCTTGGGGATGACAAGTTTATGTTTTGTCGCTTCCAATAAAAAAGGCCGATGTTTCCATCGGCCTTTTGCATCTCTTAACACTGATTAAGCAAGTTGTGCTTTTAGGTGCTCAACGATATCTGCCATCGCGACAGCCGTTTTCTCGCCGCTGCGACGGTTCTTGTATTCGAAGTTGCCTTCGTCCATGCTGCGGTCGCCAATCACGATAGTGTGAGGGATACCGATCAGTTCCATATCAGAGAACATAACGCCTGGGCGTTCTTTACGGTCATCGAATAGCACTTCGATACCCATTGCAGTCAGTTCAGCGTATAGCTTCTCAGCCGCTTCTTGAACGCGCTCAGATTTGTGCATGTTCATCGGTACGATAGCAACTTGGAAAGGCGCTAGTGCGTCTGGCCAGATGATGCCGTATTTATCATGGTTCTGCTCAATGGCAGAAGCAACAACACGTGATACACCGATACCGTAACAGCCCATTTCTAGGATAACGTTCTTACCGTTTGAATCGAGAACACCACAGTTCATTGATTCAGAGTACACATTACCAAGCTGGAAGATGTGACCCACTTCGATACCACGTTTAAGCATTAGCGTACCTTGACCACATGGGCTTGGATCGCCTTCTACTACGTTACGTAGGTCAGCTACTTGACCAAGTTCTACATCACGACCCCAGTTGATACCGAAGTAGTGTTTGCCGTCGATGTTTGCGCCTGCGCCGAAATCGCTCATTACTGCTACTGAGCGGTCAACGATAAACGGTAGCTCAAGACCAACAGGGCCTAGTGAACCTGCGCCAGCACCAATTAGCTCACGCATCTCTTCTTCAGTTGCCATCTCAAGAGGAGCGGCAACTTCTGGTAGGTTCTCAGCTTTGATTTCGTTTAGCTCGTGGTCACCACGGATGATTAGTGCAACGATCGGCGCATCAATTTCATCAGAAGCTTTAACGAATAGAGTCTTAACCGTTTTCTCGATTGGTAGTTCGAACTGCTCAACAAGTTCTGCAATAGTTTTCGCGTTTGGCGTGTCAACTAGAGTCATTTCTTGCGTTGGTTCTGCACGCTCAACTGCAGGAGCAACCGCTTCTGCTTTTTCGATGTTTGCTGCGTAATCAGACTCAGTAGAGAAGGCGATTAGGTCTTCACCACTTTCCGCTAGTACGTGGAACTCTTGAGAACCGTTACCACCGATCGCGCCTGAGTCTGCCAGTACTGGACGGTACTCAAGACCCATGCGGTCGAACGCTTTACAGTATGCGTCATGCATCGCTTGGTAAGATTTCTCTAGACCCGCTTTGTCGATGTCGAAGCTGTACGCATCCATCATGCAGAATTCACGTGCACGCATTACGCCGAAACGAGGACGACGCTCATCACGGAACTTAGTTTGGATCTGGTACAGGTTGATCGGCAGTTGTTTGTACGAGCTCACTTCATTACGCACAAGCGCAGTGATCACTTCTTCTGCTGTTGGGCTTAGTACAAACGGACGAACGTGGCGGTCAGTAAAGCGAAGTAGTTCAGGACCCATCTTTTCGCTGCGGCCTGTCTCTTCCCATAGTTCAAACGGCTGAACAACGGGCATCAAAGTTTCGATTGCACCTGCATTGTCGATCTCTTGACGAACGATGTTTTCGACTTTACGCAATACACGTAGACCAGTAGGTAGCCAGGTATAAAGACCTGAAGCCAGCTTACGGATCATACCTGCACGTAGCATGAGCTGGTGGCTCACTACTTCTGCGTCGTTTGGAGTCTCCTTCAGAGTAGAAAGAAGATAATTACTGGTACGCATTAAATTTATCCGTTTATTAAAGTGAAATACTCACGCCTCATAGGGGCAGAGTATGAAGGTTCCCGGTAGGGGAAATTGTTAGCCGCTTATAATATCAGCCAAATCGATTTGTCAAAAGTGTTCAATGGTAGTAACAGACACTAAGTTATCGTTTACGGTGAATTTAATGTTCAAATCGAACAAATTGACCGCGTATTCTTTACTATCTGGCTTACCTTTTTTGTATGCAGGTCGTGGATCTTGGGCTAAGACTTGCTCAATCACTTGACGAACTTGCTTACCATTGGGGTGTTTGCTTAGTTGGTCGGCTGCCGCAGGAAGAAAGCACACGATCGCTTTTTCTGGTTCATTTTCTGCATAGCCACCTGTCGCATTGTGGATTGCATCTGAATAAGGGATATAAGGCTTTATATCAACAATTGGTGTGCCATCCACCAAATCGACGCTACCAAGCTCAAGATAGAATTGGTCACCTTGTTGGCTGACTCCTTTAAGTTCTACCGCAGACATGCCAATCCCGTTAGGTCGGAAGGTAGAGCGGGTTGCCAGTACCCCGATTCGCTCGTTTCCTCCTAGACGGGGTGGACGTACTGTCGGCTTCCAGCCTGCAGCAAGGTTTTGATCGAACAAAAACAGCAGCCAAACGTGACTGAACTGCTCAATACCTCGGACGGCTTCAGCGCAGTTGATTGCGCCTTCCAGCCTTACTCTTGCCGTGGCTGCGGGGACTAAACGAGGCTGTCGAGGAACTGCAAATTTCTCTTTGTATGGGCTTTCTATGGTGCCGATAGGCTCAATGGTGTACATGCCATCATCTCTTACTTAACTTCGCCTACACGATAGCACAACCTTAGGTGACTATTGCTGACAAAATGCCGTCAGAAAAACACTTGATCTTTATTTGATAATGATTATCATTTGTTATGTTATAACATTTCAATTAGGAAAAGCTATGAAAGAGGGAATTCACCCTGAATACCGCAAAGTGGTGTTTCATGACACCAGTGTTGATAAGTACTTCATCGTTGGCTCAACGCTGCAAACCGACAGAACGATTGAATGGGAAGATGGCAATACGTACCCGTACTGCACTTTAGATGTCTCTTCTGAGTCGCATCCATTCTATACCGGTAAGCAACGAGTACTGCAAAAACAAGGGCGAGTATCGAACTTCAACCGTCGCTACAGTCGATTCAAGGAGCAAAAATGAAAGTAGTAAAATCACTAAAAAGCGCCAAAAACCGTCATCCAGATTGCCAGATTGTCAAACGACGTGGACGTCTGTATGTGATTTGTAAAACCAATCCGCGTTTTAAAGCCGTGCAAAAGTAGTCTTGCTCTGGTGTTGAATTTTTCAACTAAATTAAACTGGTTTAAGTAGATGTATAGACCAGATTTTTGATGAAATGCTGGTTAAATATTCTACCAAATTTTAACTTTTGTTACATTTTGAATTTGTTTTACATTCCCTCCTTCAAGTAGATTGTTCCCGCTTTGTGACAAATTGTTCACATTTGCATAGGAATAACTACAAGGAGGGAGCAGATGAGTTCATCTGATTCAATAAGACAAGACTCACCGAAAAAAACTTTATTTACCCGCTTTTTAGATACGGTTGAGTATTTGGGGAACTTGTTACCCCATCCCATCACACTATTTGCCATTTTCTGTTTAGCTATTTTAGTCACCTCCGGTATTGCTGGTTACTTTGAAGTGTCGGTGATGGATCCGCGTCCGGAAGGTGCGAAAGGTCGTGCAACTGACGGTATGATTCACGTTGTGAGCCTACTCAATGCTGATGGCTTACAACTGATCGTGACTAACTTAGTGAAAAACTTTGTTGGCTTTGCTCCGTTAGGAACTGTGTTGGTTGCGATGTTAGGTGTCGCAATTGCTGAGCACTCAGGCCTACTGTCAGCAGCAATGCGTGGTTTAGTTATGGGGGCATCTCAGCGCATGGTGACCGTCACGGTTGTGTTTGCTGGTATTATCTCCAACACCGCTTCTGAGTTAGGTTACGTAGTACTGATCCCACTGGCGGCCATGCTGTTTCATTCATTAGGACGCCATCCTTTGGCCGGTCTTGCCGCTGCCTTTGCAGGGGTTTCTGGCGGCTATTCGGCAAACTTGCTGATTGGTACTGTTGACCCGCTTCTTTCTGGTATTACTGAAACTGCCGCGCAAATGATCGATCCTACTTATACGGTAGGACCAGAAGTAAACTGGTACTTCATGTTTGTCTCTACCTTCTTTATCGCCATCACGGGTGCTTTAGTGACCGAGAAGATTGTTGAGCCGAAACTCGGCAAATACAATGATGAACAGGCGGCAGAAGACCTTTCCCAAGATTCTATGGGTAAGTTAACCGATGTTGAGAAGAAAGGATTGAAACTCGCTGCTGTTGCTGTGGTTGTCGTGTCCGCTTTGTTAGCATGGACAATTGTCCCTGCCGACGGTGTGCTGCGCTCTGAGGCTGGTACGGTAGCTGGCTCACCTTTCCTTAAGAGTATCGTTGCTTTTATCTTTGTTTTCTTTGCCATTCCGGGCTTTGTTTACGGCAAAGTGGTTGGCACGATGAAAAATGATCGCGATGTGATTGATGCGATGGCGAAGTCAATGTCTTCAATGGGCATGTACATCGTGTTGGTCTTTTTTGCCGCGCAATTTGTCGCTTTCTTTAAATGGACTAACTTTGGGCAGGTGTTCGCGGTTGCAGGGGCAAGTTTCTTACAAGAGATTGGCTTAACCGGCCCAATGCTGTTTTTTGCCTTTATCCTTATGTGTGGTTTCATCAACCTAATGATTGGTTCTGCATCTGCACAATGGGCAGTTACGGCGCCAATATTTGTTCCAATGCTGATGTTAGTTGGCTATGCACCAGAGACGATTCAAGCGGCTTATCGTATTGGTGACTCTACCACCAACATTATTACGCCTATGATGAGCTACTTTGGTTTAATCCTTGCTGTTGCCACTCGTTATATGAAGAACCTTGGTATTGGTACGCTAATCGCGACAATGTTGCCTTACTCTATCTGTTTTATCGTTGGTTGGAGTTTGTTGTTCTATGTTTGGGTCTTTATCTTAGGACTGCCAGTTGGACCGGGTGCGGCGACTTACTACACACCTTAATTTGGTGAAAACAAAAAAAGCTGGCTTAAAGCCAGCTTTTTTTATCAAGTCAGTTAAGGGCAGCTTATTACCAGCCTTTAACTACGCCACCGTTGAAGATTTCAGAAGCTGCAGAATACACTTCCTCAGATTGGTAAGCTTTAACAAAGTTCTGAACATTTTCAGCGTTAACGTTGTTTTCGCGTGCAACGATTAGGTTTACGTATGGAGACTCTTTATCTTCAACAAAGATACCGTCACGTTGTGGAGTCAGGTCAACAGAAGCGGCATAAGTGTTGTTGATTACTGCGAGAGTTACGTCATCAAGTGCACGTGGAAGTTGCGCAGCATCCAATTCAACAATCGTTAGATTTTTTGGATTTTCAACGATGTCACGTACGGTTGCGAGCAGACCAACGCCGTCACGTAGAGAGATTAGCCCTTGCTGTTCAAGCAACAGTAGCGAGCGACCTAGGTTAGTTGGATCGTTTGGTACTGCGATGCGTGAGCCATCTTCAATTTCATCTACAGCTTTAACCTGTTTTGAGTAACCAGCAATTGGATAGACAAACGTGTTTCCAGCAATAACGAGCTTATAACCGCGGTCAACAATTTGCTGATCTAGGTATGGTTTGTGTTGAAACGCATTGATATCGATTGAACCATCGTCAAGTGCCGCATTTGGTGTGACGTAGTCAGAGAACGTAATCAGCTCAACTTCTAGGCCAAACTTGTCTTTTGCTACTTTTGCCGCCACTTCAGCTACTTGCTCTTCTGCACCAGCCATTACACCAACTTTGATCTTACTGTTGTCGACTTCCTTTTCACCGCAGCCAGAAAGAACCAATGCTGACGCTACAGCGACAAGAGCAATTAAACTTTTAAAACCAAATTTCATAACACATCTCCTTATATGAATTCTTATCTATGATCTACGCGGTGAACGATTGCATCACCGATAGATTGAATAATCTGAACTAAAATAATCAACATCACGACTGTCACTGCCATTATGGTCACGTCATAACGGTGGAAACCGTAACGTATGGCGACATCACCCAGACCACCGCCACCTACGGTACCTGCCATTGCCGAGTAGCTGACCAGGGTCACAAGTGTGATGGTAACTGAGTTAACTATGGTCGGTAATGCTTCAGGTAGCAGAACCTTAGTGATGATTTGCAGTGGCGTTGCACCCATTGCTTGTGCGGCTTCAACCAAACCAGTCGGTACTTCTAATAACGCACCTTCAATGAGTCGAGCAACAAAAGGAATCGCACCGATAGTGAGTGGCACGATGGCTGCAGTGGTGCCAATAAAAGTGCCGACTAACAACTTAGTGACAGGAATAATTGCCACCATCAACACCAAAAATGGCACTGAGCGACCAATGTTCACTATCGCTCCTAGTACGCTGTTTAAGCGAGGATTTTCAAGTAAGCCACCTTTTTTTGTTGTGTGGAGGATAACGCCAAGTGGAATACCAATGGCAAAACCAACCACTCCTGAAACGGCGACCATATATAGCGTTTCCCAAGTCGCGCCTAACAGCAAGTCTGCGTTTAAGCTTAGCCAATCAGAAATCGTATTAAAGGACATAGCCAAGCACCTCTACTTTTACGTTGTTCTCACGCAGGAATGCAATTGCATTGTTATCGTCTTCTTCACTACCAAACAGTTCAGCTACCATCATGCCAAACTTAACACCACCGGCGTAATCAAGGTCTGAACTTAGGATGTTGACGTCAATGTTGTACGTACGCGAAATCTGGCTCATCAGCGGAGCGTCTACCGTTGCTCCAGTAAATTCGAGACGGACTAACGGGTAACTGCCCTCAACGCGGGTTGGTTGCAGACGCACTTGATAGTCTTCAGGAATAGATAAATCCAGTGTCGAACGGATAAATTCGTGCGCAAGCTCAGTTTTAGGGTGAGCGAAAATTTCACCCACTGTGCCTTTCTCTACCAGCTCACCACCACCGATAATCGCCACTTCATGGCAGATGCTTTTCACGACATCCATCTCATGGGTGATCAGCAAGATAGTGATTTGCAACTGGCGATTGATTTCGCGTAATAACTCTAGAATTGACTGAGTGGTTGCGGGATCCAGTGCGCTGGTCGCTTCATCACACAATAGTACTTTAGGGTCACTGGCGAGCGCACGAGCAATCGCGACACGCTGCTTTTGACCGCCACTCAGGTTTGATGGGTAACTTTCATGCTTGTCAGCCAACCCAACCAGTTTTAGTAGTTCTGTGACCTTCTGGTTAATGTGCGCTTTCTCTTTGCTCGCGAGTTCTAGCGGCAATGCAACGTTTTCAAACACCGTGCGAGATGACAGCAGATTAAAATGCTGGAAAATCATCCCGATGTTGCGGCGAGCGGCACTCAGTTGAGATTTGGTGAGTTTGGTCAAATCAACGCCATCGACGATGATTTCTCCACTGGTTGGTGCTTCAAGCATGTTTACACAGCGGATCAGGGTACTTTTACCTGCGCCAGATGCGCCGATAACCCCAAAAATAGTCCCTTGGGAGATATGGAGGTTAATATCTTTCAAGGCATTGATTTCCTTCTTGCCTTGATAGAACACCTTATTTACCTGATTAATTTCAATCATTGAGAAACCTGCTTATGCTCGACTCTTAGAACAGTATATTATTTTGAGCTACATCTCATTTAATAGACGATGCTATGGGTTTGTTGAATTAGTGTCAATAGATATTTTTACGTCTAGACGTCTAAAAGTATCTTTACAAGCAAACGATTAAGTAATTAGATAGTGATGAAAGCAATAAAGCGGGTATAATCCCCTCAGTTATACAAGTAAATAGAGACAAAATTTTGGCGAAACCAGCAGTTTTTTTGGATCGTGATGGCGTTATCAACGTAGACCACGGCTATGTCCATGATGAGCACGACTTCGAGTTTATTGAAGGCGTTTTTGAAGCGACCAAAAAGCTAAAGCAGATGGGATATTTGCTTGTACTTGTGACCAACCAATCTGGCATTGCCCGTGGCATGTTTAGCGAAGATCGTTTTCTTTCCTTGACTCAATGGATGGATTGGAACTTTGTCGATAACGGTGTTGAACTAGACGGCATCTACTACTGCCCACATCATGCTGAACATGGACAGGGCGCTTACAAAGAAGATTGTGATTGTCGTAAACCTAAGCCTGGCATGTTTATTTCAGCGCGAGATTTCTTGAAAATTGACATGGCAAACTCGGTCATGATTGGCGACAAAGCTGAAGATATGATGGCGGCAGAAGCTGCGGGTGTGGGTACAAAAATTTTAGTTCGCACTGGTAAGCCAGTGACTGAACAGGGTGAATCCTTAGCGAGTGTGGTACTGGATAGTATTCGCGAAGTCCCTAACTATTTAAATAAATAGACTATTATTTAAAGGCTGCAGTTGCAGCCTTTATTATAACGGAGGTGACTATGTTCAGAGCCAGCATCTTAATGACCAGTGCTGTTCTCCTTGCGGGTTGTGCGACTAGCGACGACTCTTCCACTAACACTAACGACCAGTATGGCTATCAATATCTATGCAGTGGCGATAAAGAGTTCTTCGCTGATTTCTTAGTTGAAGAGCAAGGCGCGCTCGTCAAGGTTGAGGATGTCGATTACGCTTTGGTTCAAGTTCCTTCTGGTTCAGGTACACGCTACATGCTGCCAGAAAATGCTCAAAGCGAGATCCAGCCTGTGAATTTGTATACCAAAGGCAACTATGCGCGCTTAGAGCTAGGTCGTGAGATTTACAAAAACTGTGAAAGTCAATAATGTTAAGGGCTGAGGTTAGTTGAATTCGTGCTCGTTAACCTTAGCCACTGACATTGCCATCAATTACTTAAAACCCTGAAGTATGAACAAAAAACTGACCATTTTAGATATTGCGCGCCTATCAGGTGTGGGTAAATCGACCGTTTCCCGTGTATTAACCAATGATCCAAAGGTGAAACCGGAAACTCGCGCTAAAGTGGAACAGGTGATTGCTGATTCTGGATATGTTCCATCAAAGTCAGCGCAGTTAATGCGAGGGGGGAGTCAACGGGTCGTTGGGGTCATCATATCTCGTCTTGACTCACCTTCGGAGAACAAAGCAGTAGGAAGCATGCTTCAGGCTTTGTATCAGGCGGGATACGACGTTGTCATTATGGAAAGTCAGTTTGATCCCGACAAAACTCGCGATCATTTGAATGTCCTGAGACGTCGTAATGTTGATGGCGTAATTGTGTTTGGTTTTAGTGACTTAGACCTGACGCAGTTTGAGCAATGGCAAAATCGAGTGGTGGTGATTGCGATGGATACGCAGCAAGTTTCCTCGATTAACTACGACAATCATGGTGTGATTACGCATGCCTTAGATTACTTGCGCCAACAAGAAGTCGATCATATTGCCTATATTGGTGTGGATCCTTCGGATCGCACGACAGGGAAGTTACGGTTAGATGCTTACCTTAATTGGTGCCAATCTCAAGGGGTGACGCCGCACTATCAAACGGGTGATTTACACCATGAAAGTGCCTACCATCTGGTCGAGAAGGTACTCAATATAAGCACTCAAGCAATTGTTTGTGCGAGTGACACCCTTGCGCTGGGGGTGATAAAACGTCTTCAAGAGCTAGGGCGTGAAGATGTGATAGTCACGGGTGTCGGCGGAAATGAGCTACTGTCATTCCTGTTTCCCAATGTATTTAGCATTGATCCTGGTTATGCTCAAGCCGGCGAGAAAGCAGCTAAGTTACTCATATCTCAGATAAATGGTGAAGAATCGCTTGTTCACCTAACCCAAACGCCTCTCATTTTATAAACCACTAATTTAAAAGTGATTTAAAATTATACTGTGATCCTATTCAATTTATGGGACTGTTCCCATTTAGGGTTGTGATGAGTTCTGTCAATATATAATTAATGAATGGGAATGTTCCCATTTCTAATTAGAACGATAACAGAATGAACTCCAATAGGGTGGACAAGGTTATGAGTAAGATTGCCAAACAAGATGTCGAGCGCTTAATTGCTCTCGTTGGTGGCTCTGACAATATCGCAAGTGTCAGCCATTGCTTGACGCGCTTGCGTTTTGTTTTGAATGACACTGATAAGGCCGATGAGAAAGGGTTAGAAGCATTACCAATGGTAAAAGGTTGTTTTACCAATGCGGGTCAGTTTCAAGTCGTTATTGGCACAGAGGTAGACGAGGTTTATAAAGTACTGATTGCACTGGCAGGCAAAAGTGAGGCATCGAAAGAAGATGCTAAAAATGCCGCTCGCCAGAATATGAATGTGCTTGAGCGCGGAATTTCCCATTTAGCTGAAATCTTTGTCCCGCTTTTGCCTGCCATCATCACAGGTGGTTTGATCTTAGGCTTCCGCAATGTGATTGGCGACATCAAAATGTTTGATGGTCAGTCATTGACGCAAATCAGCCAATTTTGGGCGACGGTACATAGCTTTTTGTGGTTGATTGGTGAAGCGATCTTCTTCTTCTTACCCGTTGGTGTGTGTTGGTCAACCGTGAAAAAACTGGGTGGTACTCCAATCCTTGGTATCACTTTAGGTGTCACGTTAGTCTCGCCACAACTGATGAATGCCTACTTAATTGGTAAACAAGCGCCTGAAGTATGGGATTTTGGTCTATTTGTGATCGAGAAAGTGGGTTATCAAGCTCAAGTGATTCCTGCCATGTTAGCAGGGGTGGCGCTGGCGTTTATTGAGACTAATTTGAAACGCATTGTACCGTCCTACCTCTATTTGGTGGTGGTACCGTTTGTTTCTATTATCGTCTCTGTAGTACTTGCTCACTCGCTGATTGGTCCATTTGGTCGCATGCTTGGCGATGGTGTGGCGTTGGCAGCAAAAGCCGCGATGACGGGCGACTTTGCGGTGATTGGTTCGGTCATTTTTGGTTTCCTATATGCGCCGCTCGTGATCACAGGTATCCATCACACCACCAATGCGGTTGATCTTCAGTTAATGCAAGACCTAGGCGGTACCCCAATTTGGCCGTTGATTGCTCTTTCGAACATTGCTCAAGCCTCAGCGGTGGTTGGCATCATTATCATCAGTAAAAAACAGGGTGAGCGCGATATTTCCGTACCAGCAGCAATCTCCGCTTATTTAGGGGTGACGGAACCGGCAATGTACGGCATCAACCTCAAGTATAAGTTTCCAATGCTAAGTGCCATGTTTGGCTCAGCAGCCGCTGCAGCAATTTGTGGTATGTCAGGTGTAATGGCAAATGGTATCGGGGTTGGTGGTTTACCGGGCATTCTTTCGATTCAGCCACAATTCTGGGGTGTCTTTGCTATGGCGATGTTAGTGGCAATCGCATTGCCAATCGTTTTAACCCTGTTCTTCTATAAGCGTGCTCAAGCAAAAGGTGAGCTTGAAGCCGCAAACGCATAATTCTCTTTCCCACGGCAATGGACTTCAACGCCGTGGGCTTTCTTGAGCTGGACGTGGGCTCATCTGGTAAGTGAAAACTGTTATGACAATATTGAAACAGCCGCAAGATTGGTGGAAAACCGCCACGATTTATCAAATCTATCCGAAAAGTTTTTGTGATTCAGCAGATAAAGGAACGGGAGATATCCGCGGAATCATCTCTAAACTGGATTATCTTCAGCAGTTGGGTATCGACGCCATTTGGCTGACACCTGTCTATCAATCGCCGATGATTGATAATGGCTACGACATCTCCGACTACTACGCAATCAATCCTCAGTTTGGTGACATGGCAGACTTTGATGCTCTGCTTGAGCAAGCTCACCAACGGGGGATTCGAATTATAATGGACATTGTGGTCAACCATACCTCTACAGCGCATCAATGGTTTCAATCAGCGCTGGGCGATAAAAATAGCCCTTATCGTGACTACTATATTTGGCAAGATCCGGTCGACGGTGAGGCGCCTAACAACTGGCAATCCAAGTTTGGCGGGAGCGCTTGGGCTCTAGATGAAGCAACCAATCAGTATTATCTGCATCTATTCGCGACCGAACAGGCCGATCTTAACTGGGAGAACCCGCAAGTCCGTCAAGAAGTGAAGGATATTATTCGCTTTTGGGCGAAAAAAGGAGTCGATGGTTTTCGCTTAGACGTGATCAATCTGATTTCGAAACAACAAGACTTCCCTAACGATGATAGCGGTGATGGGCGACGCTTTTATACTGATGGCCCGCGTGTGCATGAGTATCTGCAAGAGATTAGTGCTGAGGTGTTTCAACAATATGGCAGTGTGACGGTAGGGGAGATGTCATCGACAACCCTTGAACATTGTCAGCAGTATTCTGCTCTAGATGGCAAAGAACTGTCGATGGTGTTTAACTTTCACCACCTAAAAGTCGATTATCCAAATGGAGAGAAGTGGAGCAAAGCCCCTTTTGACTTTATTCAACTCAAGCAGATCTTTAATCATTGGCAAACGGGTTTGAGTAATAACGGTTGGGGGGCACTATTTTGGTGTAATCATGACCAACCACGAGTCGTGAGTCGTTTAGGAGATGATCAACAATACCGAGTGGAATCAGCAAAGATGCTGGCGGCTTCTCTACATATGATGCAGGGAACGCCCTACATCTACCAAGGTGAAGAGTTAGGTATGACTAATCCGGGTTACCAAGATATTAGTCAGTATCGAGATGTTGAGAGCACCAATATGTATCAAATTATGGTTGAACAACATGGTGTTCAACATGATGAGATGATGGCGATCTTAGCGCAGAAGTCACGTGATAACTCACGCGCTCCAATGCAATGGGATGACTCAACACACGCCGGTTTTACTCAAGGTACGCCTTGGCTTGAGGTAGCAAGTAACTACTCACACATTAATGCACAAGCTGCGTTAGCAGACACTAACTCGGTGTTTTACTTTTACCAGCAATTAATCGAGTTACGCAAACAGCAACCCGTTATTACGCAAGGTAGTTTCCGAGATTTACTGCCACAAGATACACGTTGTTATGTGTATCTACGTGAAACCGAGACACAGCAGTTAATTTCAATCAGTAACTACTACGCTGACCCAGTTGAATGTCGTTTACCGCCAGAGATAGAGCTCGCGCGAGCGGAGTGTTTACTCACTAACTATACTCAACAGCCAATGGCTTTGTCGGAGAATGTGGTCGCGCTGCGCCCATATGAAACTCGCATTTTGTTAATCAACAAGTAACCCCCAATGCTCCTAGAGCAGCAAAAGGCTTTGGATTGTCCAAAGCCTTCGCTTTTTGCGTATTAGTACCTAGTTGTACTTTACGATGTATCGGTGTGGCTTATGGTTCATACCCAATACAAGGTTTAACGCTAAAACACCAATAATCGAATAGAGCAAAATGATCGGTTCGACAAAGAAATAGGAGGTAACCAAAATGGTCAAATCAATCGCCATTTGGGTTTTGCCGACAGAAATTCCAAACTTGTCCTGAACGTAGAGGCACAGCACATTGAACCCACCCAAGCTAGAACGGTGGCGGAACAAGATCAGCATACCTAATCCCATTAACAATCCACCTGCGATAGCGCAGTAGACGGGATTCACCATATCGACATGGATAACAAGGTGAAGGTGATCAGCAAAAAGCGAGACCAGAGCGCCTGAAATAGCGCTATTTAGGGCAAACTGCGTCCCAAAACGTTTCCAAGCGAGCAGGTAGAATGGGCAGTTAGTCAAAAAGTAGAGCGTGCCAAATGACCAAGGGACGACTTTGCTCAGCAGTAGTGCTAAGCCAGTGGTACCGCCAGTCAGTAAATGAGCAGCTTGAAGAAAGAAAATACCTTGCGCCACAATCAATGTGCCAGTCAAAATCGCGATCCAATCTTCTTTGCGAGTATGTTTTGCCATCAGAGACCAATTATTGAGTGAGCGAAAGCCGAGCATACTAAAGAAAAGTTCCCCTTTTAGGTAGCTTGAGAGCGAAATTTAGGGTAAATCTATGTAATCGTCATTTTACAAGGTGTAAAAATGTTAGTGATGGCGATCACAAAAATGTTGGACTAACATGACAAACCTTGAACCACATTATGAAAAAACTGCATGAGAAAAATTGTAATTTTCTCTTTATGACCTAGATCAAATTAGTTAAAATGCACGCCAATAGGGTGACGAAAACGTTTGCGTCGGGGTCGTTTACCAGTTTTTCGTAACTTTCAGTCAAAATCTGAGTCAGGAGATACAGATGCTTAAGCGTGATATGAACATCGCAGATTACGATGCGGAACTGTTCGCAGCTATCCAAGAGGAAACTCTTCGCCAGGAAGAACACATTGAACTTATCGCTTCTGAGAACTACACCAGCCCGCGTGTGATGGAAGCACAAGGTTCTCAGCTAACAAACAAATACGCTGAAGGTTACCCAGGTAAACGTTACTACGGTGGTTGTGAGTACGTTGATAAAGCTGAAGCGCTAGCGATTGATCGTGCATGCCAACTATTTGGTTGTGAGTATGCCAACGTTCAGCCTCACTCGGGTTCACAAGCAAACAGCGCAGTATATATGGCGCTATTGAACCCAGGTGATACCGTTCTAGGCATGAGCCTAGCGCATGGCGGTCACCTTACTCACGGTTCACCAGTCAACTTCTCTGGTAAGCACTACAATGTGATTCCTTACGGCATTGATGAAGCAGGCCAAATCAACTACGACGAAATGGAAGCTCTAGCGCTAGAGCATAAGCCAAAGATGATCATCGGTGGTTTCTCAGCGTACTCGCAAATTGTTGATTGGAAGCGCATGCGTGAAATCGCAGACAAGGTGGATGCTTTCCTATTTGTTGATATGGCACACGTAGCCGGTCTAATCGCAGCAGGTGTCTACCCAACACCAGTTCCACACGCTCACGTAGTGACAACGACCACGCACAAAACGCTAGCAGGTCCACGTGGCGGTCTAATCCTGTCAAACGCAGGTGAAGACATGTACAAGAAGCTGAACTCAGCAGTATTCCCTGGTGGTCAAGGTGGCCCGCTAATGCACGTAATCGCAGGTAAAGCGGTCGCGTTCAAAGAAGCAATGGAACCTGAGTTCAAAGCTTACCAAGCGCGCGTAGTCGAAAACGCAAAAGCAATGGTGGCGCAATTCCAAGAGCGTGGTTACAAAATCGTCTCAAATGGTACTGAAAACCACCTGTTCCTAGTTGATCTAATCGACAAAGACATCACAGGTAAAGATGCAGATGCAGCACTTGGTGCAGCAAACATCACAGTAAACAAAAACTCAGTACCAAATGACCCACGTAGCCCATTCGTAACATCAGGCATCCGTGTCGGTACACCAGCAATCACGCGTCGTGGCTTCACTGTAGAAGATTCAAAAGATCTTGCGAACTGGATGTGTGACGTACTTGATAACCTTGAGAATCAAGATGTTATCGAAGCGACAAAAGCGAAGGTATTAGAGATCTGTAAGCGTCTACCGGTTTACGCATAATTGACTGCATAGTGGTGTGAATTTCGTTGTCGAGCGTGCTCATTTACTTATGTAAACTGCGCGTGCTCTCCTAGAACTTCTTGCCACTATTTGCCAATGTTGATTTCAAACAACGCGCCTTTTCCTTGAACTAGAAGTGATTTAGTTTGAAATCGAGAGTTTATAAAGAGTCCTGCGGGGCTCTTTTTTTTGTTTTATCGCATGCTCATTTACTTATGTAAACTGCGCGTGCTCTCCTAGAACTTCTTGCCGCTATTTGCCAATGTTGATTTCAAACAACGCGCCTTTTCCTTGAACTAGACGTGAGTTAGTGTGAAACCGAGAGTTTTTAAAGAGTCCTGCTGGGCTCTTTTTTTCGTTATATCGCATGCTCATTTACTTATGTAAACTCCGCGTGCTCTCCTAGAACTTCTTGCCACTATTTGCCAATGTTGATTTCAAACAACGCGCCTTTTCCTTGAACTAGAAGTGATTTAGTTTGAAATCGAGAGTTTAGAAAGAGCCCTAGAGGGCTCTTTTTTTTGCCTATTTTCGTAGAATTAGAGGCGAAATGCTGCGAAAAAGAGATTTGTGAGTGTGAAATAGTGCTTTAGCTGGTTTCTCAGCTCTCAGCTCTCAGCTCTCAGCTCTCAGTTCTCAACTCTCAACTCAGCGTTTTCACTTTGAGATACTCAATAACGTGCCGGATTTACACTTAAATGAGTAGTAGCGTGAGCTTTCACTAAATTTCCCCAGCCCCTCGCCATCGCAATAGTCGATGTTGATATCGCGCATGGTCTCTAGAGTGTCTTCTTGGGTTAAGGCAAATTTCGAACCATCAGAGCACTTGATCCTCACTCTACCGTCGTCGCTGACCGAGTAAATATCGACTTCGGTATTACATAGCTCAAACGAGGCTTCTCTATAATGATCCTGTTGTGAGGCTGAACTGCAGCCGAGTAGTAGTGTACAAATGCCTAAACTAAGTAAAATGCTTTTTTCCATGGCGATACCTTAATAATCCAAACAGGTCGGTAACTCGACGAGTCAACTGAGAAAATCTGATTTATTAAGCCTAGAAGTGCATATTTGTTGCTGCAAGATAGAACGGCGTTTTTTGTGGAAAAACAATAAAAAAGACCAGCATATTGCTGGTCTTTCTCATGACTAGGACAAAGTTTGGTTACTTAACTTCAATACCTTGTGCTTGCATATCCGCGTGGTAAGAAGAGCGCACAAACGGACCACACGCAGCGTGGGTAAAGCCCAGCTCTAATGCGATCTCTTTAAGCTCATCAAACTCAGATGGCGGAACATAACGTTCAACTGGCAAATGGTGACGGCTTGGCGCAAGGTATTGACCGAGAGTCAGCATCGTTACACCGTGGGCACGCAGATCTTTGAGAACTTCGATGATCTCTTCTTTCGTTTCACCGAGTCCCATCATAACGCCAGATTTAGTTGGGATCTCTGGGTGTTGCTCTTTGAATTTCTTCAGTAACTCAAGCGACCACTTGTAGTTTGCGCCTGGGCGAGCTTTGCGATACAAGCGTGGTGCGGTCTCAAGGTTGTGGTTGAACACATCTGGTGGATTGTCTTTAAGCAGATCAAGCGCCACGTCCATACGACCACGGAAATCAGGTACCAGTGTTTCGATCTTGATATTTGGGCTAAGCGCACGAATTTCACGATTACAATCAGCAAAGTGTTGAGCGCCGCCATCACGCAGATCATCTCGGTCTACCGAGGTGATAACCACGTATTTCAGCTTCATATCTTTGATGGTCTGTGCCAGTTTTTGCGGCTCATCAGATTCTGGTGTTAGCGGGCGGCCATGGGCAACGTCACAGAATGGGCAACGGCGAGTACAAATTGCGCCAAGGATCATAAATGTTGCAGTGCCGTGGTTAAAACACTCCGCAAGGTTAGGGCAAGAGGCTTCCTCACAAACTGAATGCAGGTTGTTCTTACGCATCGCAGATTTGATGTCTTGGATGCGTTGGCTATCTGCAGGTAGCTTGATCTTCATCCAGTCAGGCTTGCGCAGTACTTCTTTCTGCTCAACAGGCATGTTCTTGACAGGAATCAGTGCCATCTTATCAGCATCACGGTATTTGATGCCTTTTTCCATTTGGATTGGTTTACTCATGCTTCTATTTCTTATCGTTTGGGACTTCTGTGCTGACTTCGATTTGCTGGTAATCCAACAAAGTCACGAGTTCTTTCAATAATTGCTCAGCCACAGTATCAACGTTATCAGGACCACCAAGCTGGCTAACTTGAACCATTTCCATTCCCGCATAACCGCAGGGGTTGATGCGTAAAAATGGTGCGAGGTCCATGTCGATGTTGAGCGCCAGCCCATGAAACGAGCAACCTTTGCGAATGCGTAATCCTAGTGAGCAGATCTTTTTGTTATCTACGTAAACACCAGGGGCGTCAGCTCGGGCTGCGGAGTCGATATTGTATGCTTTCAGTGTATTGATCACGAGGTTCTCAATGCGCGTGACGAGATCTCGCACACCAATATTTTTCCTACGCAGATTGATCAGGAAGTAAACCACCAGTTGTCCGGGGCCATGGTAAGTCACTTGACCACCTCGGTCACTTTGCACCACTGGGATATCACCCGTATTTAACAGGTGCTCTGCTTTGCCTGCTTGGCCTTGGGTAAAAACAGGGTTGTGTTCAACAAACCACACTTCATCGAGGGTATTCTCATGACGTGTGTCTGTGAACTCGTGCATTGCGCGCCAAATAGGCTCGTAATCCTGCTGTCCCAGATGCTTCACAACCAGAGTTTGTTGCATTCCTGAGTCCATCATTCATCAATAAAGAGGCTCGATTATAAACCGCTTTGACAGTTGGAACTATATGTTGATAACACATTATTAACCCTGAATAATGTGCAAGAATTTTATCTATTTGATAAATAACAAAAAAAAGCAGCCGAAGCTGCTTTCAAAAATAATTTATTTTTTCAAATAAAATTATAGAACCATGCGTACGATGTCGATTTCGCCAAGCTCTTTGTACAACGCTTCTACCTGTTCGATAGACGTCGCTTTAATGGTAACAGAGACTGCGTGGTAGTTACCTTTTGAGCTTGGTTTCACCGTTGGACTGTAGTCACCTGGAGCATGGCGTTGTATCACTTCAAGAACCTTTTCTGGAAGTTCAGGCTTTGCGTAGCCCATTACCTTGTAGGTAAATTTACAAGGGAACTCTAGCAGGTCTTTCAGTTTTGCGTCAGAGTTGATAGTCAACATGTTGGAAACTCCAAGTTGGAATATAGATCTAAGCAGCGCGGGATCTTACTGCCAATCAGGTTTAATCTCAAGATTATGCGGGAGTAAAACAAAAGCCGCCTTTGTAGAGGCGGCTTCGTCACTTATTCAGTGGTTGAGATTAGAAGAAGCTTTTTACCAGCATCACAATGTAATCCCATAGACGACTGAATAGACTACCCTCTTGAACATCTTCTAATGCAAGAAGTGGGTACTCTGCAATATCTTCACCATCTAGTTGGTAGTATAGCTTACCAACGACATCACCCTTACTAATTGGGGCTTCTAGTTCTTTTTCAAGTACGAAGCTCGCTTTTAGGTTCTTCGCTTGACCGCGAGGAAGCGTGACGTAGGTATCTTGGTCTAAGCCAAGCGCAACCATATCTTTGTCGCCCATCCAGACTTTTTCTTCAACAAATGTCTCACCAGCTTTGTGTGGTGCGACAGTTTCGAAAAAGCGGAAGCCGTAGCTGAGCAGCTTTTTGCTCTCAGATTTACGTGCATTGGCGTTCTTGGTTCCCATTACTACCGCAACTAGACGCATTTTGCCTTCTGTTGCTGAGCTCACTAGGCTGTAACCAGCATTACTTGTATGGCCTGTTTTAATGCCATCAACGTTCATGCTTTTATCCCACAGTAGACCATTACGGTTGTACTGGGTGATACCGTTGTAAGTGAATTTCTTCTCTGAGTAGATACGGTACTCTTCTGGTACATCACGAATTAACGCAGAACCTAGCAATGCCATATCGTAAGGCGTTGAGTAAAGTGCATCGTTGTCTAGGCCGTGTACGTTCGCGAAGTGCGAATCTTTCATACCTAGAGAGTTTGCCCATGCATTCATTAAATCAACAAACGCATCTTCTGAGCCAGCAATGTGCTCAGCCATTGCGACACAAGCATCGTTACCCGACTGGATAATGATACCGCGGTTAAGATCTTTGACTTTTACCGTCGTGCCAACTTCGATGAACATCTTAGAAGAGTCAGGGAAGTTCTTCGCCCAAGCATTTTTACTGATGGTGACATCATCATTTTCACTGATGTTGCCACGAGCAAGTTCTTGACCAATCACGTAGCTGGTCATCATCTTGGTCAAGCTAGCTGGAGATAACTTAGTGTTCATCTCTTTTTCTGCTAACACTTTACCTGAATGGTAATCCATCAGTACGTAGCCTTTCGCTGCGATTTGTGGTGGATCAGGGACAACTACTGGTGATGCAATCACTTGAGACGCAAAAGTGGTTGAAAGCGCAATAGAAGACGCAAAAACGGTTTTAAGTAACGTTGTTTTTTTCATATTGACTACAGGTTTATCTTGAACTGTCCATATCTTAACAGAAACCTTGCCTCAAACTAGTCGAGGAGGCGATCTGAATGTGTTGGAATCTAATTTTTTCTGACGAAGGCACTCGAATAGCCCAATAGTTTAACTTGTTCTAACGTTTTTTGCGTCAGGGCATAGTCATCAAATGGGCCTAATATCACTCGGTGAATGTTATCTTCAGAGTTTACATAGCTTGCCACTGAGAGTTTTTGACCAAGATCTTGCGCTAAAGTTTCCACGCGATCTTTATGTTGTGATGAAGCCACTTGGATCTGAAATTGGGGCAGCGCTTGTTTTTTTACTTGTGAGGTCGGTTTTTCAACCGTAATCACTTCTATCTCTACGTTGGCCGTACCCGTCTTTATTACATCCAGTTTTGTTGCGGCGGCAAAACTGAGGTCGATAATACGTCCTGGATGGAAAGGTCCTCTGTCGTTGACACGCACCACAGTGCTTTTGCCATTGTCGGTATTGGTCACTTTCACATAACTTGGTAGTGGCAGTTGCTTATGCGCTGCCGACATTGAGTACATGTCATACACTTCACCGTTTGAGGTCAGATGACCATGAAACTTCTTACCGTACCACGATGCTTGGCCTTTCTCTTTAAAACCTTTTGGGTCTTTGATGATTTGGTAACGTTGACCACGCACGGTATAGTTTTTGTTCCCACCTAAGCTGTAGGCTTCATATTGAGGAATCGCTTCCTCGATATGCTCGACGGACATAGGTTGATCAGGCGCAACGTCATTTTTAATATCATAGCGCTCTTCTTGGTAGCGATCCGACTGAGACAGTGGCGGTGTTGTTGGTGTTTTCTCTGGCTCTGAAGGTGAAGAAGAACAACCAACGATAATGCTACTAAGCAAGATGAGTGCTGCGATTTTTTGGATTGAATTCATTAATTAGTTTGCCTTCGAGAACGCTTTTTTATGAGTGTGAATAGACATCAAAATGCCAAAACCGGCCATAAGGGTAACCATTGAGGTTCCGCCATAGCTAATTAAAGGTAGCGGTACGCCGACAACAGGGAGAATTCCGCTAACCATACCTATGTTTACAAATACGTAAACGAAAAAACTTAATACGATACTGCCAGCCATCATCCGACCAAAAGCCGTTTGTGTTTTACTGGCGAGAACGAGGCCGCGACCGATAATAAACAGGTAAATACTGAGTAAGGCTAAAATGCCAATCAGGCCCCACTCTTCAGCGATAACAGCAAAAATAAAGTCGGTATGTCGCTCTGGTAAAAATTCCAGTTGAGATTGCGTGCCTTGCAACCAGCCTTTACCGGCCACACCGCCGGAGCCTATCGCAATTTTACTCTGAATAATATGGTAACCGGCACCTAATGGATCTGACTCTGGGTTAAACAGGGTTCTTACTCGCACTTTCTGATACTCGCGCATCAAGAAAAACCATAGCACGGGGAGGAAAGCGCCCAATGCACAGAGTGCGGCAAAAATGATTTTCCAACTAATCCCCGCGAGGAAAATAACAAACACACCCGAGGCGGCAATCAAAATTGATGTACCTAAGTCGGGCTGCTTGGCAATCAAAATCGTTGGCACCATGACCATGACTAACGACATCACAATCGTTTGGAAAGTGGGTGGTAACGCTCGACGACCAATATAGCGTGCCACCATCAATGGCACGGCAAGTTTGAGGAGCTCGGAGGGTTGAAAACGCACAATACCCAAGTTTAACCACCGCTGCGCACCCTTGGAGGCTTCACCAAAAAATAGCACGCCAAACAGCAGCAGTACGCCAGCAAAAAACATCAGTGGAGCAAGGCTTTCATAGGTTCGCGGTGGTATTTGTGCTAGCAGGATCATCACACCTAGCGACAACCCCATCCGCATCGCTTGCCGATCCATCATTGCAAAGCTCTGGCCGCTTGCACTGTACATCACAACTAAACCAAATCCCATCAAGACTAGAATACCTAGTAGCAGCGGCAGGTCGATGTGGAATCGTTCAAATAGAGAACGGTTTTGGCCTGTAGGATGGGCAAAGTCCATGACTAATCCTTGTTTTTCGCTATATCTTTCTCGACTAATACGTGGTCAAACACTTTACGCACGACAGGAGCACCATTACTCGAGCCTCCGCCAGCGTTTTCTAGAACCACAGTGACGATTAATTGTGGGTCATCTATTGGAGCAAAGCCGGTAAACAATGCGTGGTCACGCAAGTGTTCGGCTATTTCGTCCGCGTTGTACTCTTCGTTTTCGCCTAAGCCAAATACCTGAGCGGTACCGGATTTACCCGCGCTCATATACGGAGTTTTGGCGAACGCTCGGCGTGCCGTACCTTTACGACCATGGTTTACTAGGCGCATACCTTCTTCGGCTATGTCCCAATAACGATCTTTAACCCCAGTGATTGGCGGGTAGGTGACAATTTCAGCCATCGAGTTGGTATTAAACTCGGCCCCATTCTCTATGGTGGCGCGCAATAGGTGAGGCGCAATGACTTTACCACGGTTGACGACGACCGAGGTGGCTTTAGCAATTTGCATTGGTGTTGCTGTCCAATAGCCTTGTCCAATCCCCACAGGGATCGTATCCCCTTGATACCAAGGAGTGCGGTGACGCGCCATTTTCCAATCACGCGTTGGCATGTTGGCTTTACTCTCTTCATGAATGTCGATGCCGGTGTAGTCACCAAAGCCAAACATCATCATCCATTGTGAAATTCGGTCAATTCCCATGTCATAAGCGACTTGGTAATAGAATGTATCAACTGACTCTTCAATTGACTTGATCACGTCTACTTTACCATGACCCCAACGTAGCCAGTCGCGGAAAGGCTTTGTTTTTGAGTTCGGTATTTTCCAATAACCAGGATCGTTGCGAATCGTATTTGGCGTGATGACCCCTTCTTGCAAAGCGGCCACTGCCATCATCGGTTTAATCGTTGAAGCTGGTGGGTAGATCCCCAGTGTTGCGCGGTTGACCAATGGGCGATTTTTATCATTAAGCAGAGCCCGGTAAGCTTTACCTGAAATGCCATGCACAAAGGCATTCGGATCATAACTTGGGCTAGATACCATTGCGAGTACCCCATTGTCATGAGGGTCAAGCACCACGGCACTGCCACGACGTCCCGCGAGCAGATCATGTACATAGGTCTGCAAGTTGATGTCGAGGTTAAGCACAATGTCTTTACCAGGGACGGGTGGAATGTACTTTAAGACACGAATAATGCGTCCGCGGCTGTTGACTTCGACCTCTTGGTAACCTGCCGTACCATGGAGTAAGTCTTCGTAGTAACGCTCGATGCCAAGTTTACCAATATCACGTGTGGCTTGATAATTAGCGTCTTTTTCTTCTCGGACAAGACGTTGCATATCTCGGTCATTGATACGGGATACATAACCAATAACATGCGTCAGTATTTCACCATATGGGTAGTAACGCTTCAGGTTGGCATTGACTGCAACCCCTGGGAACTTATGCTGATTGACCGAGAACTTGGCGACTTGTTCTTCTGTTAACTGGGTTAGGATTGGAACGGACTTAAAGCGGCGCGTTTGGCGACGCTCTTTTTGGAAGCGCTCAACTTGCTCAGGTGTGATGTCAAGAATGGCTTGAAGACGCGTAATCGTGTCGTCCATATCCTTGATTTTCTCAGGCGTGATCTCCAAGCTGAATACTGGGCGGTTTTCAGCCAAGAGCACACCGTTACGATCGTAAATAAGACCGCGGTTAGGCGCGATAGGGACGACTTTAATTCGGTTATCGTTTGAGCGAGTTTTATAGTCTTGATACTGGTTGACTTGAATGTTGTACAAGTTCACCACCAAAAGACCCATCATCACGACAATACCAAGAAAAGCGACAATCGCCCGGCTAGCAAATAGGCGAGATTCTTCTTGGTAGTCTCTGATTTTGGTGCGTTTCCTCAACATTGACGCTTATTCTCGATGGTATGGATGGTTAGCAGTAATGCTCCAAGCACGATAGAGGCTTTCTGCCATCACAATACGTACTAGTGGATGAGGTAAGGTCAGCGCAGAGAGCGACCAACTTTGATCGGCGGCAGCTTTACATGCTGGTGCTAACCCCTCAGGGCCTCCGATCAAAATAGACACATCACGGCCATCAAGCTTCCAGCTTTCTAGCTGTTCAGCCAACTGTGGCGTGTCCCATTTTTTACCAGGGATATCGAGAGTAACAATTCGATTGCCTTTAGGCACGGCCGCGAGCATCGCTTCGCCTTCTTTTTGCAGAATTCTTGCAATATCGGCATTTTTACCGCGTTTGCCAGCGGGAATTTCGATCAATTCCAAAGGCATATCATGAGGAAAACGGCGTTTATATTCTTGGAAGCCTTCTTCAACCCACTTGGGCATTTTTGTGCCAACGGCGATTAATTGCAATTTCATCGCTTAGCCCCATAGCTTTTCAAGCTGGTACATTTCACGTTGCTCTTCTTGCATCACGTGTAAAATGGTATCACCCATATCGACCACAACCCACTCACCTTCGACTTCACCATCGATAGCCAGCGGCTCAAAACCAGCCAGTTTCGCTTCACGAGCCACGTGATCAGCAATTGAGGCAACATGACGCTTCGACGTACCGGTACATACGATCATAAAATCGGTAATGCTTGATTTACCTTGCACATCAATAGTTTGAATGTCTTGTGCTTTCATGTCGTCTGCTTTGTCTACTAGAAATGCGTTAAGTTGTTGGTGTTGCAAATTGATATCCTCAATGACGCTAGGCGGTAAACCGCGGTTGTTGGAGTATTTTGGGGTGGCAGATTATAACACGCTTTTTACAGCTTCACTTGTGGTAAGCAGAGCTCAACACTCAGTTGATGCAATAATGGCCAGCTTGGTTGGTCATACTGGGTTTTAGTTAAGATTTCAGTTTGGGCTAAAAGTTGCATCAAACTTTGTAAACGATGGATGCTTAAGCGTTGCATCGCCGCAGAGTAGAGCGGGCGTTTGTTTTGCCAAATACGATAACTGTCAAATACTTGGGCAATTGAGCTGCGTTGTGCTTGTTGCTGCATCTGTAATAGCTGGGTCAGCTCTTTTTGGATGGTGCGCACCAAGATCACGACCTCAACACCTTCAGCTTCCAGTTGGCGTAAAATTCGTTGTGCTCGATTTCCTTTACCTGCCAATAGGGCATCAACCCAGTGAAAGGCGGTAAAGTGGTTATGGCGGCTCAATGACTGCTCTAAGCGTACCATGTTGAGTTCGCCATCAGGGTAGAGCAGCACCAACTTCTCTAGGCTTTGAGCTAGAGCAAACAGGTTCCCTTCGTGCCACTGTGCCAACATCTGTACTGCTTCGGCATCAGGCTTTAAACCAAGTGCTCGGCAACGAGTTTGAACAAATTGAGGTAGACGTTGCAAATCCGGGGCGAGACAGTTTACCCAGCACCCATGAGCATGGAGTGTTTTAAACCACTTGGCGCTCTCTTGTGCTTTGGTTAATTTTGTTCCAACAAGGACCAGTAATATATCGGGATGCAACATCTCAGCAATGCTAACAAGCTCTTTGGCAATCGCAGCATTGACGCCGGACTCAGGTAATTCAAGTTCAATCAGTTGACGTGACGAGAATAGGCTGAGTGCTTGGCAGCAGTCATAAACTTGATGCCAATCGAAACTGGCATCAATAGCAAATCGATGCCGTTCTTCAAAACCTTGTTGCTTGGCTGCATGCTGAATGGCTTGACGTGATTCTTGAAGAAGCAGAGGTTCGTTGCCAAACAGCAAGTAACATGAGTGGAGCTGTTTGCTCAGTTGATCCGCTAGGCGGTCAGCAAAAATACGCATTACGATCTCTTATTGTTCAAGCAGTGGCTGCTCTATATCAAGAGAGTTGGTGTCATTTTCGATAGTCTGGATTTGGTAGTCTTGCTGGGCGTTTGCACGTTGTTGTACTTTTTGCTCATCAAGTTCTTCACCCGTTAACATGGTGCCATTTTCGATGTCTGCTTTTAGTCGTGCCATTTGGCGTACAATCTGAGTCGCAGCCAGTTTACGCATTTCGTCTTCAATCATGTCACGCTCAACCGATTTTGCTAATGCGGTTAGCGGGTTGTCGAGGTAGCTGCGCGTTACGCTGGTCGAAAACTGACGAGAACCTAATTCAGGAATGGTCACGCGGTAAGAGGCATTGAGTGTTAGCTCTTTTTCCGCAGCGCGAGTGTTTTGGTAAAGAGATAGCGTACGCTCACTCACGCTCTCGCCGAGCAGGTGTAAGTTAGGGACATTCGCCGCAGGTGGCACCACTTTTACATCGTTCATACGTAACTGTCCGCGCATCATACGAGTAAAGTTACTGTATTGGTCGTAACTAGTGAGTGACATGGTGTCGAGCTCTTCAGGAATTGAATAGTCGCCTCTTAAATGGAAACCACAAGCAGTCAAAAGAGTGGCTGCTAGTACAACACTAGTCAACTTAATAGAGGATAGGGAAAATAGACGCATTGACGTACGGCTCTCTGTTATTGGTTATTTATCTGAAGTCACTCACTTGCTCATCGGCGCAGAAAATGGCTTGAGATAAATAAACAGGGTAGACGGACTACCCTGTTAGTTATTTTATCGCGCTTGCAATGAGGCTGCTGAAACAACCTCATATGTTTAGCGCTTGCTCACTAAATCTTATTAATCAAGAGTTAGTTAGCAACGATGTTGAGTAGTTTACCCGGAACGTAAATGACTTTACGGATCGTTAGACCATCGGTGAATTTAGTCACGTTTTCATCGTTTAGACCAAGTTCTTCCACTTGCTCTTTAGTTGCGTCAGCCGCTACCGTCAGTTTCGCACGTAGTTTGCCGTTAACTTGAACTACGATTGTCTTTTCGTCTTCAACCAGCGCTTTCTCGTCGAATGTCGGCCATACCGCATTGTCGATGTCTGCTTCACCTAGCGCAGCCCATAGCTCGTATGAGATGTGTGGAGTGATTGGGTAAAGCATGGCAACAACGGCTTTTAGCGCTTCATCAAGGATTGCACGATCTTGTGCCGATTCTTGAGGTGCTTTCGCTAGCTTGTTCATCAATTCCATGATGGCAGCGATTGCTGTGTTGAATGTTTGACGACGAGCGATATCGTCTGTCACTTTCGCGATAGTTTTGTGAACGTCACGACGAAGTGCTTTTTGCTCACCCGAAAGTGCAGATGCATCGACTGATTCTGCTGCGCCTTTCGCTGTGTGCTCTTTCACTAGTTTCCATACACGTTTCAGGAAGCGGTTAGCACCTTCTACGCCAGACTCTTGCCACTCAAGTGTCATGTCTGCTGGAGAGGCGAACATCATGAATAGACGCACAGTGTCAGCACCGTACTTGTCTACCATCTCTTGTGGGTCGATACCGTTGTTCTTAGACTTAGACATCTTGATCATGCCTGAGTGCTCAACGTTGCGACCTTCGTTGTCAGTCGCAGAAGTGATGCGGCCTTTACCGTCACGTTCAACTTTAACGTCAGTTGGTGCAACCCACTCTTTTCCGCCTTTCTCGTTCTCAAAGTAGAACGCATCAGCCAGTACCATGCCTTGACACAGTAGTTGCTTGAATGGCTCGTCAGACGTTACGTAGCCTGCATCACGAAGTAGCTTGTGGAAGAAGCGCGAGTACAGTAGGTGCATACAAGCGTGCTCGATACCACCGATGTACTGGTCTACTGGTAGCCAGTAGTTCGCTTTTTCTGGATCTAGGATATCGTCTGCTTGTGGTGAACAGTAGCGCGCGTAGTACCAAGAAGATTCCATGAAGGTATCGAAGGTGTCAGTTTCACGCAGCGCAGGTTCGCCGTTGAACGTGGTCTTCGCCCACTCTTTATCTGCTTTGATTGGGCTTGTTACGCCATCCATCACTACGTCTTCAGGAAGAATCACTGGTAGTTGATCCGCAGGTACAGGGTGAACTTGACCGTCTTCAGTGGTTACCATTGGGATTGGTGCGCCCCAGTAACGTTGACGAGATACACCCCAGTCACGTAGACGGAAGTTAACAGTCTTAGTGCCTTTGCCTTCTGCTTCTAGCTTCGCTGCGATAGCATCGAATGCTGCTTGGAATTCTAGACCGTCGAACTCACCTGAATCGAACAATACACCTTTCTCTGTGTATGCTACTTCAGAGATGTCTAGCTCGCTGCCGTCAACTGGCTTGATCACTGGCACGATGTCTAGACCGTACTTAGTTGCGAACTCGTAGTCACGTTGGTCGTGTGCAGGAACGGCCATTACTGCGCCTGTGCCGTAATCCATTAGCACGAAGTTAGCTACATAGACAGGTACTTCACGACCGTTTAATGGATGAATGGCAGTAAGGCCTGTTGCCATACCTTTTTTCTCCATTGTCGCAAGTTCTGCTTCTGCTACTTTGGTGTTTTTACACTCTTCGATGAACGCTGCAAGTTCAGGGTTGTTCTTCGCCGCAAGTGTTGCAAGAGGGTGACCCGCTGCAATACCAACGTAAGTGACACCCATTAGCGTGTCAGGGCGTGTCGTGTAGACTTCAAGGTCTTGTTGACCTTGAACTTCAAACTTGAGTTCAACACCTTCAGAGCGACCGATCCAGTTGCGCTGCATGGTCTTAACCATTTCAGGCCAACCTTCAAGCTTGTCTAGATCGTCTAGTAGCTCTTGTGCGTATTCAGTGATTTTAATAAACCACTGTGGAATTTCTTTTTGCTCTACCGGAGTATCACAACGCCAGCAACAACCGTCTTCCACTTGCTCATTAGCTAAAACAGTTTGGTCATTTGGACACCAGTTAACAGAAGAAGTCTTCTTGTAAACTAACCCTTTTTGGTAAAGCTTAGTGAAGAATTCTTGCTCCCAACGGTAGTACTCTGGAGTACACGTTGCGAACTCACGATTCCAGTCGTAGCCAAAACCTAGCAGCTTAAGCTGGTTTTTCATGTATTCGATGTTTTCGTATGTCCAAGGCGCTGGTGCAGTGTTGTTTTTTACTGCTGCGTTTTCTGCAGGTAGACCAAACGCGTCCCAACCGATAGGTTGCATGACGTTTTTGCCTTGTAGACGTTGGAAACGAGATACCACATCACCGATAGTGTAGTTACGCACGTGACCCATGTGCAGTCGACCACTTGGGTATGGGAACATTGATAGACAGTAGAATTTTTCTTTATTTGGGTCTTCACTTACAACAAAGGTCTTGTTGTTGTCCCAGTTCTGTTGAACCTTCTGTTCAATATCTTGTGGGTTATATTGCTCTTGCATCGATGATATCCGGTTATCTTGGAAAGTGTGAGTTCAGTTAGAACAGACAATAATAGATCGTCATAGAATACATAAAGGAGCAAGGTTCAACAATAGCCAACACTCTTCATCATAGAGATTGCGGCACTGTTGGCGGCTTTATCTCTCTTCCTGAGGCATTGATCGCTCATGAAGAGGGTGTTATCCAAAGCTGATAACACTGAATTTATAGGTTCAGGTTGTTGGGAACCACAAAAGGGGGTGACTATGGCTAAACGTAAAACAGGTTATGAAGATATGTTTGAGGACGTGGTTGAAGCGCTCAAACATAGTCCGGACGAGGTTAACCATGTGCTAGAAACCTCAGGAAAATACGTGGATGCAGCAAATGATATGACCAAAGATGAGCTAGCGCTTATCTCTGCTTACATGAAATCGGATTTAAAAGAGTTTGCAGATAGCTATGAAGACTCGAAGAAAGGTCCGTTTTATTTGATGGTGGCAGACTCTATTTGGCAAGGGCTGTTGGAAATTACCGACAGAACCAAGGTTGAATGGGTCGAGTTATTCGCCGATCTAGAACATCAAGGCTTATATGAAGCTGGAGAAGTGATTGGCTTAGGTACTTTGGTGTGTGAAGAGTGTGGTCATCAAACCCAATACAACCATCCCACCGTTATTATCGCATGCACCCAATGCGGGCATACCTCTTTCTCTCGACGAGCATTAAAGCCTTAATGTGGTGTTGAAATAATCAAGGGCTCTGAGAGCCCTTGATTCGTTTTAGCGTTTTGTTTGCTGTCTGGTTCGCCACGTAATGGCAAGACAAAATGCCACCCAGAGGTATAGCGGCCAACTGCCGTATCCGTGATACGGTGTTTGTCCGGTGGTTGAGGTAACTTGGGTGCGCAAGACGCCCGTTTCAAACTGCGGCAATTGAGCGGTGATATTACCTTTAAAGTCTGTGACTGCTGTTACGCCGTTGTTGGTTGAGCGAATCACTGGTTTGGCAAACTCCAAAGCACGCATACGGGCAATTTCCATATGTTGTAATGGGCCGATTGAGCGACCAAACCATGCGTCATTAGAGAGCGTGAGGATAAAGTCTGTGTCATCGGTGATGTTTTCTCGCACTTGCTCGCCAAAGATAATTTCGTAGCACAGAGCTGGCGCCAATTGCTTGCCGTTAGCATCAATATTAGGCTGGATAAACTCACCACGACTAAACGAAGACATCGGTAAGTTAAAGAACGGGGCGATTGGACGAAGTATCTCTTCAAATGGCACAAACTCGCCAAACGGTAGCAAATGGTGTTTATGATAACGTTTTTCGAGATCGTAGCTGTAATCACCATATGCGGTGTCACCTAACGAGAGAATGCTGTTGTAAAAGCGACGCTGCTCATCTTGGTTGACTACCCCAGTAATAACGGCGCTGTTATGGGCTTTTGCATTGCTATCTAGGTTGGCGAGAAATGAGCTGATTTCAAACTCAAATGCTGGAATCGCAGCTTCTGGCCAAATGATAATATCGGCATCCCAGTTTTGGCGGGTAAGGTCGATATATTTCATGATGGTTGGCCAACGTTGACTCGGTACCCATTTGAGTGCTTGCTCGATGTTGCCTTGTACTAAAGCGACTTTAGTTGTGCTGTCTGGATTCAGTGTTACCCAGTTGATATTGCGCAGTCCAAAGCCAGTCGCAAGAATCACTGCTGGAACGATAAGTGTGAGCCAATGTCGATTGAGCAGGGCATAGCTGATTGCTCCTGAGCTGATGACAATTAATAGGGTGATCAGTTCGACACCACCAATAGGGGCAAAACTTGCCAGTGGTGAATCAATTTGACTGTATCCAAGCCATAACCAAGGAAACCCGGTCATCACCCAGCCGCGTAGCCAGTCACTGACCAGCCACAATGCTGGAGCCAGCACAAAGAAGCGCGTTCGGTTATTGTTCGGAGCAAAGCGATTAAGCAGCCCGGCAAATAGGGCAGGATAGATGGCGAGATAACCGACCAGCATCGTCATGAGCAACAGACTAGCAAACTTGGGCATGCCACCAAAGTTGTCGATGCTGACGTGAACCCAACTGATGCCAGTTGCAAATTGACCAAATCCCCACGCGTAACCAATCCATGCCGCTTTTTTGGCTGATTGTCCACTAATCAAATAGAGTAGCGCTGCCACGCTGACAAAAGCGAGTGGCCATACTTGATAAGGTGCGAATGCGAATGTTGTTAAAGCGCCAACAAAAGCGGCCCCTAGGGGCCGCTTGAGGCGATGAAATAGATTACTAATCATCGTATTATTCTTATTGAGAAGAATGGTGGATTATTCTTCAACTGGTTGAGTGAATTGCTCTTCATCGGGCACGGTAACTTGCAGTTGAACAACGCGGCGGTTGTCTGCGGCAGTTACTTTGAAACTGTAGCCATCAATCTCTACAATTTCGCCACGTGAAGGTAGATGACCAAATGTTGTCATCACTAAACCACCCACCGTATCCACTTCTTCATCACTGAACGAAGTTCCAAAGGTTTCGTTGAACTCTTCAATAGTGGTTAGGGCTTTGACAGCAAAAGTGTGTTTGCTTAGCTTGCGAATATCCAGTTCTTCTTCATCGTCGAACTCATCTTCGATGTCGCCGACAATTTCTTCCAAGATATCTTCAATCGTTACTAGGCCTGACACGCCACCAAACTCATCCACGACGATTGCCATATGGTAGCGCTCTTCACGGAATTCTTTTAATAGACGGTCAACACGTTTGCTTTCAGGTACCACGACCGCAGGGCGAATCACTTGCTCGATATCGAACTCTGCGCTGTTGGAACCAAGGTACTTAAGTAGGTCCTTCGCTAGTAGAATGCCTTCCACATGGTCTTTGTCCTCGCTAATCACAGGGTAGCGAGAGTGCTGAGCATCCGTGATTAAAGCCACTAGGGCATCAAGGTCATCGGTACGTTCAACCGTTACCATTTGCGAGCGCGGGATCATAATGTCTCGTACTCGCATCTCGGCGATTTCCATAACACCCTCAAGCATGTCGCGAGTGTCGTGGTCAATCAGGTCATTAACTTCAGAGTCACGGATAACATCCACAAGCTCTTGGCGGTCTTTTGGTTCACCTTGAAATAGTTGACCTAGGCGTTCAAAGAAGGACTTTCTACTCGGACCTTCAGATTTTTCTTTCTTACCTTCTACAGATGAGGGCGAATTGTCTTCGTTCATTGTGTCTCATTACAATAACGCTATCAGAAGTGTGATAGCACACATTGGAAGGCAAAGCGGCGAAAAAACGCGGTAGCTTGCTTTCCACCAAGTAACCTAAGTTACTCTTTTTCTGCAATATATGGGTCAGTAAAGCCCATTTTTTGCATGATCTCTGTTTCGAGCGATTCCATCTCTTCAGCTTCATCGTCTTCGATATGATCATAACCTAGCAGATGCAAGCTGCCATGTACAACCATATGAGCCCAATGTGCTAATAAAGGCTTATCTTGCTCAATTGCTTCCTGTTCAACCACTTGTCGGCAGATGATTAAATCGCCAAGTAGATTAATCTCGATACCCGGAGGAGCTTCAAATGGAAAAGACAGCACATTCGTTGGCTTGTCTTTGCCACGGTATTCTAGGTTGAGCTGGTGGCTTTCTTGCTCATCAACGATGCGCACAGTGACTTCCGCTTCTTTTTGAAAAAGCGAAACCGCGTTGCTTAACCATGAGTGAATTTCATCGAAACTAGGCAAGCCTGCTTCATCTTCGACTGCCAATTGTAGATCGAGTTCGATTGTCATTACTCTTTGTTCTCCGGTGCAGATAATAGCTCTGCTTTTTGTGCTTCAAGTAGTTTGGCTTCGCGTTCTTCGCGGCGGCGTTTTTCGAATTCTTTACGCTCTTTTTGATCTTGTGCTTCCCACTTCTCATAAGCATTGACGATACGAGCAACCACCGGGTGGCGGACGACATCGTCAGATTGGAAGAAGTTAAAGCTGATCTCATCCACTTCATTCAGCACTTCAATCGCGTGGCGTAAGCCTGACTTTGCTCCGCGAGGTAAGTCAATCTGGGTAACGTCACCCGTGATAACCGCACGTGAGTTAAAGCCGATTCGAGTCAGGAACATTTTCATTTGTTCCACGGTGGTATTTTGGCTTTCATCAAGAATGATGAAGGCGTCATTGAGAGTACGACCACGCATGTATGCCAGTGGTGCCACTTCAATCACGTTACGTTCGATCAGTTTCTCTACGCGCTCAAAGCCCAGCATTTCAAACAAAGCGTCATAAAGAGGGCGAAGGTATGGGTCAACTTTTTGGCTTAAATCACCTGGTAAGAAACCTAGTTTCTCACCTGCTTCAACCGCTGGACGGGTAAGCAGAATACGGCGAATTTCTTGACGCTCTAGGGCATCAACTGCCGCAGCAACCGCAAGGTAAGTTTTACCTGTACCTGCCGGACCAATACCAAAGCTGATATCGTGAGTGACCATATTGACCAAGTACTGCGCTTGGTTCGGGGTACGAGGTTTGATCACGCCCTTTTTAGTCTTAACGAAAACTTCTTTGCCGTGTTCGAAAGATGACTCAGTGCTTTGTTCAAGTACGCCAGTTTCTTTGATCGCCAGATGGATCTCTTCCGGTTCGATATCAGGAATATTGCCACGTACAGGAGCGGTGTTGACGTAAAGAGTTTTGATTATTTCAAGCGCGGCTGCTGAGGTGTGGGGTTTTCCCACGATGGTGAAGAAGTTGCCTCGGTAGCTGATTTCGACACCTAAACGGCGCTCTAAATGCTTGATGTTGTCATCGAATGGACCGCATAGGCTAGCTAAACGGCGGTTGTCTGCAGGTTCTAGATCGATCTCTAGAGTTACGATTTTATTGCTCAAAGTTACCTCTCATTGAAGCCATATTATGGAGAGCTGACAACGACCAGCTCTCCAATGGCATAGATACCAATTCAGTCAATTGTATTGGTATGTACGAGCTTATGGCGTAAACGTTGCAACACCTAGCTCGTCTTCGCGACGTGTCTTCGCCATCATCTGTGTTGGTGAAATCACGCTACGAAGATCCATATCTTTTTCTGTGCGCACTAGCTCACCACGTAGTGAGTTAGCAAATACGTCGACAATCTTAACATCAACAAACTGACCAATCAGCTCTGCACTGCCTTCGAAGTTAACCACACGGTTATTTTCGGTACGAGCACGCAACTCCATTAGGTTTTTCTTCGATGGACCTTCAACGAGAACGCGCTGTTCGGTACCTAACATCAGGCGTGAGTAACGCATTGCTTGTGCATTGATAGTTTGTTGTAGTTCATACAAACGCTCTTTCTTCACGTCTTCAGCGAGATCACATGGGTAATCTGCCGCAGGTGTACCTGGACGAGGTGAGAAGATAAAGCTGAAGCTCATATCAAAATCGACGTCTTTGATAAGCTTCATGGTGTCTTGGAAATCTTTGTCTGATTCACCAGGGAAGCCAACGATAAAGTCTGAGCTGATTTGAATGTCAGGACGTGCTTTACGTAGCTTACGGATGATTGACTTGTACTCAATAGCCGTGTGTGGACGCTTCATCATGGTCAGTACGCGGTCACTACCACTTTGTACTGGAAGGTGTAGGAAGCTCACGAGTTCAGGCGTGTCTTCGTATACAGCGATGATGTCGTCAGTAAATTCTAGTGGGTGGCTAGTGGTAAAGCGAATACGGTCGATGCCATCGATAGACGCAACAAGGCGTAGCAGTTCAGCAAATGAGCAAATATCGCCTTCATGCGTTGGACCGCGGTATGCGTTTACGTTTTGACCTAGAAGGTTAACTTCGCGTACACCTTGCTCAGCAAGCTGAGCAATTTCGTACAGAACGTCGTCCATTGGGCGGCTAACTTCTTCACCACGAGTGTATGGTACCACACAGTAAGTACAGTATTTTGAGCAGCCTTCCATAATGGAAACGAATGCCGTTGCACCTTCAGCGCGCGGCTCTGGTAGACGGTCAAATTTTTCAATTTCAGGGAATGAGATATCCATTACAGGCGCTTCGTTAGTTTGCGACTGTTTAATCATCTCTGGTAGACGATGCAGCGTTTGTGGACCAAAAATTACGTCAACAAATGGTGCACGTTCACGGATGTGATCGCCTTCTTGAGTCGCTACACAGCCACCCACACCGATCACAACACCCGCTTTTTTATCTTTAAGTGTTTTCCAACGGCCTAGTTGGTGGAATACTTTTTCCTGCGCTTTTTCACGGATCGAACAGGTATTAAGTAGAAGTACATCTGCTTCATCAGGGTCTTCTGTTAGCTCATAGCCATTTGCAGCGTTAAGCAGGTCGGCCATTTTCGATGAATCGTATTCGTTCATCTGGCAACCCCAAGTTTTAATTAGCAGTTTCTTACTCATCTCACTTTCGCTCGTGTTAAATCTTAAAATCGGTTGAACTACGCTAAGAGTGTTAGTTCAAATTATAGCCGCCCTCTCGGCGGTAAGCGGCGTATTGTACTGCTTTAAAAAGCACCTGACTAGTGTTGTGGCTAAATCAGTCAAAGCCCGAAATTACAAGGGCTTTACCCATTAGAGCGATAAGGTTTTTAGTTACATTTTGGTAATCAATCCGTACAATCAAAATTCACCCACAAATCAAGATGATGACGTGTAAAAAATGAACAAGTTTGATATTGCTGTGATCGGTGGTGGCATGGTCGGTGCCGCTGTTGCGCTTGGGTTTGCCAAGCAAGGAAGACAAGTTGTGATGGTGGAAGGTCAAGCTCCTCAGCCTTATTCCGCCGAACAACCGATGGATATCCGTGTGTCAGCGATATCCCATCACTCTGTTCAAATTCTTACTGAACTAGGCGCTTGGTCGGCCATTGAAGCCAGCAGAGTTTGCCCTTATCGTCGTCTTGAAACGTGGGAGCATCCTGAGTGTCGCACGCGATTTCATGCCGATGAACTTGGGCTTGAGCAGTTAGGGTATATTGTTGAAAACCGTCTGATCCAGCTTGGTTTATGGCAGCAATTCGAGCAGTACCCCAATTTAACGGTGATCTGCCCAGATTCACTGGCGTCGATGGTCATTGGTGATGATGTGCAAATAACGCTAGCTTCTGGTGCCCAAATTTCAGCGCAGTGGGTAGTGGGGGCTGATGGTGCGAATTCACAAGTGCGTCAGCAGGCAGGTATTGGTATTACTGCTTGGGATTATCGCCAGCACTGTATGTTGATTAATGTTGAAACTGAACATGAACAACAAGATATCACTTGGCAACAGTTCCATCCATCTGGCCCTAGGTCCTTCCTGCCGCTTTGCGGTAAGCAAGGCTCTCTGGTTTGGTATGATTCTCCGAAACGTATCAAGCAGCTTAGTGCGATGAGTCAAGCGCAATTGCGAGATGAGGTGTTAGCGTACTTCCCACAAGAGTTAGGCGATATTAGAGTGTTGCAGCATGGTTCATTCCCACTGACTCGTCGTCATGCCCAGCAGTATGTTAAGAATCGATGTATTTTGGTTGGTGACTCAGCCCATACGATTAATCCGCTTGCAGGGCAGGGGGTTAATTTGGGTTTTAAAGATGTCGATGCGTTGTTAGCTGTCACCAAAGGTGAGTCGCTTAGCAGTGAGGTTTTTGCTTGTTACCAACGTAAACGTCATGCAGATAACTTGCTGATGCAATCTGGAATGGATGTTTTCTATAAAGGATTTAGCAATGATGTCGCACCGCTTAAATTGTTGCGTAATGCGGCACTGAAGATCGCTGACAAAGCGGGGCCGTTAAAACAGCAAGTACTTAAGTATGCTCTAGGGCTTTAAGTTTGGCGGCCTTACAAAAACAAAAAACGCTGCCTAGGCAGCGTTTTTTCATGTTTGGCTAAGTAGAAATTACTTAGTTACACGTAGTACTGGCGTTTCACCAACAGTCACGGCACCAGAAAGCTTGTTAAGCTCTTTGATTTCGTCCATGTTAGAGATAACTACAGGAGTTAGAGTAGACTTAGCTTTCTCTTCTAGAAGAGCTAGATCGAACTCAATGATTGTGTCGCCAGCTTTAACAGCTTGACCTTCTTCAGCGATACGCTTGAAGCCTTCGCCTTTCAGTTCAACAGTGTCGATACCGAAGTGAACGAATAGCTCAACGCCATCGTCAGATTCGATAGAGAATGCGTGGTTAGTTTCGAAGATCTTACCGATAGTACCGTTAACTGGAGCTACCATCTTGTCGCCTGCTGGTTTAATCGCGATACCGTCACCAACGATTTTCTCAGCGAAAACTACATCTGGCACATCTTCGATGTTTACGATTTCACCAGATAGAGGTGCGATGATCTCAATTGCACCAACATCAGCGCTGTCATCAGATACTAGCTTCTTAAGTTTGTCAAACAGACCCATTGTGTCATGCTCCTAACGTTTAGTTTTATTCTTTCGCAATATAGTATACCAATCTAGTCGAATAGACGAATAATTTTAGCGCTACAAAGCGCTCATATTGACGCTACAAATTGGCAATTTATAGGTTGAGAGTCAATCTCTCTCAACCTTATAAATAAAACAGTGGCGTCTAATCGTTATTCATTGACTCGATTGATTTATGCAGATTACTTAGATTTCTCTGCAATAAACTTTTCTACAACTGCTTCGATTTCTGCTGCTGTTGGTAGAGAAAGTGCTTCTTCTGCCATTGCTTTTACTTCAGCAAAGTTAGAGTTGCGAATAACTTTCTTAACCTTAGGGATAGAGATGCCGCTCATTGAGAATTCATCTAGACCCATACCTAGTAGTAGGAGTGTCGCACGCTCATCGCCTGCTAGCTCACCACACATACCAGTCCACTTACCTTCAGCGTGTGAAGCATCGATAACTTGCTTGATCACAGTTAATACTGCTGGTGACAGTGGGTTGTATAGGTGAGAGATCATCTCGTTACCACGGTCTACCGCAAGTGTGTACTGCGTTAAATCGTTAGTACCAATTGAGAAGAATGCCACTTCTTTTGCTAGGTGGTGAGCGATTGCAGCAGCTGCTGGTGTCTCAACCATTACGCCGATCTCGATGTTTTCATCGAACGCGTGGCCTTCTTCACGAAGTTCTGCTTTGTACTCTTCGATCGCTGCTTTCAACGCACGAATTTCTTCAACAGAGATGATCATTGGGAACATGATACGTAGTTTACCGTGTGCTGATGCACGTAGGATACCACGTAGCTGGTCACGTAGAATTTCACGACGATCCAAGCTGATACGAACTGCACGCCAACCAAGGAATGGGTTCATCTCTTTTGGTAGATCCATGTATGGTAGATCTTTGTCACCGCCGATATCCATAGTACGGATGATTACCGCGTGACCTTCCATTGCTTCTGCAACTTCTTTGTAAGCTTGGTACTGTTCTTCTTCAGTTGGTAGCGCGTCGCGGTCCATGAATAGGAACTCAGTACGGTACAGACCCACACCTTCACCGCCATTGCGGATGATGCCATCACAGTCTTTAACAGTACCAATGTTACCGCAAACTTCTACACGGTGACCGTCTAGAGTTTCAGCATGCAAATCTTTAAGTTTTGCTAGTTCTTCTTTCTCTGCAAGGAACGCTGCTTTTACTGCTTTAGCATCAGCCAGCTCTTGCTCTGATGGGTTGATAACAATTTTGTTATTCATCGCATCAAGAATTAGCATGTCGCCGTTCTTCACTTTCTTAGTGATGTCGTTAGTACCAACGATAGCTGGTAGCTCTAGAGAACGCGCCATGATTGAAGTGTGAGAGGTACGACCGCCGATATCACATGCAAAACCAAGTACGTAATCAAGGTTGATTTGTGCTGTTTCTGATGGTGTTAGGTCGTAAGCTACTAGGATAACTTCTTGGTCAATATCGCTTAGAGAAACGATGTTGATGCCTAGAGCATTTTTAACAAAGCGAGAACCGATATCACGGATGTCAGTTGCACGCTCTTTTAGGTATTCGTCGTCTAGCGATTCAAGTGCACAAGCTTGCTCTTCGATAACAGTGTGAATTGCGTTATCAGCAGATAGCTTGTCTTTTTTGATCAGTGCTAGGATCTCTTCTTCTAGCTCTTCGTCTTCAAGAAGCATGATGTGACCTTCAAAGATCGCTTCTTTTTCTTCACCGAAGGTTTCTAGTGCTTTTTGCTTGATGGCTTCAAGCTGAGCTGATGACTTGTTACGAGCGTCAAAGAAACGCTGTACTTCTGCTTCTACTTGATCGTCTGAGATTGAGTTTGTATTTAGGACAATTTCATCTTCTTGAAGTAGTAGTGCTTTACCAATAGCAATACCAGGAGATGCTAGGATGCCTGAAATCATAGCCTTACCTTAAATTGGTCAACTTTAAACTGGAGAAAAATATAGTGCGCTAACGTTTATGTTTAGCTTAACTTAGAGCCTATTTCCAACAAAGCCATTCTGTTTTCACAAAATGGCTTTGAAAATAGGAAACCGGATTAGTGTAGCTGATCCATTAGAGCAACTAGGTGGTCTACAGCTTGCTGAGCTTGTGGACCTTCAGCAGAAATTTTAACTACAGTACCTTTAACTAGGCCAAGAGTTTGTAGTTTGAATAGGCTTTTCGCGCTAGCGCTTTTGCCGTTTGAAGTCACTGTGATGTCAGCATCGAATGCTTTTGCTTCTTTAACGAACTGTGCAGCAGGACGAGTGTGAAGACCATTTTCTGCAGTGATTTCAACTTGCTTCTCGTACATTTTGTATACCCCAATTAATTTATATTTTAGATAGTATTTGAACCGTACCTAGCTTAACGACTTCTTACGGCGTGTTCTATTAAACTTGCCAGCAATTTGTGTCGAAACTGATACTGGTTACAATTTTTGTCGCAATGACTGTAACAGTTAGTCACTATCATCACCACTTGATACTGATTTGGCAATATTATTTTGAAGCCAAAAATAAAACATTGCTGATATTACCAAAGGTTCGTTTTGGATCAACAAAAAAGCCCCTGAATGGGGCTTTTTTAAACGAAAAATTGATTTGGATACGTATTACTGTTGGTTCTCTTTCTCAGTAAATATGCCTGCAAATAGCGCTGTACTTAGGTAGCGTTCGCCTGAACTTGGTAACACAACTACAATATTTTTTCCTTTAAATTCAGGTAATTCTGCGATTCGGTTGGCAGCAACTACCGCAGCGCCCGAAGAAATGCCCGCAAGAATACCTTCCTCTTCCATTAGGCGTTGTGCCATCTCAATCGCCTCATCAGAAGTGACGGCTTCAACACGGTCAAGAAGCTCTAAATCGAGGTTGCCAGGGATAAAACCAGCACCGATACCTTGGATTTTGTGCGGCGCAGGTTGGATTTCGTCACCCGCTAGCGCTTGAGCAATCACAGGCGATTCTGCCGGCTCTACAGCAACAGAAGTAATCGCCTTACCTTTTTCACCTTTAATGTAGCGGCTAGTACCGGTAATCGTACCGCCAGTACCAACACCGGCAACCAGCACGTCGATTTCACCGTCAGTGGCTTCCCAGATTTCAGGGCCAGTCGTTTGCTCGTGGATTTGTGGGTTAGCAGGGTTATCAAACTGTTGTAGAAGCAGATATTTATCAGGATTACTTGCGACGATTTCTTCTGCTTTGGCGATAGCACCTTTCATGCCTTTAGCCGCTTCAGTCAGTTCCAAGTTAGCCCCAAGAGCTTTAAGTAGCTTACGTCTCTCAAGACTCATTGATTCAGGCATGGTAAGTGTCAGTTTGTAGCCGCGAGCCGCTGCAACAAAGGCTAATGCGATACCTGTGTTACCACTTGTTGGCTCAACCAGTTCGACGCCTGGCTTTAACTTACCTTGTTTTTCGGCATCCCAAATCATGTTTGCACCGATACGGCATTTTACGCTGAAGCTAGGGTTTCGGGCTTCAATCTTTGCCAATACATTGCCTTTTGCCACCTTGTTTAGGCGAACGAGAGGAGTGTTACCGATAGTTTGAGAGTTGTCTTCGTAGATTTTGCTCATTGTCTGGTCCTTCAAAAGATGACTATTTGCTCGAGTATCAGATTTTGACCGTGCAAACATGTTCGTGAATGTGGATTAAGATTAGGGCTTTTAGAAAAATCAGAGAAGGATTAAAAAGTTATATCTTATTTAAAATGCCGAAGGAACGACTATATAGCAGGTAAAATGTAGGAGAGGGAGAAGGTGTTGGACGTGGTGATGTAACCCCAGTTCGTCATAGAGAAGGTGGCAAGACAAGCTGCCACCTTCTCTTATTTAGTGCTATTTCTTAAACTCGTTGACCCACATTGACGTCGCACCACAGACGGCTACAGGCATGACAATCAGATTTAAAATCGGAATAGTCGTAAACAGGCTGACTAAAACACCGAAGCCATACGCCTTACCTTGTTTTTGTTTCAAATTGTAACGCATGTCATTGAAACTGATTTTGTGGTTATCAAACGGATAGTCACAATACTGAATTGCCAGCATCCACGCCGTAAAGATAAACCATAAGAACGGGCCGACGGTTTGACCCAAGGCTGGGATGAGTAAGAGCAAAAACAGACCGATGGCTTTAGGCAGCACATAAAGCAGTTTGCGCCATTCGCGGGCGAGAATTCGCGGCGTGTCCTTGACGACAGCGAGTATGCCGTCATCGTTGACTCGTTGTCCTGTTAAGTACTCTTCCACTTTTTCTGCCAACAATCCATTGAATGGCGCCGCGATAAAGTTAGCGAGCGTACTGAAGAAGTAAGAGAAGGTGGCCAGTATGGTCAGCACCAGTAGAGGCCACAATATATAACTTAACCAAGAAAGAAACTCGGGCAGTTGTCCAAGCCATTGCTCAATCCAACTGTCGAGATGACTAAAGAGATAAAACAGAGCACCACCGACCAAAATAATATTGGCGAGTAAGGGCAAAAGAACGAAACGGCGTATACCGGGACTTAATGCTAGTTCGATACCGTGAGCGAAATAGCCAAAGCCTGAGCGTGGAGATGTAGATTTTGTCATAGTAATTTGATTGTGTATAAAACGACCTGTTTCTATCTTATCAAGAAAGAAGCGTGTCCAAAATCACAAGATTGTGGGAACTTCTCACATTAATTTGTTCTAAAACCTAGGATAGATTTGGTAAAGTTATTGGCAAACAGGTTTAATCAACTTGGTTGAAAGGCAAAAAATGCGCTTATCGCCAAGCAAATGAGAGCAGAAAATGCAGGAATTGCGATTCGTACTTATCGTGGTGGGCGCACTCGCCATCGCCGCGTTATTGTTCCACGGTCTATGGACGAGTAAAAAAGAAGGCAAGTCAAAGTTCGGTGATAAGCCATTAGGAAAGTTGGATGTGGACAACGATGACGTTGACGATCGCAGCACAGAGCGCGGCTTTGCACCTGAGGATGACTTTGAAATTATCCGCAAAGATCGTCAGGAACCTGATCTGCAAACGGACCCATTTGGCCATGACCCTCTTATCACTGACCCATTAGTGGCGGATCCGTTAACGGGTGATTATCCCGTTGAAGAGCCTGCTCGAGAGACTAAAGCTGACATTGCTGATATCCCAGATGTGACCGACGTGGCTGATATTCCTTCTATGTCTGCTTTAGATACAGTGGAAGTTGAGCTAGAGCCAGTTATAAAGTCAGAGATTGAAGTCAAAGAGCCGGTGGTAGAAGTAGAGCAAGCTTCAGTCAATGCGTCTGCACCAGAGCCTGAGCCTGAGTTGGAAGTGATAGTGCTGAATGTTCATTGCGCAGGTGATGAGCCATTTGTCGGTACTAAGCTGTTTGATAGCATGCAACAACATGACCTAATGTACGGCGAGATGGATATTTTCCACCGACATACTGATCTTTCGGGAACGGGCAAAGTGTTGTTTAGCGTGGCTAACATGATGCAACCGGGAACCTTAAAACATGATGATCCTGCTGACTTTACCACCAAAGGCATCTCCTTCTTTATGACACTTCCTTGTTATGGTGATGAAGAGCAGAACTTCAAGTTGATGTTAAAAACAGCCCAGCAAATAGCAGATGATTTAAGTGGGCATGTCATGGATGATGCTCGTAACCTGTTAACACCAACTCGTATTGATGCTTATAAAGCACAAGTAAAAGAGTTTAAAGCGCGCCAAAGCCGCTAATCTGCCCGATTCTTAATCTAAGGCTCCTAAATTTTAGGGGCCTTTTTATTTGCGCTTGAACCGAATCTTTCTCGCGTTCATACTCGCGATATCAGTCATATCCCTTATCGAAAATTGAGTGAAATATGTCGAACGAAATTCAACAAAAACTCGAACAGTTACGTGAAACTCTTCATTATCACGCGGTGCGTTATTACGTCGAAGACAGCCCTGAAATTCCAGATGCTGAGTATGACCGCTTGATGCGAGAACTACTCGATTTAGAAGCGCAATATCCTGAGTTGATTACCATAGACTCGCCAAGTCAACGTGTCGGTGGTATGCCACTTGATGGCTTTGATACGGTTGCCCATGAAATTCCAATGCTTTCACTCGACAATGCGTTTGATGACAATGAACTGAATAGTTTTCATAAACGCATGATTGACCGTTTGCCTGCGGCCAAATTTGACCTTTTCTGTTGCGAGCCAAAGCTCGATGGCCTAGCAGTTAGTCTGCTTTATGTTGACGGCGTTTTGGTACAAGCCGCGACGCGAGGTGATGGTACAACGGGAGAGAACATTACAGAAAACGTACGCACCATCGCTGCGATTCCACTTAAACTGCGTGGTGAAGGTTGGCCTCGAAGAATTGAAGTTCGCGGCGAAGTGTTTATGCCTAAGGCAGGGTTTGACAAGCTTAATGAACTGGCACTAAAAAAAGGTGAAAAAACCTTTGTTAACCCGCGTAACGCTGCGGCTGGGAGTTTACGCCAACTCGATTCGCGTATCACTGCCACTCGCCCATTGAGTTTTTACGCCTATAGCGTAGGCGTCGTTGAAGGAGCAGAGCTCTCAAATAGCCACTATGAGCGTTTTTTACAGCTAAAAAGCTGGGGCCTACCAATGTGTCCAGAGACAAAACGCGTAGCGTCACTCGATGACGTAAAAGCTTACTACCAAGATATTTTAAGCCGTCGTGATGCTTTGGCGTATGAGATTGACGGTGTAGTGATTAAGGTTGACGACATTGCCCTGCAAGAGCGTCTAGGATTTGTTGCGCGAGCACCTCGCTGGGCGATTGCTTATAAGTTCCCTGCCCAAGAAGAGATCACGCGCTTAAACGATGTTGAATTTCAGGTCGGTCGTACGGGCGCGATTACGCCAGTAGCAAAACTAGAACCGGTTTTCGTGGGTGGTGTTACTGTGAGTAATGCGACTTTGCATAACGCAGATGAAGTGGCTCGTTTGCAAGTCAAAATTGGTGATAGCGTGATTATTCGCCGTGCTGGCGATGTGATCCCACAAGTGGTCTCTGTGGTGATGGATAGACGTCCAGATGATGCGCGTGAAATCGTATTTCCAACCCAATGTCCAGTTTGTCGTTCGGCAGTGGAACGCGTTGAAGGAGAAGCGGTCGCACGTTGTACTGGCGGCCTAGTGTGCCAAGCACAACGTAAAGAAGCACTCAAACATTTCGTCTCGCGTAAAGCTCTGGACGTAGACGGTTTAGGTGAGAAAGTGATTGAGCAGTTGGTTGATCGTGAAATGGTTGAGACGCCAGCGGACTTGTTTAAATTAACCGCTGGGGTGATCACTGTTTTAGAGCGTATGGGACCAAAATCCGCGCAGAACGTGGTCAACGCTTTAGAAGCTTCAAAACAGACTACACTGGCTCGTTTCTTATATTCACTGGGTATTCGTGAGGTTGGAGAGGCGACCGCGGCTAACCTTGCTGCCCATTTTAAGTCACTTGATTTAGTTATCGACGCTTCTCATGAGCAGTTAATTGAAGTAGCGGATATTGGCGGAGTTGTCGCCAGTCATATCACGGCTTTTTTTGCCCAAGACAAAAATAGACAGGTGATCGCTGAGCTATTGGCTTGTGGTGTTCATTGGCCCGAAATTGAAGAAAGAGATGAGAGTGTGCCACAACCTCTTGCGGGCAAAGTGGTGGTATTGACGGGGTCATTGTCCCAGCTATCGCGTTCAGAAGCGAAAGCGGCTTTAGAAAATCTCGGCGCGAAAGTCACCGGAAGTGTTTCAAAGAAAACCGATATTCTGTTTGTTGGTGAGAATGCTGGTTCAAAACTCGCGAAAGCACAAGAGCTAGGAATTGAGGTTCAAACTGAGCAAGACTTGGTGAACTTGATGGTATAATTGTCATCAATAAATAAGCCCATTCACATTGGCTGAAAGGTTGATTTTTAAAGCGCTGTTTTAATAAATGGCGCTTTTTTTTATCAAAAAATAAGAGCTTTTTTTAGCTAGGCAAATTTAGGTCGTTCACAAAGTGATATCGATCTAATTTCAAAATAAAGCCATTTTTCTAAAATCCCATTTGCGGTGCACTTCAAATATTTATGTTTGTCGATATTGTTAAGTATTTAAAAATTAAAGAAATTATCATTAACGGTGAAAGTTCAATTCTATTTGTCGATCAAGATCACTAGTTTAGAAAAAAGTATGTCTTAGCTCATATTTTTTTATAAAGAAATTAAGTTCTGATTGATGTTTTATGCCGCGAAGTTAGTCTATCAATCATGGATACACATGGTGTATGCAGCAACTTTAAGATCGAAAATATCAAAGAAGATTATTGAGATTTTATAAGGAAAATCTTTTCCCTTCGGCGGCCAACTTAAGGGAAAAGGAAAAAACAGCTATATCCATTTTTTAGGAGTTTTTCCATGGACAAAATTTTCAAGCGTACCCTTGTTGGTGCAGCAGTAGCATTTGCATCTGCAGGCGTAATGGCTAAGCAAGTTGGTGTTAACAGTGACTTTGACGTTGACGTGTATGGTGTAGCAGCAATCTCTGTTGTTAACTACGACAGCGATGTTACAAACATTGACAAAACAAGCGATAACTATAACAAAGTAACCAATAAGAGCTCTGGCTACGACTACGAAAATGAATCTCGTATCGGTTTCCGCGCAAGCAAACAGATGTTTGAAGACGTTAACGTTCTTATGCAGATCGAGTCTGGCTACGTTGGTGAAAATGGCGACGGTGCAACACTAGGTAACCGTGATACCTTTATCGGTCTAGACGGCAGCTGGGGTAAAGTTCGCTTTGGTCGTATGTTAACGCCAATGTATGAGATCATTGACTGGCCTTACGCAAACCCAGGTTTGGGCGCTGCATGGGACTGGGGCGGTGATGTGAAATTCAACCGTGACCGTCATGGTGATATGGCTCGTTATGACTCTGTTGACTACGATGGCTTCCGTTTTGCTCTTGCAACAGGTCGTGGTGACAAAGACGTTGAAGATAACTACTTCTACGGTGCATCGGCAACGTATAAAGCGGCTGATTTTATTACATTCCACGCAGCCGTTGAGTCAGAATCTGATCGTGAGCTAAAAGCAAAGTCTGACGCAGAATACTGTCAAAAAGCTGCTGGTTGTACCGTTGATGGTGTCCTTATCGGTCATGGCTTAGAGACAAAAGCAGCAGCAGCAGCAACAATGGTTGATACTTTTGGTTACCTAGTTGGTTTTGAAGCATCACTACCAGGTGGCTTTGGTCTAGCAGCGGCATACAAATATGGTGAATCTGAAGACCTAGCAGCGGGTGGTAAAACATCTGAGCAAGCTTCTTACTCTATCATCGGTCAATACTGGAACGGTCCTTGGGGCTTCAAAGTGGGCTACGCAGCTAACGAAGAGTCAAAAACTGGTAGCGTGAAAAACAACGACGAAGATAGCATCATCTCTGGTCAAATCATGTATGTTCACGAAGGCTTTGTACCTTACGTTCGTATCGCACAACGTGATATCAAAGGTGGTGGCGAGCAAAACGAAACTTTCGTAGTACGTGTTGGTCTAGAATACGGTTTCTAAGCTAGTTTAAGTTTTAGTTAAATATGAGCGCTGGTCCAAAGACTGGCGCTTTTTATTCATACCTTAACCTTATAATATAATTAACTTATGTCATAAGGTTAGTGTCTTGAAAAGGTAGTTTTAAATGAAGAGTTTGTTGTCAGTTTCTTTACCGTTTTTGATTGTGGGGTGCTCTACACTAAGCCCTGACGATGCGTTTAATGATGTCGTCTACGATGTTAAACAGAAGCAGAATTACAGCTTAGTCACCGGCAAAGAGTTAAAACCAATTACCGTTGAGCAGAGACAAGGTCAATTGGTTAAAGCAACAGTTGCACTTAATTATGTTGTTCCACAAGGTAGTCAATCTTTACCACCATCTTATCTATCCATGGAAATGGCATATTTAAAATCATATGACGAGTATAAATACGCCTTAATTAATGGTACAGAAATTGTAGAGCTGGAAGCTTATGCGCCTACCTCAGAGACTTGTAGTGATATCTGTATGAAGTCTCAATATTTCTACATTCCATTGGATGAAGCGATTTTCAAACAGCAACCTATATCAGACATCAACTTTGATGTAATGGCATCAAAGAACAAAGGCTTTTCGTTTACCATCCCTGGTGGATATGTTGATGCTGTTGTAGAGCAAGGAAGTAAAGTAACGACTGCTGCGCCTCAACCAGTGAAGCAAGAAGTGGTAGTTGCAGCAGCGCCAGTGAAACGCGAAATTGATTCTTCACTCTACTGGTATGAAAAAGTACCGGCTGAAAATAGTGATGAAGTGTTGCAATGGGCTGTAAAAAACAGATCAAATGCAAACTTGGTTCCGCTTGAATCATCACTAAAAGAAGTTGAGATGTTCTCTTATTGGTTTAGCCAATCTTCAATTAACGATAGAAAAGCAATTCTGATTGAACTACTAAAATAAAGATAACCGCCGAAAGGCGGTTTTCTTTTATCGAAGGACTTTCCCGCCCGATTTTTCACAAATTAATATCGGGATAAATTTTACGTGCCCATCAGAGAATTGACATTCGACATTTGGACCTGTCTCTGAACTTCCGATTGAATAAGCGCTCGCATAAAAACTGATAGAGAAACAAGCAAAAATAATAGCGATATACTTCATAACAACTGTCTCCTTGTAAATATCTCATGTGAGATACAGTTAGTATGATTGACATATGATAAAGATCAAAAAAAAAATGATATTTTTATGTAATAAATAACCTAACAAGTTGGTTTGATGTCATATTTTCTATATAAATCGCTTGTTTTTATTTTTGAAACTCAAAACCAATAAAAAACCGCCGAAAAAGAGATGTTTTGGGCGGTTTATAGCTTAAAGAGTATTTACTTTTTTTTTCTTCTATAAATAATACAATCCCTTTGATATCAGTAATTTCAACTAATAATCCGGACGATAAGGGAGATTCGGAATAGACAGACCAAGTAGTATCCGCAATCTTTATGCGTGATTTTCCTGCCGGTACATCATGGTCTAAGCGAATAACTTGACCAATTAACTGCTTCTCTTTTTGATTAAGTACGCGTTCATTGTCGCTATGGCGATCACTCTTGTGCTGTTTTCGCCACCATAACCAAGTGGTGACGAGCGAAAATACGCCAAAGCTAACCCACTGCAATTGCCAACTGATAGGCATCCAAGTGAGGATTAGCCCAACCAGCAGGGCGGAAATACCTAGCCAAAGTAGATATCCTACCGTGCCGAGCAGTTCAAGTGCCAAAAGGGCAAGCCCGAGTGATATCCAATGCCAATGATTGATGCTGTTTAGAAACTCGACCACAGTTACCCCTATTGTTTGTCTTGTTTGAACATCTCCGCGATACCCGCAACAGAGCCCATTAAGCCTGAGGCCTCAAGTGGCAGCATAATGATTTTGCCGTTTTCAGCTTGGCCGATGGTTTTCAGTGCGTCAGTATAGCCTTGAGCAATGAAGTAGTTTACGGCTTGCATATCACCCTTGCTGATTGCGTCAGAAACCATTTCAGTTGCGCGCGCTTCTGCTTCCGCCGCTCGTTCGCGCGCTTCTGCCTGCAGGATCGCCGCTTGTTTGTCACCTTCTGCTTTGAGAATTTCCGACTGTTTTTGCCCCTCAGCACGAAGGATTTCGGCTTGTCTAACCCCTTCAGCTTCAAGAATCTCGGCACGCTTGTTACGCTCTGCTTTCATTTGCGCATTCATCGCAGCGGTAAGATCCGATGGTGGCTGCACGTCCTTAATTTCAATACGCGTGACTTTTACGCCCCATGGATTAGTCGCTTCATCAACGATAGCCAGCAGTTTTACGTTAATCATATCGCGCTGACTTAACATTTCGTCGAGCTCCATCGAGCCTAGCACAGTACGGATGTTGGTTAGCGTTAAGTTGCGAATCGCATGTTCTAAGTCGTTGACTTCATAAGCGGCTTGCGCAGCATCAATGACTTGCACAAAGCAAACGGCATCAATGGTCACATTGGCATTATCCCGTGAAATCACTTCTTGTGCTGGAATATCAAGCACACGTTCCATCATATTAATTTTGTGACCAATACGGTCAACAAAAGGCACAATGAAATTTAGCCCCGGTTTTAAGGTTTGAGTGTAGCGACCAAAACGCTCAACCGTCCAATGGTTACCTTGAGGAACCGTTTTTACTCCAGCAAAAACAAACGACACCACCGCGACAACAAAAATGGCGGTGGTAATGATGGATTCAATCGGCATATCAGTCTCCTTTCAATAATTTGAATTTATTGTTGCTCATATAATGTGCAATAACAAATTATCTTGCGAGACTTGTTCCGCTAAACGAAATAAAAAAGGTCGGAATTTCCGACCTTTAGCGTATTAATTCTCTGACTTGACTGTGTGTCGTTTAGCTTGCGCAAACAGCGTCTATCAATATGGCTCAGTACAAAATAGAGTAGAGGCGACGACGATACTGCCCTGCAATCGTGTTTCCTTGTCCTAGCGCACTAAGAATGTCCATAAAGGATTTCTTCATCTCACCTTCAAGGCTATTTAGATCACGACTGATAAAGCGCCAGATCAGCTCTAAGGCTTCTTCGTCACGATTGACTTGGTGATAACTTAAGGCGAGTTCTTGTGCCAGTTTGGCGTTGTCAGGCTCGATGGCGAATTGCTGCTCTAGCGATTGAATTTCGGGGCTATTTGCCGCTTGATTGTGTAACTCAAGTTTCGCGATCAACCCTTTGTAATAATTATCTTGATATTCAAGGGGAATAGATTGCAGCAGTGTTCCTGCTTGAGCAAAATCTCGAGCTTCGATATAGCAGTCCGCTAATGCCAGTTTGACGTCGCCACGGTTAATTAGATCTGCGGGTAAGGTGACCAGTATGGGCAGAGCTTGTGAGTGTTCACCACTTGCAACGAGTTCAAGTGCTTGTTTAAGATTCAGTTCTTCTTGGCTTGGGAGGTGCTTTGCCAGCATTTGCTCTACCGCTTCTACAGGCTGTGGACCGCCCAAACCATCGACAGGTTGTCCGTTAATAAATAGGGCAATGGTTGGCAGTGCTTGAATTCCAAACTGCGCTGCGATTGACTGCTCTTGCTCGCAGTTAAGCAGCGCTAGCATCATCGCCCCATTGTAGTTTTGCGCCAACTGTTGCAAATGTGGAATGATTTCAGTGCTTTCTTGGCTTACCGACGCCCAGAAGTGGATCAGTAGCGGGGTTTGCTTGGAGCTTTCGAGAACTTGCATGAAGTTCTGCTGATTAAGTTCGACGATAAATGGTGATTGCATACGACATGTCCTTGACAAGATTCTCGAGGTTACATCGATATAAGTATGGACGTTTGAGCGCAATTTCAAGCGAATAAACAAAAACACCACGTAATAACGTGGTGTTTTTGTTGGCAAAAAGTGCAAGCGAAGATGTTTATAGAACGATAAACATAGTTAGCGCGACACTCACACATAGCCAATTTAATTGATTTAATGACATGTACGGGCACCGAATGTGACGCTTTAGTATCTAGTGTGATGAACTATCACCATGCCATCATGCCTACAATTTATGACGTTATTATGACGCTAAGCGGCTTTTTGCAGAATTTTATCTAGCCAGCGGCTAGGTAATAGACGCTTAAGGATCGCAAATATTTTTGTTGGCTTGGTGATTCTGTATCGAATACGAGGACGTGGCGCCTCTAGCGCATGGATGACGGAATCAACGCAAGCTTCAGCGGGTAACACAAACGCGTTGTTGGATTGCTCTTTGGCCAGTCGGGCGATTTGTTGCTGATATTGCAACTGATGAACGCTGTTCTCGCTATCAATCCATTGGTGGAAAGCGTTGAGTGCATTGGCTCTAAAGCGAGTTTCAATCGGCCCCGGTTCAATCAGACTAATTTTGATATTGGTATCGAGCAACTCAAGGCGCAGTGTGTCGCTCCAGCCTTCAATGGCAAATTTAGAGGCGTTGTAGGCTCCGCGATACTTCATCGCGGCAAAACCCAGCACGGAGCTATTCTGTATAATTCGGCCTTCGCCCTGTTTACGCATGGTGGGCAATATTTCACACACCAATTGATGCCAGCCGAAAAATTAGTTTCAAACTGTGCGCGTAAACCGTCGACGGGTAGGTCTTCGAGTGCGCCGGGCTGGCCATAAGCACCATTGTTAAATAGCGCGTAAAGTTTGCCACCGGTGAGTTCGAGCGTGCGCTGTACAGCAAGAGAGATGCTTTTGGAGCAATTGAGATCCAAATGAATACAAGTTAATCCTTCTTGTTGTAAGCGTTCAACATCGGCAAGTTTACGACAAGACGCGATGACGTGATAACCACGTTTGTGCAGCGCGTGGGCCGTGACGTGGCCTATCCCTGTTGAGCAGCCTGTGATCAGAATGGCTTTGGACATCATTTTCCTCTCTATATACTCGAGCACCTTGAGGTCACTCGAGTATAACTTATTGAACTAACGAGAGTTAGAGTAAAGGATTACTCATAATGTTGTAAGAGGTTTTTCAGTGCTGGTTCAAGACGCGAATAACTGAATTTAAACCCTAGCTCGGTTAGATGCTTAGGTTTGGCGCGGATACTGTCAAAGAGCAACACCGAGCTTTCTCCCATCAGTACTCTCATCGTCCACTTTGGGGTGAACAGAAAATGAGGTCGTTTGAGAGTGCGTGCCAGTGTGCGACTGAACTGCTTATTCATTACAGGATGAGGTGCGCAGAGATTAAAGTCACCTTGGGCGTGTTCGGTTTCAAGCAGATAAACGATGGCTCGAACCATATCGAGTTTGTGAATCCATGGCATGTACTGGCTGCCACAACCGATAGGGCCGCCGACCCCCATCTTGTAAGGCAGTAACATTTTTGCCAGAGCGCCTCCGTCACAACCCAGTACGACTCCGGTTCTTAAGATGCATACTCGGGTTTCTTCTGAGCGAGCTCGGTTAGCAATTTCTTCCCATTTTGCACACACATAATGGGGAAAGTTATCAGCATGAACATGTAAGCTTTCATCAAAAGGATGAGCTTGTTGATCACCGTAGTAACCGACGGCAGAGCCACTGATAAACACGGAAGGTGGGGTTGTACTGGCATGAATTAACGCGACCAACTGTTCAGTCAGTTGCCAGCGGCTATCACATATTTGCTGCTTTTGCGTTTTGCTCCAACGTTTATCTGCAATTGGCTCGCCCGCAAGATTAATTACTGCATCAAAATCATTGAGATCATGAAAATCGCTGAGATGTGAGATATAGGTGACGTTGCCAAGGTCGGCATGATTGACCAACTGCTTTGCTCTTTCTGGCGCGCGGGTTAACAACACCACCTCGTGTGTAGTGAGATGCTTGAGTAACTCTCTACCGATAAATCCAGTACCACCAGTAAGCAATATCTTCATGTGACTCTCCTTGTATGGAGTAATTATAGCGATATCCCACCAATTCGGATCAGTTGTCGCGGTGGTGAAATGGAGTGAGTCAATCGTATCTACTCGAGTGTTCGACACGCTTTCACAAAAATAATATTTTGTTACACTTGTCGATTGAGATGCAATTAGTGTCACATTCTATCAAGCAGGGCTTTGGCAAGATAGCAGTGTCTCAATCAACTTAAGAGAGAAACCACCGATAGTTTTGCTATCGAACCCTCTCAATTTTGGCTCAACCGATGGAATGGAGTGCCACTATGTCAGAAGCTATCAAGGCATTGCTACGCTCGATGCTGGGAAGCTTGCGCGACTTAATGCCGATTGTTTTGGTTATCGCATTTTTTCAGCTTGTTGTCTTACAAGAGCCTCTACCAAATCTCGCCTCAATATCTCTTGGTTTAATATTGGTCGTAACTGGCTTGACCTTCTTTATCTTCGGCTTGGAGATGGGGTTGTTTCCTATTGGCGAAACCATGGCTCAAGCCTTTGCGCAAAAAGGCAGTGTTGCGTGGCTGCTATTGTTCTCATTTTGCTTGGGGTTTGGTACTACCATCGCAGAGCCTGCACTCACTGCCGTTGCTGCGGAAGCGGCTGAAGTTGCCGCAGAAGGTGGGATGATCATCAACCAAGAAGAGAGCCGAGAAGAGTACGCTGATGGTTTACGTTTGACGGTGGCACTTTCGGTGGGATTTGCGATTGTCTTAGGGGTGCTGCGAATCATTAAAGGTTGGCCAATTCAATATATGATTATTGGTGGCTATGTTGGTGTGGTCATCCTAACCGGCTTTGCACCTGAGAGCATTATCGGTGTCGCTTACGATTCTGGAGGGGTGACCACTTCAACCATTACCGTTCCTCTGGTGACGGCGCTTGGGGTTGGGTTGGCCTCTGCGATTAAGGGGCGAAACCCAATGATTGATGGCTTTGGATTGATCGCCTTTGCCTCTTTGCTACCGATGATGTTTGTTATGGTTTACGGCATGGTGGTGGCATGATTCTCGCGCAGTTTTTCGATACTTTTATTAACACGGTTGGGGATGTGATTCCCATCGTGACGATTATTTTTGGTTTTCAGTTTGCCGTCTTAAAGCGACCCGTCGCGAATTTACCTAAGGTCGTGCTCGGTTTTTTTTATGTGATCTTGGGGCTATCACTGTTTCTCTTGGGGCTTGAAATGGCGTTGTTTCCACTCGGTGAAACCATGGCAGAGCAACTGACAGCCCCTGACTTTATTGAACAGGTTCGTCTGACCACAGAACACGTGCTCAGTTGGGTAGATTATTACTGGGTTTACTTGTTCGCTTTTTGTATTGGCTTTAGTACCACCGTTGCGGAACCTTCTTTGATTGCTGTTGCGATAAAAGCCAATCAAGTTTCTGGTGGCAGTATTCGGGTTAATGGCTTGAGAGTCGCGGTTGCTCTCGGGGTCGCGTTTGGTATTTCACTTGGTAGCTACCGTATTGTGGTTGGCGATCCGATCCACTATTACATTATTGCTGGATACATTGTCGTCGTCATTCAGACCTTTTTTGCCCCCAAGTTGATCATCCCTTTAGCATACGATTCTGGGGGCGTGACAACATCAACAGTCACGGTTCCGTTAGTGGCGGCGCTCGGACTGGGGCTAGCTTCTACTGTCCCGGGGCGTAATCCCATGATAGATGGTTTTGGATTAATTGCTTTTGCGAGCTTATTTCCGATGATTTCGGTGATGGGGTATGCACAAATTACTCAATGGTTGAATAGTCGACCTCAACGTAAGGATAACGAAAATGCGCTTTAAGTTGTTATTAGCCTTTGTCGAAGATAGTAAAACGGAGCAAGTGCTTGATGCCGCTCGTGAGGCCGGAGCGACAGGAGCTACAGTGATTAATAACGCTCGTGGGGAAGGGCTGAATCAGAAACGGACCTTCTTTGGTTTAACGCTTGAGGTTCAAAAAGATGTACTGCTGTTTGTGGTTGAAGAGCATCTGGCACGGCAAATATTGGAGACCATCAGTCGTGTGGGTGGATTTGATCAGGAATCGGGGCAGGGCATCGCTATTCAAATAGATATAGAAGATGCTGTAGGTGTGGCGCATCAAGTTGAAAAACTAACAAAAGTTGTAGGGGATGAATTATGAATACACAGGCGGTAGTTCGAGTTCGAGATGTAATGGCAGCAACATATGTGATGGTCGACGGTTTGAGTACGGTACAAGAAGGTATTCGAATTGCGCGTGAGCATCAGGTGAAAGCCTTAGTGATCAACAAACGAAATCGTGATGATGAGTACGGCATTGTGTTGATGAATGATATTGCCAAGAAAGTGTTAGCCAAAAATCGTTCACCCGAGCGAACCAATGTGTATGAAATCATGACTAAACCGGCTTTGTGCGTAGATCCCAATATGAATGTAAAATATTGCGCACGCCTGTTTGAACGATTTGGTATTAGCCGAGCACCAGTGATTGAAAATGGGAATGTGATTGGCATGGTGAGCTACAACAATATCGTAATAAACGGTATGGCGCGAGATGACGTCTTGTAACCAATTGAGTAGAATGCCCTCATTAGATTGAGGAGTATCTATCGTGAAACTATTTTTTGCTTCTGATTTGCATGGCAGCTTACCTGCAACAGAACGTGTTATCGAAGAGTTTGAGCGCTCGGGCATTGATACCTTAGTGTTGTTGGGCGATGTGTTAAACCATGGCCCACGCAACCCGGTGCCTGAAGGGTACAACCCACCCGCTGTCGTTGAGTTACTGAATCAGTACGCGGAGCGGATTATTGCCGTACGCGGTAACTGCGACAGCGAAGTTGACCAAATGCTACTCGCATTCCCAATGATGAGTGATTATGCCTGGGTGATGCTACCAACAGGTCAGCGACTGTTTCTGACTCATGGGCATCTTTACAACAGTGAAAAACGTCCCGCACTGCGTGAAGGTGATGTGATTGTCCATGGACATACCCATATTCCACTCGCGGAAAAAAATGGTGCCCAGTTTATCTTTAACCCTGGCTCAGTGACCTTCCCTCGTAATGGTTTTGATGCAAGTTACGGTATCTATGCCGACAATTGCATTAAAGTGATGAGCTTTAGTGGCGATGTGATGCTAGAAAAGGCAATTGCTTAAGCGAGTTAAGGCACCTTGGGTGCCTTATTTTTTATCCACATGACCTAAGTCGCGTAGAGGGTCGATAATATCGCGAACGCGCTGTTTGAGTACTTTAGCTTCAGGAAAACCACCATCCTGTTTGCGTTCCCAAATTCTTGTGCCATTACACAGTATTTCAAATCGTCCACCAGTATCTGGGTAGAGGGAGACGCTTTCAATCTCTTCACTGAAGGTATGCAGAAGCTCTTGGCTTAACCACGTCGACCGGAGCATCCAATTGCATTGTCGACAGTAATAGATTTCAATTTTCGCTTTTTCCATTTAAACCTCTAAAACAGTAACTTTAAGCCGACGAGCAGCGTCAGTATTTCAAAATATCGTTTGATTCTTTGGTTGCTCAACCGTGTCGAAAGGTAGGCTCCAATAGCCCCACCAATAAAAGATGCAAGCAACAGAACCGGCAGCCATGGCCAATAGATGGATGCACCTGCTTGGACGATAGCAACCCCGCCGATACCATTCCAAAAGAGACCAACGCAAATCATCGTTAGTGCAACGGCCTGTTTGTAGCTATATCCAAACCAGCGAACCAAAAAAAGTGTCACCAGTAATCCAGAACCTGCGGTGAGCGAACCATTGATGATGCCGATAAGCAACAAGCCGATTCCGCCAGTGAACCAACCTAACCAGGTGCGATTTCGTGGGGTGGCTTGTTGCCCCAGTTGCTTTTTAAAGTAGGAATAAACGCCAAGCGCTAAAATCATGCCACCGAGTAAGCGTTCGGCGATGTCTCCAGCGATCAAAACGATCAGGTTTGCCCCAACAATAACGCCAATAGAGCCGACCAAGGTGATGTAAGCCACCTCTTGATAGGTGACACTTTTTTGTTTGATATGAGTTGCGGCGGCGCCGAGGCCAAGGGCGACACTTGCTACTTTATGTGTCGCCAGTGCGACTGAAAATGGCAAGCCAAAAAATAGCAACAAAGGGAACTGCAACAGACCAGCGCCTCCTCCGGAAAGGGAAGCGAGCGTATTAGCTATCAGCGATCCGAGAAAGAGACCGAGAGAGTGAATCCATTCCATGGTAATGTGGTTTCCATAAAAAAGAGGAGCATCATGCTCCCCTTTAAATTGTTAAGTTAGGCTTAGCACTAATTAGAGAAAAGTACCGTAGAACCGTGACTTAAGCTAGTCAGAAGTAGTGTTTTCTCATTAACAATGTCGATACGACGGCTCTGTTGGGCATCCATCTTGAACAGTTGCTTAATCAATTGCAGCTGAGCATCAGAGAAGTCTTGGCTATTTGCAGAAGAGACATCTTTGAATTCTGTTGGTGAAATCAGTAAATAGTTATCGCTGATTTCCCAGTGTCCTGTCTCGGAAATATTGATCACACTGTCGCTGTGTTCACTGTTGGCAAACAAACTGACTGTTGCAACACGAATATAAGTGCCGTTAGGTAAGTATTTTACATTCGATAGAACGTCAACCTTGCGCAGTGGACCAACCGATTCTTCGCGAATGCCATCACTGATCACCGTCACCATTTTCGACTGCCACTCTTTAGCCGTGACAGCTTTCTCAAGCTTGATATCGCTGCCCCAATAAAGCCAACCGCTAAACAGAGCGGAGATAGCCAATAGTAGTATCGCTATTTTCTGGTTCATAGACCGCCTCCTATTGGCAAATATGGTTGATGTTTTCTTGGTCAGCAAAAATACGCACGGTGATATTCTCGCCAGAGTAGTTCAACTGATGGATATAGTTGAGAACCAATTGGCTGTTCTGCCCACCAGTGGCAATCACTTCGACCGGGGCGCTTTCTCCCACGTGGTTGTTTTTATAACGGACCACGCACTGCTCAATCGCAGGCAGCCACTGAGTCAGGTCTGGGTGGTTGATTGGTGTTTTTACCGTGACATCCGAGAAGGTCGCTAGTTGGCGAAAATGTGACTCCGTCGGTTTGTCGATAGAGAGTGCAAGTAGCGGCAAAATGAGTGCAAAGGCTAAGGCGAGTTTAGCCAGCAAGCTTAGCGGCTGTTTCGTTTTGGCAGCTGGTGGCGTTTCTGTGCGGCTAGGTTCAACCACCTCAATTTCCCGCTCAACCTCTGGAATTAAGTGGACTTCAGGTTCTTGTGGTGTCTTATCTTCCACGGTCTCAGAAGGCGAAGACAAGTTAACTGAATCATCTCCACTGGTAATTGGAGTAGTTCGTTCAACACTACAAATCAACTGATAGCCGCGCTTTGGCACGGTTTTGACGAACTCTGGGGACTTAGTTGAGTCATTGAGTTGTTTTCTTAGAGTAGAGATAGCTTGAGTCAAGCTGGAATCATCCACCTCGAATCCCTGTTCGCGCCAAACGAAGTCATACAGTTGGTTGCGGCTCACCACCTGATTGGGGTTTTCCGACAAGAAAAGTAGGATACGGCTTTCATTACTGCCCATCCGAATCATTTCATTGCCATTGAGCGAGTCGACCAATGAATTGGTATTGGGATCAAAAATGAATTTATTAGCAAGATTAAACTTGGTACCTATGTTACTCATGCAATTGGCCTTCGATTTAATAGGTCACAGGCATCGCTAGCGCGATGATTTAGAGTATTTTACATTTTTAAGCAAAAATGTAACAACACCGTTGATGTGTTTTGCTGGGCAGGATAGACAATCTAAAAGCAAAAAAACACTGTTTTTATAATTATTGACCTTGAATTTACATTTCCCACCCTCATCTACAGTATCAGTCATCATGTAGACCTCGAATGATATCCGCATAGAGGTTTGATAAATATAGATGTTATGGAGTAAACATGAGCGAAACTGCCACTCAAAATAAAGAAACTCGCGGCTTTCAGTCCGAAGTAAAACAGCTGCTTCACTTAATGATCCACTCATTGTACTCAAACAAAGAGATATTTTTACGTGAGCTGATTTCAAACGCATCGGATGCGTCAGATAAATTGCGTTTTCAAGCCTTGTCCAACCCTGAACTTTATCAAGGTGATGCAGAGCTAGGCGTGAAACTCGCTTTTGATGAAGCGGCCAACACGCTGACCATTTCTGACAATGGTATTGGTATGAGCCGTGACGATGTGATTGAACATCTTGGCACGATTGCTAAGTCAGGAACTGCAGATTTCTTCTCGAAGCTATCTGAAGATCAAAGCAAAGACTCACAGCTAATCGGCCAGTTTGGTGTCGGTTTCTATTCAGCATTTATTGTGGCAGACGCGGTAACAGTTCGTACTCGCGCAGCAGGTCTAAACCCAGAGCAAGCAGTGCAATGGCACTCTGCGGGTGAAGGTGAATACACTATTGAAGACATTCGCAAAGAGTCTCGTGGTACCGATATCGTGCTGCATATGCGCGAAGAAGGTAAGGAGTTTCTTAACGAGTGGCGTTTACGTGATGTGATTAGCAAGTACTCTGATCACATTGGCATCCCTGTGTCGATTCAAACGGCTGAGCGTGATGAAGAAGGCAAAGAGACTGGCGAGAAAAAGTGGGAGCAAATCAATAAGGCGCAAGCACTTTGGACTCGCAACAAGTCAGAGATCAGTGAAGAAGAGTATCAAGAGTTCTATAAACACGTTTCACATGATTTTGCAGATCCGCTGGTATGGAGCCATAACCGCGTAGAAGGTAAAAACGATTACACAAGCCTGTTATACATCCCAGCTAAAGCGCCGTGGGATATGTTTAATCGCGAACATAAGTCTGGCCTAAAACTGTACGTACAACGCGTTTTCATTATGGATGACGCCGAGCAGTTCATGCCGTCATACTTACGTTTTGTGCGTGGCTTGATTGATTCAAATGATTTGCCTTTGAACGTATCGCGTGAAATTCTCCAAGACAACAAAGTTACTCAATCATTACGCAACGCATGTACTAAGCGTGTGCTGACTATGCTTGAACGCATGGCGAACAATGATGAGGAGAAGTACCAATCATTCTGGAAAGAGTTTGGTTTGGTGATGAAAGAAGGTCCAGCGGAAGACCATTCGAACAAAGAAAAAGTCGCAGGTTTGCTGCGTTTCGCTTCAACAGAGGTGGACTCTGTTGATCAAACTGTCAGCCTTGCATCATACGTAGAGCGTATGAAAGAAGGTCAAGATAAGATCTACTACCTAACCGCAGACAGCTACGCCGCGGCGAAAAATAGCCCACACTTGGAGCAGTTCAAGGCTAAAGGTATTGAAGTTGTTCTGATGTACGATCGTATTGATGAGTGGTTGATGAATTACCTGACTGAGTTTGATGGTAAACAGTTCCAGTCGATCACCAAAGCGGGTCTTGATCTGAGCAAGTTCGAAGATGAAGCTGAGAAAGAGAAGCAAAAAGAGACGGAAGAAGAGTTCAAGTCTGTCGTTGAGCGCACCAAAGAATATTTGGGTGACCGCGTAAAAGAAGTTCGTACAACGTTTAAGTTGGCAACGACTCCTGCCGTAGTTGTGACCGATGATTTTGAAATGGGTACGCAAATGGCGAAACTGCTGGAAGCGGCGGGTCAAGCTGTGCCAGAAGTGAAGTACATTCTTGAAATCAACCCAGAGCATGAGCTAGTACAACGCATGGCGGATGAAGCGGATGAGCAAGAGTTTGGCCGCTGGGTAGAAGTTTTGCTTGGACAGGCGATGCTAGCTGAACGCGGCTCTCTGCAAGATCCTTCGCAGTTCTTAGGGGCGATCAATACCCTTTTGACTAAGGGCTAATAAGCAAAATGAAGTGAAAAGCTCGCATTATGCGGGCTTTTTATTTGAACGTGAGATAAACGTTCAGGTTTGGAAATATTGTGCTTATGGTGGCATATGTCATTTGCGCAAATCGCATTCTTTAGTCTTATTTGGGTCGTAGAAATGACAAATTATGCTAGAATCTGCGACTTGAATATGAAAGTTAGCGCGAATCCGGTTTCTCGCTTAACCCAAATCTGATGGTGATATACCGAAACTTACCGTTTACAGTGTTTTAAAACACAATTGTGAGCTTCGGTATAAATTTCTAATTAAAGAGGATAAATCATGCGCATCATTCTTCTAGGTGCTCCAGGTGCAGGTAAAGGCACGCAAGCAAATTTCATCATGGAAAAATACGGTATTCCACAAATCTCTACTGGTGACATGCTTCGTGCAGCTATCAAAGCAGGTACAGAACTAGGCAAACAAGCTAAAGCTGTAATCGACGCTGGTCAGCTAGTATCGGATGAAATCATCCTTGGTCTTATCAAAGAGCGTATCGCTCAAGATGACTGCGAAAAAGGTTTCCTACTGGATGGTTTCCCACGCACAATTCCTCAGGCTGATGGCCTAAAAGAGATGGGTGTGGACGTAGATTACGTTATTGAGTTTGATGTTGCCGACAGCGTAATCGTTGAGCGCATGGCGGGTCGTCGTGCTCACCTTCCTTCAGGTCGTACTTACCACGTGGTATACAACCCACCTAAAGTAGAAGGTAAAGATGATGTAACAGGTGAAGACCTTGTTGTTCGTGATGACGACAAAGAAGAAACCGTTCGTGCACGTCTAGGTGTTTACCATGAGCAAACAGCACCACTGATCTCTTACTACGGTAAAGAAGCGGAAGCGGGTAACACTAAGTACTTGAAATTTGATGGTACTAAGCAAGTTGCTGAAGTAAGTGCTGACATTGAGAAAGCGCTGGCTTAATTCTCTCACTGAGAAAATATTGCTATAGTAGAAGCGGCCTTAGAGCCGCTTTTTCTTTTTCTGATCAAGTAAAAAAGTCATGCCAATACTGAACTAGAACTCTCGGTATTGCGTAAACAACATCTTGGCCAACTAAATTGATGGGATGCAATGAACAATAATAAAAAACAGGGTGTATTGCTGGTTAACCTTGGTACGCCTGATGAGCCGACTGCGCCGGCAGTAAAACGATTTTTAAGTCAGTTTCTTCATGATAAGCGTGTCGTGGACACTTCGCGCTGGTTATGGTGCCCGATACTCCATGGGATTATTTTGCCTATTCGCTCGCCTAAAGTGGCGAAGCTCTATCAATCTGTCTGGATGGATGAAGGCTCTCCATTGATGGTTTACTCACAGCGGCAGGCGGCAAAACTGGCTGATAAGCTTGATATACCCGTTGCACTTGGTATGTCTTACGGTAATCCAAGTATTTTGTCTGCACTGCAAAGTTTGATGGAACAAGGTGTGCAGGAAGTCGTTGTACTACCGCTTTATCCGCAGTATTCATCGACGACCACCGCGGCTGTGTCGGATGCATTAACACTCGCATTTAAACAAATGGCCGAGATCCCAGCTTACCGATTTATTCGTGATTATCACGATCATCCTCTTTATATCAAAGCGTTAGCTGAAAGCGTGCGCCGTTCTTGGCAAGAGAAAGGGCAGGCCGACTACCTTATTTGCTCGTATCACGGCATTCCGAAGCGCTACGCGGACAATGGTGATATCTACCCTCTGCACTGTCAACGTACGACCCAATTATTGCAGCAAGAGCTTGGCTTAAGAGATGACCAGATCGGTATGACTTATCAATCACGATTTGGCCGCGAAGAGTGGTTGCAACCATACACTGATAAAACGATTGAAGCTTTACCAAGTAAAGGTATTAAATCCTTAGATATTATGACCCCGGCATTTGCTGCAGATTGTTTGGAAACCTTAGAAGAGATCTCAGAAGAAGTGCAGCATCTTTTCAAGCAAAATGGCGGTGAGCAATTTACATTTATCCCCTGCTTAAACGATGACGATCTCCATATCGAGATGATGGTTGACCTACTCAAGCAGAATTAACCTACTCAACCAGCATTTGCCCACCTAAGGCCACAAATTCTCGTGGCCTTTTTTGACGCTGCAACAAACAAGCGCACTCCAATGATTGTCTCTATACCATTGAGTCGATAATGAAAATTCAAAATTGGCTTTGACGTCACTCGCAGAAAAATAACGGTGAGCTAAATTTTGCTAAATAATGTCGTCGGTGGCTGTCGTGCAACCGATGCTTATTTGAAGTACTCCGCAAAAGATCGCTGAGAAGAATTTAGAAAAACCACGTATCTTATTGTTTATAAATAATTTATTTTTCCGTCTCAGTTGTGAGGTGAACTGCTGCACATAAACCTTGGAATTATTTTTCTCTGGAAATTAATTCAGTAACCATGAAAAACAAGTCAGGACGGCAAACCGTTGAACCAAGGTGGTAAAGGAATACCTGGTCCGGGTCTTTATGTTTTTCTTTAAGGTGAATTTCCATGAAAAAAATTATTTCTCTAAGCACAATTGCAATGATGTGCTCATTTTCCGCATTTGCTGGCTCTTCTTATGTGACAGGTAATCTACAGTTCCACTCTGAGAATGAAAACCCAAATGCAACATCGACGCTAGAAGCGGGCCATACGTTCTCAACCGGTACCACGCTACTGACTGAGTTTGACGGTATTTCAATCGGTAAATACGAAAATGATAAAATTCAACGAGCGACGCCGTACATCACACTAGGTGTTGAGCAAAGCTACGCGGTGAATGACAACTTCTGGGTGGCTGCGGGTTATCATCATCTATTAAAGGATGGTAAAACCGTGCAGCATCGCCCGTTGGTGAAGATCGGTTATAACTTTGACAATGGCTTTGCTATTAGTAACCGTACCCGTTACCACGACATCAAAAATAGCGATAAATCACAATGGCGTTTTGATAACCGCTTAGCCTACACCGTGGCAGATATGCCTCTGGCTTTGTCATACAACAACGTATTTGTGGTGAACAAGGACAAAGATAAGAGTGCGAGAACAGACAACACGATGGATCACGAGTTCAGAGCAACATGGACGCGCGAAGGAGTGCAACCTTACTTTGAACTGCGTAGCCAAGGCCATGGTGCCAAAGATAATCAAGGCCGCAGTATCAAAGAGAATACTGCATTTGTGTTCGGTGCCTCTTACAGCTTCTAATCTGCCTTCGTAAATTGAAGCCCAGAGTTGCTCTGGGCTTTTTTGTCAGCGGTTAACATCGGTGAAAGGCTTGTTACGCTAGTTCGCTTGAGCAAACTTGTTACTGAAAAACAGCATTTGATACTGGATTGCATTATCCCAGTAGACCCAAGTATGTCCGCCCGGGCGTTCACTGTAATCGTGGTCGAGTTCGAGTTGCTGTAATTTGACGTGTAACTCTCGGTTGGAATCAATGAAAAAGTCATCAATACCGCAGTCGATGGTGATATTAATATCCTTAAAAATAAGTTTATGAGCGGTATTTTTGATCGCACGATTATCCCAATTGGTTGGATATTTATCGTAGTCACCAAAGACTTCTTCTAAGCCCCAAGTGTAGCGGAAATCCTTTGGTTCAAATCCGCCGCTGATACTGCCAATATTGCCAAAGGTATCAAGATTATTAAGTGCGATATTAAATGCGCCAAAGCCCCCCATGCTTAATCCAGTAATTGCACGTTGGGTTTTCTCTGCTTTAGTGCGGAAGTGCTTGTCGATGTATTCCACCACCTCTTGCCCAATATAGGTTTGGTAGTTAGAGCGCTTTTTCACTGGGCTATCGATATACCACTTGTCATAGTTGCCTTCTGGAAGGACGATGATTAGGTTGTGTATGTCGGCTTGTTTGGCGATTTTGGTTTTTTCATGCCAAACCTTATAGTCGCCACTCCAACCGTGTAATACATACACAACAGGATAACGTTGATCTTGACTGTAACCATCAGGAAGAATGACGGTTGCTTTATGGTTTTCTGGCGTATTGTCGCTGTCGATCTCCACGGTTTCGATTTGAAATGCATTGACGGCGCTGCTGGCTAAAATGGTCGAAATTAATACGGCAAGTTTTTTCATAATGACCTCTCTTTTTTGTTGAGGTCATTACATCAAGAGCTTGTTCAACAAACTTGTCGTTTTTAATCAAGCTTTTCCTATATTTTGCCAGTAAAATTGAACTGTGAGCGGTTTATCATAATCGTTGCGTGTCGTTAATGCTCTACACCTCAATACATATTAAGGATTGATATGTCAGCTGTTTTTGAGATGCTAAATATCCACTCATCTCGTTCTCTTGTTTGCCGGAGTTATCAAGGGAATGCGTTTTTTTGTCCGTTCCACCTTCATCCCGAGTTGGAGATTGTCTTTATTGAGAAGGGGGAGATTGAATCGTTTGTTGGTAATCAACAACAGCGTCTACAAACGGGGGAAATCCAGCTTATTGGCGCAAATGTGCCGCACTCTTTTAAGTTAGATTACCAAACTCACATAACTTTGTTGTCTAAGTACATCCATTTTGAATCAAGCTGTTTGACTGCGTTGAAGCAAATTGCAGAGTTCGAGTTGCTGGATGACTTGTTACATCAGTTTAGTCGAGGGGCGGTATATCAATTGGATGAGGCGATGAAAACCCGCTATCTAGCGGTATTCCACATGCGAGGTATTGAACGACTGTTATCCATTCTTACGTGGTTTGTGGACTTACTAAAACTGCCACCGATTCGCTATGCCAGTGATAACTACTTATTGTGTGATAAGTCCAATCGAATTATGGACTTTATTATGAGCAATGCGACGGAAGATCTTTGCTTGGCACAAGTGGCGAGTCGTCTCAATATGTCGACCTCAACACTCAGTCGTAGTTTAAAAAGAAGTCTTGGAATGAGTTATGTAGAGTTCGTCAACCATACCCGAATTAACATTGCTTGCGAGTTACTTCGAGAGGGGAAAAGCAGTATTACTGATGTGGCACTTAATTCGGGATTTAAGTCTTCCAGTCAGTTTAATAAAGTGTTCAAGCAGATGTTGAAAATTTGCCCACGTAAGTATCGAGATAGCTATCAAGAACTCTGTCCTCAAGAGCAAAGCAAAGATGCCGATTTACTTTGGGATGTCGGTGAGCCGTGTTAGTTAAAAATGCCCAGCGTTTGCTGGGCATTAAGAACATTACTGATTGCCTTGATAATGGCGGTATTCGAACACTTGACCGCGCTCATTGTAGGCGTAAACCGAGTAAGCGTCTTTTTCGTCACCATACTCCATCCCAGGAGAACCCATTGGCATGCCCGGTACGGCTAGACCTTTGGCATTTCGAGGAGGGTTGGCTAGGAATGCTTTAATATCCTCGGCAGGAATATGACCTTCAAACACGTAGCCGCCAATTTCGGCGGTATGGCAAGAAGCTAACTTGGCCGCGACGCCCAATTGTTGTTTAACCGAGTTCATGTCGTCGTGCAGTTTTTCTTCGACAGTAAAGCCGGCATCTTGCATATGTTTGGTCCACTCAGTGCAACAGCCACAGTAAGGAGATTTGTGGTTGATAACATCCGCTGCCCACGCTGTGCTTGCGCTTCCCATAAGTAGAGCAAGTGTAATAGTTTTAAGAGTCATAGTTACCTCTAAGAACGATGCGTCGTTTCAAATAATCGTAGTCGGTTTGCATTGCTCACCACAGTGATGGAAGACAGCGCCATTGCTGCTCCTGCCACGACTGGGCTGAGTAAAAAGCCAAAAGCTGGGTACAAAACACCGGCAGCAATTGGAATGCCCAGAGAGTTATAGATAAACGCTCCAAACAGATTCTGCTTCATGTTCTTCACTGTTGCGGTCGAAAGCTCAATCGCTTTTACGACAGCCAGAGGCGAAGAGTTTAGTAAGGTCATTTGTGCACTTTCGATAGCGACATCACTGCCACTGCCCATCGCAATACCGATATCGGCAAGCGCAAGTGCTGGTGCATCATTGACGCCATCACCAATCATTGCCACGGTTAACCCCTGCTGCTTGAGTTGCTGTATATGGTTGGCTTTTTCATCCGGCAACACTTGGGCGATAACATCTTGAATACCAAGTTGTGTCGCAATGGAGTTGGCGACAGTTTGATTGTCACCGGTCAACATAATCGGTCTGATCCCCATTTTTTTAAGGGCAGAAATTGCGGCGGCGGCATCATATTTGATTGGATCTGCAATAGCAATCACACCTTGAGCGATGTTACTTTTGGTCACAATTACGGTCGTCCAAGCGTTCTCTTGGCACTCTTGTAGTGCGCTGGAGAAAGCATCTAAATCAATACCGACGCTTTGAGCATGAGGTAATGAAATAACCGCCACCTTCTCTTGGTTCAATTCTGCTTTTACTCCCTGTCCACGCATGTTTTCAAAGTTGCTTACTTGGTAGAGCGGGGCTGAGTTTAGTTTGGCATGCTCGACGATGGCTTTTGCTAATGGGTGCTCTGATTGTTGCTCTAAACTAGCTGCGAGTGACAGTAAGTCTTGTGTGTCCTCTTGCGCTGAAAATAGTTTTTCGACGCTTGGGGCGCCTTGCGTCAAGGTGCCGGTTTTGTCGAAAACGACACAGTCAAGTTTACTGGCAGACTGCAACACGTCCGCATCACGGATCAATATCCCCATTTCTGCCGCTTTGCCGACCCCAACGGTAACAGATAGCGGTGTTGCTAAGCCGAGCGCACATGGGCAAGCAATGATCAATACGGTTGTTGCCACGACCAGCATATAGCTTGCTTTAGGATCAGGGCCTACTACATACCAAACCAGAGCGGCAATAATCGCAATGGCTACCACAACAGGGACAAATACGGCAGAAATTCGGTCGGCCAGTTTGGCGATCGCGGGCTTACTGCTTTGTGCTTGTCGTACTAAGCTGATGATCCGTGCCAGCATGGTGTCATGCCCTACGCTGGTGGCAGTGATCACTAAGCTACCGTCTTGATTCAAAGTACCTGCGGAGACGTTACTATCCACTTGCTTATCAACTGGCATTGGCTCACCGGTGAGCATAGATTCATCAATATAGGAGTGTCCTGCGACAACCACCCCATCGACGGGAACCTTTTCTCCGGGTTTAATCCGCAATTTCATCTCTTTTTCAATCAGCTCTACGGCAATTTCCCGATCACCATTTTCAGTCACTAAGGTGGCTGATTTAGGCTGCAAATCGATCAGCGCTTGCAGGGAGCGAGTGGTATTGGCTTTGGCTTTTGCTTCTATATAGTGACCGAGTGAAATAAGGCCAATGATCATTGCACTTGCCTCAAAATAGATATGACGTGATGCCTCAGGAAACCATTGAGGAACAATGACAATCAGCATTGAGAATAACCATGCAGCACCAGTGCCGAGCGCAACTAAAGTATCCATCGTGGCTCGGCCGTGTTTTAGAGCCAGCCATGCGTTGCTAAAAAAGCTGCGACCTGCGGTAGCGAGCAATGCCAAGCAAATTAATCCAATCGCGCCCCAAATTAGCTGATCGTTGAGGTTACGAATCATCATATTGCCACCCAAGATGCCCCAAGCCATAAGGGGGCCGCCTACAGCTAACCCATACCATGCACTTCGTTTATGGTGAGCTTGGATTTGCTGTTGCTGCTCTAACTGTTTTTGCTGTTGAGTTGCGGGGTCTGCGATGATTTGTGCTTGATAGCCTGCGCTTGCCACGGCATCGAGCAAGTCTTGCTCAACAAGGACTTGGCTGGCACCAATCACCAATGCACTTTGTTCTGCTAGGTTTACTTGTGCTTTGTCGACACCTTCAACCGCAAGTAGTGTTTTTTCCACAGATGCCACGCAACTCGCACATGTCATACCGCCAATCAACAGGTTGATGCTGACGGTTTCATCTGATGACGCGATATTGAACGAGTCGGTTCTTAATTGAGTGTCAGTTTCGGGCTGTTTCACGACATCGGGTTGATGGCTTTGAGCCTCGAGAGAGGCTTGGTAGCCCACTTCTGCCACGAGGTCGATGACTGCTTGATCGGACAGGAGCGTATAGAGTGAGAGTTCAGTCTTACTGACGTTCACTTCGCTGATGGCATCATTAGTTGCGAGGTGCTCGGTGAGCTTATTGACGCACTTACCACAGTTTAGTCCTGAGAGGGCAAACTGTTTATAAACACCAGCATGATAGCCAAGTGAGGTAACCTGCTTAGCTATATCGGCAAAAGAGGCATTGGTCGTTAACGAGATCGAGGTCGGCGAGAGCTGGCCAATGGTTACAACCAAGTTGTCATTGAGCTGTTTTTCCACTTTGCGCGCACAGCCCATACAGTTTAAACCCTGTAGTGGTATTTCAAATGTGTTCATCGCTAATCCTCGAACGGTTACTAAAACAGAGGATAAACCTTACCTCAAGGGTAAGGTCAAGCGATAAACATTCAGGGGGAGAATCCTAATCGCTAAGCTTGGCAGCGTTTAGCGTAAAAAACAGCTTGATACCCTAGCACCTCGCCTCACTTGCGTATAAAATAACGCCCAATTTTGGCACTGAATTTACTAGTGCGGTCATTTAGACAATCAAGGTATTTTACATGACGGTTAAAACTCGTTTTGCTCCTAGCCCAACAGGCTACCTTCACGTGGGTGGTGCGCGTACAGCACTTTATTCTTGGCTATACGCTAAACATAACAACGGTGAATTTGTACTGCGTATCGAAGATACGGATCTTGAGCGTAACTCTCAGGAAGCGGTTGATGCGATCATGGAAGGTATGGAATGGCTAGGCCTTGAGTGGAATGAAGGTCCTTACTTCCAAACTAAACGTTTTGACCGTTACAACGAAATGGTTGATAAGCTGCTAGCAGAAGATAAAGCATACAAATGTTATGCGTCTAAAGAGCTGCTTGATGAAGTTCGTGCTGAACAAGAAGCGAACAAAGAGATGGCGCGCTACGATGCAAACCATCCAAAAATCAAAGCGGCAAACGATGCAGCAAAAGATGGCGATCCATGTGTGATCCGTTTCCGTAACCCGAAAGAAGGTAGCGTTGTATTTGATGACCAAATCCGTGGTCGTATCGAAATCAGCAACACCCAAATGGATGATCTAATCATCCGCCGTACTGACGGCTCACCAACTTACAACTTCTGCGTAGTGGTTGATGACTGGGATATGGGCATTACTCACGTGATCCGTGGTGAAGACCACATCAACAATACGCCTCGTCAAATTAATATTTATGAAGCTCTTGGTGCTCCAGTACCAACATTTGCTCACTGTGCAATGATCCTTGGTGATGATGGTGCGAAACTGTCGAAGCGTCACGGTGCCGTATCGGTAATGCAATACCGCGATATGGGTTACTTACCAGAAGCACTGAACAACTACCTAGTGCGTCTAGGCTGGTCTCATGGTGACCAAGAGATCTTCTCTCGTGAAGAGATGATCGAGTTCTTCAGCTTAAATGCGATTTCTAAATCAGCATCAGCATTTAACACAGACAAACTGCTTTGGTTGAACAACCACTACATCAAGACTTCAGCGCCTGAGTATGTGGCTGAGCACCTACAATGGCACCTAGATCAACAAGGCATCAATAAAGACAACGGTCCGGCAATTACTGACGTTATTAAGTTGGTCGGTGAGCGTTGTAACACATTGGTTGAACTTGCAGAGCAGGTGCGTTACTTCTACGAAGATTTCTCTGAGTTTGAAGCTGGCGCAGCGAAGAAACACCTACGTGGTGTTGCGAAAGAGCCATTAGAAGCGGCGCTTGCAAAAGTAGAAGCGATGACTGAATGGACTACTGAAAACCTACACCAAATGATTGCTGACGTATGTGCAGAACTTGAAATTGGTATGGGCAAAATCGGCATGCCACTTCGTGTTGCAGTAACTGGTGGTGGCCAATCTCCATCAGTTGATGCGGTAATGCAGCTTGTGGGTAAAGATCGCTGTGTTGCTCGTATTAAGATGGCACTTGATTTTATTGCTGAGCGTGAAGCAAACGCATAAAGTTTGTCAAAACACCTAGGTTATTGATCAATAAAGACCGCAGCCGTTGTGCTGCGGTTTTTTTTGCGCTGCGTATTTTTTGGCAATATTGCAGTTCTTGTTCTACGTTTATTCGTGTCACCTAACAAGAAATATGGAAGAAATCACTTGCAATAACAGTAAGGTAAGACAACTTTCCATTTTTGAGACAGATTAATTTCTCAAATTCAGACATAATATGCGTGTGATCACGTTAACGTTTTTACATTTGTCAGCGCAAGTCACAGGCTAATACGCCAGGTGCTTGTGTTGAGGTGGCAAAGTGAGGCCAGCGATGGTTTCTAAAATTACAAGAACAGTGGATAAAGGAATTTAAAATGAAAAAACTAGCAGTGGCAATTTCAGCATCGCTTGCGATGGCTGCAGGTGTGGCGAATGCGAATCCATATCTAGGTTTAAAAGCGGGTTACACTTGGTTAGACGACGAATGTGTTAGTGGCATTTCGTGCGATGACAACTCAGGTTCTGTCGGCGTTTTTGGTGGCTACGAGTTTAATGACTTTCTTGCGCTAGAGGCAGGGTATGACTACCTAGGTAAGTTTACCGGTGCTGGTCTACCTGATGACAGTGTTGGTGCTTTCACATTAGCGCCTAAACTATCATTTGGTATTACCGATGCGATTGACGTGTACGGTAAGTTTGGTGGTGCTTACGTTAATTACGGCGACAAAAATGACGAGTCTTTCTTAGGAGCTGTAGGTCTTGAGTTTGCTGGTTCAGAAAACTCATCTGTTCGCCTAGAATATCAAGCGCTAACCGACATCAATAACGATATTGTTCGTGCATTTGCTAACACAGCGACACTGGGTTTTGTTTACCGCTTTGGCGCGAGTGAAGAGCCAGAGCAAGTAGTCGAAGAAGAAGTGATGGTTGAAGAAGTCGTTGAGACTGTGGTAATGACCAAAACGTTTGAAGCGACCCTTTTGGATACCGAAACATTCGCACTAAACAGTAGCAAGCTTAAACCAGAAAGCGCAGCTAAGTTGGATGAACTTGTGCAGCTATTGAATGACTACCCGCAAGCTCAAGTTGAAATCGTGGGTCATACAGATTCTTCAGGTGCGGCAGAGTACAATCAACAACTGTCTGAGAAACGAGCTCAATCAGTCGCGGCTGTTCTGACTGAAAGTGGTGTTGACGCAAGCCGAATCACAGTGAGTGGTGAAGGCGAAGCTAACCCAATTGCGAGCAACGAGACACGTGAAGGTCGTGCACAAAACCGTCGCGTAGATATCACTGTTCCTGAGTTTGAATATCAAGTTGAACAGTAAAAATTAGTCACAAAGCCTTGGTGGACTGGTTGTTCACCAAGGCTTTGCTGTTTTTACTGCCATACAATTTCGCTTGTTATCTACTTAAGATCAATACTACTTAATCGACCCATAAACTCGAGAATTTCAAGATTATCCTTGTTGGCTTCAAGTAGCGCTTTCTTGGTTTTAGTGTACGCGCCCAAGCGACCATGTTTGTTGACCGAGCAAACGACACTTTTGTAAATCAACTTGCCGTTTTCATCATAATTGCGCCAAGCGGCAATATAGCACTCGTCTTTTGCATCAGGGTTGTCTTTAGTTGGGCGAGGTTTGTAGATGATTTTTGGCTCAACAGAGTGGGGGAGCCGCGTCATTAAGTACGGATCTTTAAGTAATCTGCGCCAGAATTTCCCCCACATTTCACTGCCCAACTCATTTCTGAGCTTAATGGCTTTTTGCAGTCCTTTCTTCTCACCCAGTTTAATAAAACCGACCGAACGATGAAGCACCGTATCTTCGGGGGTATGAATATGGATTTTGTAGGCAGTCTTCGCTTTGGAAATAAACCGGTGTCCGGTATTGGTTGTTAAATTGCTCTTTGGCATAATTTTTTAGTGATATATTTGTTATTAGTTAAAGAGTAAGCAATTGTTACTAAATTTTAAAGTGAGATTACTCAATAAACATAGCTTATCGGCAGTTTGTTGCCCAAGAATATGCATCACTCACACTTTTTATCTTGATAATAAACTCGATTAATCGATAAAGAAGGTAGAGGTTACTCGAAATCTTCCCCGATATCTGCCCCAAAATCTGCAACATTAACAATCGTTAATCACTCCACAATCCGCCCTTAATTCAACGCTATTTAGAATTTACATTGCGACACGAAAGCGATGCTAAGTGTCTTGAAGGAATAATTAGCAATGAGGATTTAAGGTGAACATACTCGGATATATGCAAAAAATCGGTAAGGCTTTGATGGTGCCAATTGCCGTGCTGCCAGCGGGTGGCTTAATGCTAGGATTAGGTTATGCGATTGACCCCGCGGGTTGGGGGGCGAATAGCGCCTTGGCGACCATTCTTGTTTTTGGTGGTAAGGGTATCATGGATAATCAGGCGTGGTTATTTGCTGTTGGCGTGGCTTATGGACTAGCAAAAGATAACAATGGTGCCGCGGCACTCTCTGGTTTGCTTGGATTATTGATTATCGAAATGATTGTTGGCAACGTGGCGGTCATATCACAAATCACGGGAGTACCCGTTGATCAGATGAGCCAAGCTCAGGTGATTGCATCTGGTGCCGCCGTGAGTGCTTTTACGGGGATATTGATTGGTATTGTTGCCGCTACTCTCTACAACCGTTTTCACAACATCCAATTACCCGCGGTGTTGGGTTTCTTTGGTGGTCGTCGTTTCGTTCCTATCGTCACCTCTTTTGCCGCAATCTTAATTAGTTTGGCGATGGTTTATATCTGGCCTGTGGTTTATGGGGCGTTGGTAAACTTTGGTATCGCGATTTCTGAATTGGGTGCAACGGGGGCTGGGCTGTATGGCTTCTTTAACCGATTACTGATCCCAATTGGTTTGCACCATGCGCTGAACCAAGTATTCATCTTTGATTTAGTTGGCATTAGTGACATTTCTAAGTTCTGGTCAGGGACTGGTGAGTTAGGTGTCACCGGAATCTATCAAGGTGGTTTCTTTCCTGTTATGGGTTATGGATTACCAGCAGCGTGCCTAGCGATGTATCATTGCGCCAAGCCTGAGAACAAGAAGAAAGTGGGCGGCATTTTAGGGGCATCGGCGTTTACCGCTATTTTAACGGGAGTGACTGAGCCGATTGAGTTTGCCTTTATGTTTGTCGCTCCTGCGCTGTATGTGGTTCACGCAGTATTGACGGCGCTTTCAATGTATCTAGCGGCGAGCATGCAGTGGATTGCGGGTTTTACCTTCAGTGGCGGTCTTATCGATTTCGTACTGTCGTTTAATCTACCACTAGCGGTCAAGCCATATATGCTGATTCTGCAAGGGCTTTGCTTTGCGGCGCTCTACTATGCCGTATTCCGTTTTGCCATCATTAAGTTTGACCTTAAAACCCCAGGGCGTGAAAGTGAGTTGGCTGAAGATGTGAGACAAACAAGTGTTGGTGAAAGGGCAGCACAGTTTCTAAAAGCACTGGGTGGTCATAGTAATTTGACCAGTATCGATTCATGCATCACTCGTTTGCGTCTCTCGTTAAAAGATGTCTCTCGTGCAGATGAAGCCACACTGAAAGCTTTAGGAGCAATGGGGGTGGTGAGAATCGGAGAGAACAACTTACAAGTGATTGTGGGAACGGAGGCAGAACAAATTGCCTCGGAAATGAAGCAAATACCAACCCATCAAGATTTGAGTGAGATTCCCCTGCCAAGTCATTGATCGGTCACAATAGCAAAAAGCCGGCATTGTCCGGCTTCTTGTGTCTTATGGTTGTTTGAGGGCTAGTTGAAGTAGAACCGAGCTCTTAGGCCAGGATGATTATCTTTGAGCAAGAGTTGAGCGCCGTGGCGATGGGCAATGGCATCGACAAGAGATAGCCCCAAACCATTTCCTTGTTCGGTGCGGCTTTTGTCCGCTCGATACATAGGCTGACAGACATGCAGTTTGTCTTGATCGGCAATACCAATCCCGTTGTCGGCGATAACAACCCCAAGTTTATCTATCACAATTTCAATGGTTCCTTTTTCTGGGGTGTATTTCACTGCGTTTTCGATCAGATTAAAAATGGCGCGAAACAGCAAAGAGGGATCGCCTGATACCAGACAAGGCTGATCATCGCGAATAATCAATTGTTGCTGCTTTTGTTCGGCAAGCGGGGTGACAAACTCCAAGGCATCATGGGCAATCTTGCTTAAGTTCACCGTTTGGAAAGTGATGTTGGTCTGGCCGCTATTTAGTTTGGCGATCTCGAGCATGCTATTAAACAGTGACAGCAGTAATTCAAGCTCTTCGTGGCAGGCGGAAACTTGCTGGCTTTGCTCGGCATTCAGAGAACGCTCGTCATCAAGGATTCCTTCCAATCGAAGTTTCAGTCTTGCCATTGGCGTGCGCATGTCATGGGCTAATCCAGTGGTTAGAGATTTCAACGTGGTTTCATTTTTTGCCATTTGCTCAATCATATAGTTGAGGTGAATGGACAAAATATCAAACTCATCATCTTGTCGAGAAACTGGCAGTTTGACGGCTCGCTCACCACACAATACCCGGTTCATTGCTTGATTGACGGTCTCTAAACGACGCAGAATCAATACGGTGAAGAAGAATGTCGCAACCAGCAGTGTGGCACTTGGTAACATGACTCCGGTTAAGACAATAGGAATCAATGCCTCTTTATAGGCGGCGAGTACTTGCCTATCAACATCAATTTCCAGCTGATGGGAGTCACTAATACGAAACTTCGTCGAGAGGTTGGTAAGGTGGCTAATCGGGTAGTAGTGGGTACTTTGGGGCGGTTCGATATACTCAACAATGCGATAACTAAAGGGGGTATTGGTGGCTTGCTTTGTCTTAAGTAGCTTTTCAACTTCACTAGAACTCTGCTTTGCTGCAAAGGCGAATTCTCGAACTTCATCATTGAGTTGTGCTGTTAAACGTTGCTGGTGGAAGTTATCCGAGTCAATGTACAACTGGCGGATGATAATGATATTAAGCACGGTCACCAGTACTGAGAGCGCCACTAACGTTTTGAAAATAGAGGAACGAGTTAGAGCGCTGTTATCGGCGAAGGACATAGCCTGCACCTCGCACGGTATGAAGTAATGCTTCGCACCCTGCCTCCTCTAGCTTTCGGCGCAGATTAGCCACGTGCACATCAATAACATTGGTTTTTGGATCGAAATGATAGCTCCAAATGGCTTCAAATAGGCGCATGCGGGAGATCACTTGCTCAGCATGTTCAATAAAGTATTGAATGAGTTGAAACTCTTTTGGCTGCAGTGAAAGCTCTTTGCCATGGCACAAGATACGGTGTGCGCGTAAATCAACGGTTAAACAGTCATAACAGAGTTGGCTCTCTGGCTTTGATTGGCGATGGTTACGGCGAATGATTATCTCAACTCGAGCCAGCAGCTCTGCCAGTGCAAAAGGTTTGATTAAGTAATCGTCGCTACCAGCTTGCAAGCCATCGACTCTATCTTCAACACTATCGAGAGCACTTAATATCAATACAGGGGTGTGAGTGTCGGTTGCTTTGATGGCAGAAAGGACTTTCATGCCATCTAAGTAAGGTAGCATACGGTCAAGGATCACTAATTGATAGTCGCAACTAAGCGCCATCATTAAACCACTTTTCCCATCTTCAGCTTGGTCGACGCTATAGCCATGCTCTTTTAGACCTTTGGCGACGAACTCTCTAGTCGTTTGGTCATCTTCGATAATGAGTATTTTCACGCATAATTCTCCTGTTGAGAGGCTATCTTAACTTGTTGATATAAATATTGAATAGAGAGGAGGAGGCTCGCGTGACTAATGCGAGCCTCAATACGGTTTAGGGGGTAAACCACATATGTTCAGCGTTAAATGATAACTTTTTGCTCACAAGTTGAATGCTCGTGAACGAGCAGTTAGGGCACTTAAGGTGACGAAAACAGTATAAGCGTCGAGAGTTTTAGAGAGGATTTTGGAAAGATTAAGAATAATTAATAGAGAGCCAGATGATATTCAAGTGAGTTAATATCATCTAGCCTCGGTACTTGTTATGGAATGAGCTTATGCATCACATCGCCAATTTGAATACTATTGGCCAGTTCTGGTTGGTCGACACTGAGTTCAGCTTCCCCTTCATAAACACGGGTAACCGTTAGGGTGATGTCAGTTTCTGTCACCTTATTGCGCGGCAGACCTCGTTGATCAATAAATGATCCTGTGTGCCATAGTTGTAGCTTGTCGCCCTCACGTACACCATGTAAGCGGCCTAAGTTCATCGTAATCACATTGCCCCATTTCGCGACAATTTCAGGTAGAGTGATTTTGCAGGAAACTTCAGACTCAAGATCGAGCATGATATTGCGGCTCACTCGCAACATCATTTCTCCATAAGTTGACGCCCAAAAGCGTGCGCTGCGTGTATCCACTTGGCTCGTCTTAGGGAATGGCCAGCGTGCAACTTCACGGTAGTTACGGGTGTAGACTTCACTCCCCGTCTTACCATCAAATACGGTGACTTCCATAGCAAACTGGCGATTAATAATGTCATCAGCTAAGAAGTTTTGCTCGATAGTGGCCGTTAAATCATTAATGGTGGCACCAATAATATATTGTGCCCCAGTATCTTCAGCGATCATTTTCAATCGCTCTGGGTAGCGTTTGCTGATTTCAAAATCGGTGGTGCCAACCGAAACAAAGCTGGTTGACTCTTGATCAAGTTGACGGTTGAGAATCTGCGCGAAGTCATCACCTAGACTGTAGATCTGCCCCATAACGGCTTGCTGAGGGGAGGCAAGATCAATATTACCGACGAGAAAGGTCTTTTTATATTGATCTACGTGGCAACCCGTTGCCGATGGATAGATATCAATTCTTGCCTTGACCACCATAACGTCGTCATAGATTTTTTGCTTCTCGACCAAGATGTAGCGCACTTCATGGTTAGTGAACTGATACTCTTTGCGTCCGTCTTCGAGTAGGGGGCGTAGGTTGGCGATACTACCAATATCAGCACCAGAGAAACTAACGGCTTTATAAATAGCGTCTTCCAACGCGTGGATACGAGCCGCTTCCTCTGAGGAAACCACGGTTGCCATGCCGGTCACTTCATACCAAGCGGCTTGTGTGGTTGGAGCAAACACGCCCACAACAAAGGTGAATAAGAGGCCGATAATCGATTTTTTCATAGTGTGTTACCAACTAGGTACAGTTTTTGCTTTACGAATAATAGCGGATTTTGGCATTGGTTTTCTAAACATTGCACGATTAGAAAAGCAAAGAGTGTTCCACTTTTGAAAGAGAGATAGAAATGGGACGCCAGTGCCTGAATGTATCGGAGATTAGAGAATGAAAAAATGGTTAGCGTTAGTGCCAGCGTTGTTTCTCACAGCCTGTGCCTACTCCCCAATTTATAACGGCAAAGAACCCTATCCTGGCAGCCAGTTCCTATTAATGGAAAGCCCTCGCCACACGTTAGATTTCTTTGTTGAGAGTATGACCGAAGATTTGGTCAACTCGAACACCAGTGTGTCGGCGCGCACGCCGATTGCTGTTACGTCATTCGTGGATTTGCAAAACATGGATGCAACCAACTGGCTGGGTAATTCCGTATCAGAAGGTTTTATTCATCAGTTTCAACGTCGTGGTTTTAAGGTTGTCGACTACAAAACCACGGGCAGTATCCAAGTGACTCAGCAAGGGGATTTTGCATTCAGCCGTGACTGGAAAGATCTCGCAAAAGAGCAAGACATTCAATATGTTTTGACTGGAACAATGCTGCGCCAAGAAGGTGGGGTACTGGTTAACGCTCGTGTAGTGGGAATGCAATCTAGAATCGTGGTTGCTTCGGCGCAAGGTTTCCTTCCTGCCGATCGTATTGGTCGCGATCTTGATACGCTTAACAGTATTCGTACACAGGATGGTGTTTTGATTCGTTCAGACCCGACTATACGTCAGCCATACACTGTGATTCTTCGTCCATAGGAGTTGAGATGAAAAAGTTATTATTGTTGTTGATCTCAATGACATTGATTGGGTGTCAGCCATTTAGCCAAATGCGTCCTGATGATTGGCTTAGCGCGGTTGGTTATGCCAGCATTAGCGAGCAAAAGGGACGTGATGAAGAAGAGAAGCAAGTGCGAGCGATGCGAGCGTCGAAAATTGATGCTTATCGTGAGTTGGCTGAGCAGGTATATGGTATGCGTGTCAGCGGCCGTGCGGACTTGAAAGATCAGCGTCTAGGTACAGAGCTTACCTCTGGTGCTGTTGATGGTGTGATTCGCGGTGCCGAGGTAGTACGTAGCTACAAAGTTGGTGATACTTACGTGACGGAGTTACGTCTTGATATTCAAAAAATGAATAAACTGCGTGACTATGGTGAAGTACAGCAAGTTCCAGAAAAGCGTCAGCAAACCTTGTTCTGATCTCTGTCTCTAATCTCTATATAACAAAAAGCGGCAATTGGATTGCCGCTTTTTTGCTATTTCGTCTTAGTGCTTTACGCTTTGAGGTTGGTGCCGAGAGTGGAAACATTTCGAGTATGACCTTTGGCAGTGTAAGTCATGCCCATTTTCCCTTGGCTCTGCTTCATTAGATTATCAAGTTTATTGAAACTTAATTGGGCTCTTTGCAGTGCTTCACCGTTTACGTCATTGAGTTGTTGGCACTCGGTTATGGTGTGGCGAATTTGATCGACAAAAACCACTAACTCAGGATCGCTTTTCAGGCTTTCTACTTCTGGATGGCGAGCAATCCTTTCATCAGTGGTTTGCAACTGGAGCACTAAGGAATTTTTTTGATGCGCGATAGACTCAATCTCTTTTGCGCTACGCTGAGCAATGGCTACTTGCTCTTTCTCTAACAACTCAGAAAGTTCACTGGCACTTTTTAACTGAAATTCTACCAAACTTTTTAAAGTCGCCATTTAACCTCTCAACTATAATCCACCAAGTTCTTTTTCGAACTTGATCATATTATCGGCGAGTTTCTCTGGGTCAACGGTATAAGAGCCATTGGCAATCGCTTCTTTTATCGCGGCTACCTTAGCTTGATCAAAGCTTGGCTGACTAACCATTTGATTGTGCATCGCGCCAACCGCTTTACCTTCCGAGCTCAATGATACTGCATCTTGTGGTGCAGAATGAGTTTTCGCCGCCGAAGTGGATGTTGATGTAGAGCTATCACTACTTCGAGATGCACTGCGTGTGTTGGTCGCGAGCGTTTGCCCTGCGCGAATATTATCTATACCTGCCATTTAGAAAGCCTTTCATTAAATTGAGATTCCTGTACTGACCATATCGGCAGAGATGGACAGACCTTTAGCAATATTTCTCAATTGATTCTTACCGTCGAAGGTGCGTTAGAAAATAACGGTCACTTCGGATATGTCGGTCACTTTGCCATCAATTATACGGTTAGATTTACTATTTTTCACTTTTATCTGCTCACCATGGGATCCATCAGAGAGCGCAACCCCTTTGGTGGTGATGGTCATACCTGATTTCACCGCTTTGATCGTTACGATGTCATTGCGGCAAACCACACAAATGTCGCGTTGCTCGATGATCTCGCCAGCGCGGAGGTTTTTCTTCACTTTTGCTCCGATAACAGCATTTATTGTGGAAAATCCTTGCCGCCTTAAGCGCTGCAAGTCTACCATACTGATGGTGACATCTTGAGCGGCGATAATTTGCCCGCGACTAAGTGGTGAAACAAGCGAGACTTGAGGGCCGGTTCGAGTTACTCTTACTGGCACATAAAGTCGCCAATCTTCTTGGTCACAAGAGACTAACACAGTAATATTACTGGCATTAGAATTGGTTGACTTGGATGAGGCGGTTAGCCCTGATGGGCAGTCAGTCGCAAAAACTCGGCTGTCAACGTTAGCTGCCTGTGCTTCGAGAGCACCACCAATAGGTTGTTCAATACTGTTTAATATGTACTCTTGTGCGGTTTTTTGAATCGCTTGTATTTGCTCATTAGTGGCAGATAAAGCCGAAAAACTAAAGAATACCGCCGATAGGCCGATAACGATTGATACTCTATTGAGATATAAAAACAGTTTGGTTGTGGAAATTGTAGAAAAGTATGATTTAGAATATATCATTCGGTTTCTCGGGTTTCATGACCTGCAATAGATTACCACTTTTTTACTTGAATGTTTGAAATGGAGATGAGCTTATGACGGGTATTCTTGATTCTGTGAATCAGCGTACGCAACTCGTCGGTCAAAACCGATTGGAACTATTGACATTCCGTCTAATGGGACGTCAACGTTATGGTATTAACGTGTTCAAGGTTAAAGAAGTTCTTCAGTGTCCTAAGCTTACTTCAATGCCAAACCTTCACCCACTAGTTAAAGGCGTGGCGCATATTCGTGGCCATACCGTATCGGTGATTGATTTAAGCTTAGCCATTGGCGGACGACCAACAACAGATGTCGACAAAGCATTTGTTGTCATCGCAGAGTTTAACCGTAGTATCCAAGCGTTTTTGGTGACTTCGGTAGAGCGCATTATTAATATGCACTGGGAGGCGATTTTGCCGCCACCAGAAGGTTCAGGTAAAGCTCACTACCTAACCGCAGTGACCAACATTGATAATGAACTGGTTGAAATTCTGGATGTTGAGAAAATTCTGGCAGAGATTGCACCTGTGGATGAAACCATGGATAGCAATATCGGTCAGGAAATTGAGAAAGCAGAAGCGGAAAAACCGCTGGTGCGCCGTATTCTTATTGCCGATGACTCGACGGTTGCGCGTAAGCAAGTTGAGCGAGCGATTACCTCAATTGGTTTTGAAGTTGTCTCGGTGAAAGATGGCAAAGAGGCTTACGAAAAGCTGCTTGAAATGGCAGAGCAAGGCAGCGTGTACGAGCAAATATCGTTAGTTATTTCTGATATTGAAATGCCTGAAATGGATGGCTACACGTTGACAGCAGAAATTCGTCGCCATGCTGATCTCAAAGATCTATATGTTATCTTACACTCTTCTTTGAGTGGGGTATTTAACCAAGCCATGGTAGAACGAGTAGGTGCGAACGCATTTATTGCTAAGTTTAACCCTGATGAACTTGGTAATGCAGTGAAGACTGCACTTGTAAAATAAAGAGAACTTAATGACAGCGATAACTATAAGCGATCAAGAGTATCGTGAATTTAGCCGTTTTTTAGAATCTCAGTGCGGTATTGTACTGGGAGAAAGTAAGCAGTATTTAGTAAGAAGTCGCCTAAGCCCACTGGTTGTAAAGTTTAAGTTGGCGTCGCTTTCTGATCTATTGCGTGATGTGATCTCGGGTCGCAACCGAGAATTACGCATTGCCGCTGTAGACGCGATGACCACCAATGAAACACTTTGGTTCCGCGATGCATACCCGTTTACTGTGTTGGCTGACAAAATTTTACCGGAGCTTGCTGCAAATAAGCGTCCGATTAAAATTTGGTCAGCGGCAAGTTCCTCTGGTCAAGAGCCTTATTCAATGGCAATGACCATTTTGGAAACGCAACAGCGTAAGCCTGGTATGTTGCCAAGCGTATCGATTACCGCAACGGATATATCAGCCAGTATGCTCGATATGTGCCGTGCAGGTGTCTACGATAATCTTGCACTGGGTCGTGGTCTTTCTCCTGAGCGTCGTCGCACCTTTTTTGAAGATGCAGGCGATGGTCGTATGAAAATCAAAGACAATGCGAAGCGTCTTGTTAACTTCCGTCCGCAAAACTTGATGGATAGCTACGCTTTGCTCGGTAAGTTTGATGTTATCTTTTGCCGTAACGTATTGATTTATTTCTCTCCTGAGATGAAATCAAAAGTGCTCAATCAAATGGCAAACAGCCTTAACCCTGGTGGTTATTTGTTATTGGGAGCTTCTGAATCGTTGACGGGGTTAACTGACCGATTTGAAATGGTTCGTTGTAACCCTGGCATTATTTACAAGCTAAAATAGTTATCTTGTACCGAGTTTGATAGAGCCCAGCGAATGCTGGGCTTTTTTGTGCCTTGCATAAATCACTCGTATACTGAGCAAGACATTTCTAAGGCAATTCTACGTGTGACTGAGATTTAAAGTTGGCGTGGTTATTGCTGCGTAAATCGCTGATAAAGCAAATTTTGAGTACTCATTTAAAACTGGTACGCATTTTGCTTTATTAACTGGTAATAACGGTCAGTTCTTAAGTAGAGGCAAACATGGCTATTTCTTTTGACAAGGCATTAGGCGTTCACCAATACACGGTGGGCGTACGTGAGCGTAACGCTGAGGTCATCTCAACCAATATCGCGCAAGCTAATACGCCGGGTTACAAAGCAAAAGGCATGGATTTTAAAAAGGCATTACAGGCGGCAAGTTCGGAGGCAAGCATTGGTCTTAGCCGTACCGATGGTCGGCATATTCCTGCCTCTACTCAGGTAACAGGTGAAGTGCTTTATAGACTTCCAACTCAACCTGACACGGGGGATGGCAATACTGTCGATGTGGATTTAGAGCGTAACTTGTTTATGCAAAACCAAATCAGACATCAAGCATCACTCGACTTCCTAGGAAGTAAATTCAAGAACTTAACCAAAGCAATCAAAGGGGAATAAATTAGATGAGCTTATTTAACGTATTCAATGTGACAGGTTCTGCAATGAGTGCTGAATCCGTTCGTCTAAATACAACCTCAAGCAACTTGGCGAATGCAGATAGCGTCTCTAGCTCAGCGAAAGACACCTACAAAGCGCGTCATGCTGTGTTTGGTGCTGAGTTAAGTAAGGCAAAGTATGGTCAAGACCAAACGGTGCCGGTGAAGGTGTTGGGTATTGTTGAGAGTGACAAGCCGCTTAATGCGGAATACAACCCTGATCACCCACTTGCGAATGACGAAGGCTATATCTATAAGCCGAACGTTAACGTAATGGAAGAAATGGCCAACATGATTTCTGCTTCTCGCTCATACCAAACGAATGTGCAATTAGCAGATGCCAGTAAACAAATGCTGCTGCGTACGCTGCAGATGGGTCAATAGGGATTGGAGGTAACGTATGGCCGGTATTAACAACGTTGGTCAAAACGGCTTGTCCTATGTTGACCAGCTTAAAGCCCTGCAAGATCAGAAGAAGACAGACGAGACAACGGGTAAACAGGATCTTAAACAAGAAGACTTTTTATCCCTTCTCACTAAGCAACTTGCTCAGCAGGACCCTTTTAAGCCGGTTGGCAATGACCAGATGATTGCACAAATGGCATCATTTGCCACCGTCGATGGCATTGGCAAAATGAACACTCAGTTTGAAACACTGAATACGTCAATGACATCAAACCAAGCACTGCAGGCGTCGACTCTTGTGGGACGTGATGTACTCGTTCCCGGAGCTGCTGGTGTCAAGCAAGATGGTCAGTCCATGGCAGCTATGGTTAAGCTTCCCCAAAACGTAGACAATATGTTTGTTCGCGTTGAAAACGAGATGGGCCAGTTGGTTCGTACGTTTGAAGTTGGAGCCAAACCTGCTGGTGATAACCGTGTTGTTTGGGACGGAAAAGATGAAAACGGTAACCCATTGCCAGCTGGCAAGTACAAGGTGAAAGCCTCTGGCTTGTTAGAGGGAGAAAGCAAAGAGTTTGAAGTATCGACATACGCAAACGTCAACAGCGTTCTACTTGGTAAAGGTGATGGTAACGTACTGCTCAATCTGGCTGGCTTTGAGTCGCCAGTTCGACTTGCTGAAGTACTCGAAGTAGGCAAAGCGTAACAACGCAAGCTAGATAGGAGAATTAGGAATGTCTTATATTGCATTAAGTGGGCTATCTTCCGCTCAGTTAGATCTGAATACAACCAGTAATAACATAGCTAACTCGAACACCTTTGGTTTTAAGGAGTCTCGTGCAGAGTTTGGTGATGTTTACTCAAACTCATTGTTTACCAATGCTAAGACAGCTCCAGGTCAAGGTGTACAGGCAAACAAAGTCGCACAACAATTTCACGAAGGTTCAAGTGTTTACACCAATAACCCTCTTGATTTACGTGTATCTGGCACTGGCTTTTTCTCGGTAGCTAAAGATCGGCTGATCCCTCAGCAAAACGAGTTGACTCGTAACGGTGCTTTCCACCTGAACAAAGATAACTACATGGTAACTTCGAACGAAGAATACCTGCTGGGTTATCAAGTGAATCAGGATACAGGTGAAGTACTTTCTTATGAGCCAACGCCGATAAACATTCCTGCTGAGTTTGGTAAACCTAAACAGACCGCAAACATTGAGGTGGGTGTAAACCTTCCAGCTAATGGTGATCTAAAAGATCCGGCTCTGTTTGATTACAGTGACCCAGAAACCTATAACCGTTCGACGTCTTCAACCATTTATGACTCGATGGGTCAGTCTTACAAGATGACAACGTACTACTTGAAAGATCAGACTCAACCGAACACATGGCAGACGTACTATACGGTGACAGATAAGACTGGTGAGAAACCAGTTAACATTGCTGGTGGTGACGCGACGACACCATCTGGTCATGTTGGTCACACCATGAAGTTCAACAACGATGGTACGCTTGCGAGCTTAAACAGCGGCAACAACATCGTGACTGATCCGATTGGTACCGGAGCGAATCCAATTGAGATGAACGGTGCGGATATTAACCAAACACTGTCGTTTGGTCTTGATGCAGCTACTCAGTTTGCCGCACCTTTTGAGTTAACTAAGTTTGATGAAGATGGCGCGACAACGGGCTTCCTAACTAAAATTGACTTCGATGAGAATGGCAGTGTGTTGGGAACCTACTCAAACGGTGAGAACATCACTTTAGGACGTGTTGCACTAGTTCGCGTTGCGAACGAGCAAGGTCTTGATAAGAAAGGTGGTACTCAATGGGATTCAACTCAGTTCTCGGGTGATAAAATCTGGGGTGAGTCGAACAAAGGTTCATTTGGTACCATCAACAACGGTACGCTTGAGCAGTCAAACATCGATATGACGCAAGAGCTAGTGGACTTGATTTCGGCGCAGCGTAACTTCCAAGCGAACTCGCGTTCTCTAGAGGTTCATAACCAGTTACAACAGAACATCCTACAGATTCGCTAATTCTCCTTGAGCAGAATCTTTGTGCTTAATCTGAATGGCAACTTAGCGGCAACGCTAAGTTGCCATCGTTGCCACTAGCAGGCAAAACCTTCCTCTATAACGGCATGCTTATGTCGATTTTTCTTCCTATTTATCTGATAAATAACAAGTAATTTTATTGGCATAACAATTGCTTTATTTGCTTCGAATAGTGATTTTTGGAGCAAGTTAATGGACCGTTCTCTGTTTCTCGCCATGAGCGGAGCTAAGCAAAATATGCAAGCTTTGCAGCTTAGAGCGAACAACCTAGCAAACGTCAGTACCACGGGTTTCCGTGCTGATTTGGCGCAAGCACGTTCTATGCAAGCGTATGGCGATGGTTTGCCAACTCGCGTATTTAGCATGACGGAACGTCCAGGGCATAACTTTCAACAAGGCAGTGTGATCACCACCGGCCGAGATCTTGATGTCACCATCCAAGGTGAGGGTTGGATTTCAGTGATGGATCACACGGGCAAAGAAGGTTTAACCCGCAACGGTAATCTCCAAATTGATGCCAATGGTTTATTGACCAGTGGCAATGGCAATCTTGTGATGGGGGAAACTGGCGCACCAATTACCGTTCCCATTCCAGTCAGTAAAGTTGAAATCGGCAATGACGGTACTATTTCAGTCGTTCCGCAAGGCGCTCCAGCCGACGCAATGGAAGTTGTTGACCGTATCAAGCTTGTTCGCCCTGATAATCAGTCACTATTCAAAGATGCAAACGGCTTGTTCAGAGCAAAAGATCCCAATACCGCATACGAGCCTGACGGTGCAGTAAAACTGCTCACAGGTGCAATTGAAGGAAGTAACGTCAACGCAATCGGTGAGATGACCGCTCTGATTGACTTACAACGCCAATTTGAAATGCAAGTCAAAATGATGAGTACAGCGGAAGAGATGGACAAAGCTTCTGATTCGCTACTTCGTTCAAGCTAATAGATATTTAGGAGAGAGTTATGCATCCGGCACTATGGGTAAGTAAGACTGGCTTAGACGCGCAGCAAACCAACATTTCAACGATTTCGAACAACTTAGCTAACGCCTCAACCGTTGGTTATAAAAAAAGCCGTGCGGTATTTGAAGATTTGTTTTACCAAAATATCAACCAAGCGGGTGGCCAGTCATCACAAAATACGGAGCTACCAAGTGGTTTAATGCTTGGGGCGGGTTCAAAGGTTGTGGCGACTCAAAAAGTGCATACCAATGGTAACGCGCAAACGACCAGCAACAGCTTAGATATGATGATCGAAGGCGATGGTTTCTTCCAGATCTTGATGCCGGATGGCAACATTGGTTATAGCCGTAACGGTCAGTTCACTGTGAATGATGAAGGTGCGCTGGTTACGTCGGGTGCGGGTTATGCACTAGAGCCTGAAATCGTCATCCCACAAGATGCGGTGGGTATCACTATCGGTACGGATGGTGAAGTCTCTGTGCGTTTACGTGGTCAACAAGATAACCAAGTAGTAGGTCAGATCACAACGGTTGATTTTGTTAACCCGGGTGGTCTAGAACCGATCGGTCAGAACTTATATTTACCTACAGGTGCAAGTGGCGATCCTCAAGAAGGGGTACCGGGTCTAGACGGTTTTGGTGATATTCGCCAATCAATGCTAGAAACCTCTAACGTCAATGTGACTGAAGAGTTGGTGAACATGATTGAAGCTCAACGAGTCTACGAAATGAACTCTAAAGTTATTTCTGCGGTAGACAAGATGATGAGCTTTGTTAACCAGCAACTATAACGTCTGAGAGGTTAACAACATGAAGCGCTTTCTTCCTTTGCTCCTGATTAGTCTTATGTCAGGTTGCTCAATGTTTAATACTCCAGTTGAAACGCCGGATGTTACTCAAGGCACGACCACGGTTGATGCGGTTGAAGGGGACAAGTCTAGCGATACCAGTTCAGGGATTATTGATACCTTGCGCGGCAGAAATGATCCGGTTGCAGGCGACCCTGCATGGGCGCCAATTCATCCAAAGCATCAACCAGAGCACTATGCAGCAGAGACCGGCTCGCTATTTAATACCGCAAGCTCTACTAGCTTATATGACGACTCTAAGCCTCACGGCATTGGTGATATCATTACCGTGACCCTAGACGAAAAAACGAAGGCGGCAAAGAGTGCGGATGCTGACTTGTCGAAAAACAATGCGGCAAACATGGATCCACTAGAAGTGGGTGGCAAGCAACTTAATGTTGGTGACTACAATTTCTCCTACAACCTTTCCAACGATAACAAGTTTAGCGGCAGTTCAGAAGCCAACCAAAGCAACAGCTTATCGGGTTCGATTACCGTTGAGGTGATTGAAGTATTAGCGAATGGTAACTTGGTAATTCGTGGTGAAAAATGGCTGACGTTAAACACCGGTGATGAGTATATTCGTTTAAGCGGCACCATCCGTCCGGACGATATTACCTACGATAATACCATTGCTTCAACTCGCGTTTCCAATGCTCGTATTCGCTACTCTGGGACGGGTACTCAGCAAGATATGCAAGAACCAGGATTCTTGGCACGATTCTTCAATGTATCTCTGTAACACAATTTAAAGACGGTGTTTTGACATCGTCTTCCAGTTACAGGTATCACAATGAAAAAAGCGTTACTCCTTTTTACCAGTTTGATTATGTTCGTGACATCGGCACATGCTGCGCGTATTAAAGACGTAGCGCAAGTGGCCGGTGTGCGTAGCAACCAATTGGTAGGTTACGGTCTAGTGACGGGCCTACCGGGTACTGGAGAGTCAACGCCTTTTACTGACCAAAGCTTTAATGCCATGTTGCAAAACTTCGGCATCCAATTGCCGCCCGGCACGAAACCAAAAACCAAAAACGTCGCAGCGGTAATCGTAACCGCAGAGTTACCTGCATTCTCCAAGCAAGGTCAGAGTATCGATGTGACGGTTTCATCTATCGGCTCAGCGAAAAGCCTACGTGGTGGTACGCTAATGCAAACCATGCTGAAAGGTCTTGATGGTCAAATTTACGCCGTTGCGCAGGGCAACTTAGTGGTGAGTGGTTTTAGTGCCACGGGAGCCGATGGTTCGAAAATCGTTGGTAACAACCCAACTGCCGGTATGATTTCGAACGGCGCGATTGTTGAACGTGAGATCCCGACCCCATTTAGCCGCGGTGATTACATTACCTTTAACCTACTTGAGTCTGACTTTACCACGGCACAGCGTATGGCTGATGCAGTGAATAATTTCCTTGGTCCACAAATGGCGCAAGCGGTTGATGCTACGTCGGTTAAAATCCGTGCGCCAAGAGATATCAGCCAACGAGTCGCTTTTCTATCCGCAGTTGAAAATCTTGAGTTCAACCCAGCAGAAGGCTCTGCGAAAATAATTGTTAACTCTCGCACAGGCACTATCGTCGTTGGTAAGCATGTGCGCTTGAAACCTGCTGCGGTCACTCATGGTGGTATGACGGTGGCGATTAAAGAGAATTTAAACGTGAGTCAACCTAATCCATTTAGTGGTGGTGATACGGTTGTCGTGCCTGATTCGGATATTGAAGTCACGGAAGAAAAAGGCAAGATGTTCAAGTTTGAGCCAGGGTTAACGCTCGATGACCTCGTCCGTGCTGTGAACGAAGTGGGTGCGGCTCCTTCCGATTTAATGGCGATTTTGCAAGCTCTCAAGCAAGCTGGCGCGATTGAAGGCCAACTGATCATCATTTAAGGGATTCACATGATTAACAACGGTAACGACATTGGTTTTATCAACGACTTGGCGGGGCTAGACAGACTTCGTCAGCAAGCCGTCAATGGTGATGAGAAAAGCGAAAAAGAAGCGTTGTCGGCTGCTGCTAAGCAGTTTGAAGCGATCTTTACCAATATGTTGTTTAAGTCAATGCGTGATGCCAATGCGACCTTCGAATCCGGTCTGATGGACAGTCAAAACCAGCAGTTTTATCGCCAAATGCTCGATGATCAAATGGCGAGTGAGTTGAGTTCATCGGGTTCTCTTGGACTTGCGGATATGATTGTTGCTCAATTGAGCACTGGCTCGATTGAAAACCAGAGTGCCAATGCTCGAGATAACGACTTTGAGCATCTAATGCAAAAAGTAGATCGAGCTCGTCATGAGCAAGAAGTACGAGAGCGAAATGGTGAAACTGCTGTGGTGGCACAAGCTCCTGAGGTCGCACAGTCGAAGCCATCGCCAAGCCGATTTGATTCTCCAGAATCTTTTGTTGCCTCCATGAAGCCTTATGCTGATAAAGCCGCGAAAGCTTTAGGTGTGGACTCATCACTGTTACTTGCTCAAGCAGCATTGGAAACGGGATGGGGGCAAAAAATGGTGGCAAACAGCCGCGGTAATAGTCACAACCTATTTAATATTAAGGCTGACAAGAGTTGGTCTGGAAGTAAGGTTGCAACACAGACCTTGGAGTATCACCAAGGTGTTCCTGTACAAGAAAAAGCGGCGTTCCGTGCTTATCAAGATTATGAGCAGAGCTTTAACGACTATGTTCGCTTCCTTAATGAAAACCCACGTTACACCACCGCACTGCGTCATGGTGGGAGTAATGAAGAGTTTATTCGTGGGATCCATCAGGCAGGATATGCGACTGACCCTCAATACGCAGACAAGGTGTTAAGGGTTAAATCGAAAATAGATCAGATGTAAGAATCACCTTCGGGTGATTTTTTATATCTAAGAATGTTGAGCTTAGATTGCTCGACGCTAGGTTCCTTACTTTCTCTTAAGTTTCTCGACGCACATTTCTCACCCGGTTGAGCCCAACAACCCCACCACGCTGAATGCTCTCTTCTTTTGGCACATAACTTGCTAGTTACCTATAAGTTACTCAGCAAATGCTGATTTTATTAGGTTTTCGGGGGCAGTATGGCGTCGGATCTTTTGGGGTTAGGTACACAAAGTGTCTTAACCGCTCAGAGACAACTCAATACCACTGGTCACAACATTTCTAACGTTAATACAGAAGGTTATAGTCGCCAATCTGTTATACAAGGAACAAGTGATCCGCGCCAGTTTGGTGGACAAACTTACGGCATGGGCGTGCATGTGGAAAATGTTCGCCGCTCATGGGATCAGTTTGCCGTGAATGAGTTGAACTTATCGACGACCAATTTTGCTAAGCGCCGTGACTCAGAAGAAGATCTGGAGATGTTATCTGGTTTGCTCTCTTCGGTTTCGTCAAAGAAAATTCCCGAAAACATGAACAGTTGGTTTGACGCGGTTAAGTCGTTAGCGGACAGCCCAAACGATGTTGGTTCACGTAAGGTTGTGCTAGAGAAGGCGGGTCTAATCGCACAGAATCTTAATGACTTTTATGAAGATGTTCGTCGTCAGCATGATGTCGTCAACAAAAAACTAGAGCTTGGCGTAGAGCGCATCAACCAAATTGGTACTGAAATTCGTGATATTCATCGTCTGATGATGCGTACCCCAGGTCCACACAACGACTTGATGGATACCCATGAAAAGCTCGTCGCGGAACTGTCTGAATATACTAAAGTGACCGTGACTCCCCGCTCAAATCGCGAAGGCTTTAACGTTCATATCGGCAATGGTCATACCTTGGTCTCTGGCACGGAAGCAAGCCAACTTGCATTGGTTGATGGTTTTCCTGATGTTCATCAGCGTCGATTGGCAATGATCGAAGGCGAGGGCATTAAGCCGATCACCAGCAAAGATATGGATGGGAAAATCGGTGCCATGCTCGATATGCGTGATGAAAAAATCCCTGACGTGCTTGATGAACTAGGCAAAATGACGATCGGTTACGTTAATGCTGTTAACTACCTTCAGTCGCAAGGTTTGGATTTGAACGGCAAAGTGGGTGATAACTTGTTTACCGACATCAACTCGCAGGTTGCGGCTAAATCACGTGTCGTGACTGCCTCAAACTCCCAAGCGGATCTGGCGGTTTACATTGAAAACGTCACTCCATTGAAAGCTGGTGAGTATTCGCTGCAGTACGATGGCAGTGACTATTATGTTACCCGCCCTGATGGTGAACGCTCCGCCGTTGCGGTGAAAGACAATGCCATTAGTGTGGATGGATTACGTATCGAAATTAATCAAGGGCTTGCTAGTGGTGAACGAGTGCTTATTCGTCCTACGCGCTCTGGAGCGGGTCAGATTCAGTTAGCGACCACCGATGCGACAAAGATTGCCGCACAAAGCTATGAAGCATCCACGACATTTGCCCAAGGTACTGCCAGCTTTGACATTCAACAAGCCGGTGACCTAAAAGAGTTTGAAGTGATTATTTCGCCGGATGGTACCCAGTTTGCCGTTACCGATAAAAACGGCAAAGTTTTGCAGCAGCCGCAGCCTTATCCACCGAAAGGAGAGGTTACGGTTCAAGGGACGAGTTTTACCCTCTCAAAGGGTGCACTACCAAACGACAAGTTTACTGCGAACCTTGTGCCTTCAGATGGTGGTAACGGCAACTTACGTAAGATGTTGTATCTGCAGACTGATAAACACCTTAATGGCGGTCAATCATCGATTATCGATATTTATCATGACCTCAATACGGATGTTGGCTTGAAGTTGTCTACCGCTTCTAAGTTAACCGATGTCTCTCGTATTGAAAAGGAATCGGCGGAGGAGCGTATAGCCTCTATATCTGGGGTCAACCTAGATGAAGAAGCCGCCAATATGATGAAGTTTCAACAAGCTTATATGGCCTCATCGCGTGTGATGCAAGCCGCCAATGAAACCTTCGATACCATCTTGGCACTAAGGTAGGAGAGCGACTAAATGATGAATAGAATTTCCAGCTTTCATAACTACCAATCAGTACAGAATGATTTGCGCAGACAAGAAGGCAAGGTTCACCACAACCAAGCGCAACTTGCCTCAGGCAAAAAGCTTTTGCAGCCAAGTGACAACCCGTTGGCCACTCACTACATCCAAAATATTGGTCAGCAAAGTCAGCAGCTTCAACAATATGTTGATGCCATTGTACTGACACGTAGTCGCCTTCAGCACAATGAGGTGATCATGGCGAATGCTGAAGACTATGTCGATGAGGGGAAGCGTACCGTGATGGAAATGATCAACGGCTCACTTTCACCTGAGGATCGACAAGCCAAACGTCGTGAAATTGAAGAGCTGTTTAGCAATCTACTGACTTTAGCCAACACACAAGATGAGTCTGGTAACTATGTGTTTTCCGGAACCAAGGCAAAGGTGCAGCCATTTTTTAGCGATAAGGCGGGTAACATCAGTTACTCGGGCGATGACTATCAAAGAAAGATGCGTATTTCTAACAGTCAGGAGATGCCAATTAACTTCCCTGGCAACAAGGTATTTATGGAAGTCGCCAATCCCTTTGGTGATTACAAGCCTAGCTATCAGTTGCAAGAAGGCTCTGAACTGCTGCTTGAACGTGCAACTAACAGCGATAGTGACGATAAAGCGGAGTACAAACTTACCTTTGTTGATATGCCGAATGAAAAATACGGTTATCAGTTAGAACGGAACGGTAGCGTAGTCAAAGCTGATGAGTTCAATCCTGCTGATGGGATTCAGTATGGTGACCTATCGATTCAAGTTAAAGGTCAGATAACCAAAGGCGACGTGATCGACCTAAAACCTCAGAAGAATGTTAGCTTGTTTGAAACTTTTAAAGAGGCGCGAGATTTGTCTGATGGTTCGGTCTCTGATGCTTCTAACACGGCAGAGTTACAGCGAGTGGTACAAGAATTTCATGCGGGCTTTATTCAAATGAACAAAGCGCGTTCAGATGTGGGTGCACGCTTAAGCACTCTCGATATCCAAGAGCAACAACATCAAGATTTTAAAATGACGTTGGCGAAATCAAAGAGCAATTTTGAAGATCTTGATTATGCCGCAGCAGTGATTGAGTTTAATGAAAACTCACGCGCGCTACAGGCATCTCAACAAGCTTTTGGTAAAACAAAGGATTTAACACTGTTTAACTACATATAAGCCTTATGTGCAATGCCATAAGCGCGAAATTTGACAGTGGTGCCATCTATAGAGAAACAGGGTGAATAAATTCACCGTGGCAATGGATGGGGCAAAAAAGCGGCAATAAGTAGAAAACGAGTAGAAAGAGTTCGATAGGTATAAGAGATGCCTTTTGTCTAACTCATTGAAAATAATCATGTATAAAATTATTTTTATGTTTTTACTTAGTTGGCATGCTAATTGAATTAGATAAACAAGAGTTAAATTAAACGGTTTTTAAGTAGGCAGTCGCTTACTTAGCAAGTCATTTACGGTCAGTGCTTCCCAATGAGATCAAGCTGACCGCTTCGCGAGTACTTGCGAACTCACTAGGAGAGCAACCTATGACCATTACAGTAAATACTAACGTCTCTGCAATGACAGCACAGCGTTACTTGAATAAAGCGACGGGTGACCTGAACACGTCAATGGAACGTTTGTCATCTGGTCAAAAGATTAATAGTGCCAAAGACGATGCTGCGGGTCTGCAGATCTCTAACCGCTTGACTGCACAGTCTCGTGGTCTTGACGTGGCAATGCGCAACGCCAACGATGGTATCTCTATCGCCCAAACCGCAGAAGGTGCTCTAAACGAATCGACCTCTATTCTGCAGCGTATCCGCGACCTATCATTACAGTCGGCGAACGGCACGAACTCTGATTCAGAGCGTGAAGCAATCAACGAAGAAGTTTCAGCACTGCAAGACGAGTTGAACCGTATTGCGGAAACCACGTCTTTTGGTGGCCGTAAGCTACTGAATGGCTCATTTGGTGAAGCGTCATTCCAAATTGGTGCCAGCTCAGGTGAAGCAATGATTATGGGTCTAACCAGTGTGCGTGCTGATGATTACCGCATGGGTGGACAAAGCTTTGTTGCCACTAATGGTAAAGACAACACTTGGGGTGTGGCGCAAGGTAAGAGCGATCTAAAGATTGAGTTTACGACTAAAAGTGGTGAGCTGGTCAACCTTGCAGTGAATGCCAAAGTGGGCGATGACATCGAAGAGCTAGCAACGTACCTAAATGGTCAAACTGACTTGCTTAAAGCATCGGTAGATGAGGACGGTAAGCTGCAACTATTTGCCGCGGAGCCAAATCTACAAGGCAACATCTCATTCAGCGGTGGTTTGGCTGGTGATCTTGGCTTGGAGTCAGGCCCAGGTGTGCGAACTACGACGCAAGATATTGATGTAACAAGCGTTGGTGGCGCGCAAAATGCCGTTGGTATTGTTGATTCAGCATTGAAATATGTTGATTCACAACGTGCGGACCTTGGTGCAAAACAAAACCGCCTAAGTCACAGCATTAATAACTTGGCGAACATCCAAGAAAACGTTGAGTCTTCGAACAGCCGAATCCGTGATACTGATTTTGCTAAAGAAACAACGGCAATGACCAAAGCACAAATTCTGCAACAAGCTGGTACTTCAATTCTGGCTCAAGCAAAACAGTTGCCAAACTCTGCAATGACACTATTGCAGTAACAGCAAGTAGCCTTGCTCACATCGATCCCAGACGTGGGGTGAGCAGGGTGATTGCGGCAAACATAAGTAAACTGCTTGCCGGGGCTCTCTCTCAAAACCTGCCCCTAATTAATGCTTACTTATGTCATGGCAGCCAAGCTGTGATCATTTCTCTCGATCTCCACATTGGCTACCTCCATAGCCCCGGTTCTCTCAAAGGATGGGGCTTTTCTTTTATCTAAATTCTTAGAACTCTCGCTGTAACACGCCAAACTCCGCCATTCATTTCAATCAGTTAGAAAACTTTAATCTTTTTTTTCTGCTTTTAGATACCGCTCAACAATTTGCCACTAAATGGCTCTTTTTTATGCGTTTTTCAAAAATGCTCTAAAGTTAATCAATCACTCGTCGCTATTAAGGTTACTTTGAGAGAACTTTTGGTTTACCGAGACGTCGGAAACCGTTCGGAACTTCCGCATCAACGGAAATCAACAGGAGAACCACCATGGCGGTGAATGTAAATACAAACGTGTCAGCAATGACAGCACAACGTTACCTAAATAGTGCAACGAGCGCGCAGCAAACGTCGATGGAACGTTTATCTTCTGGTTCTAAAATCAATAGCGCGAAAGACGATGCTGCAGGTCTACAGATCTCTAACCGTTTGAATGTTCAAAGTCGCGGCCTAGATGTAGCGGTGCGCAATGCGAATGATGGTGTCTCGATTGCTCAAACCGCTGAAGGTGCGATGAATGAGACGACCAATATTTTGCAACGTATGCGTGACCTATCACTGCAATCTGCAAACGGCTCGAACTCTAAAGCTGAGCGTGTAGCGATCCAAGAAGAAGTGACGGCACTGAATGATGAGCTAAACCGTATTGCAGAAACAACGTCATTCGGTGGCAATAAGCTGCTTAACGGTACGTTTACTACTAAGTCGATGCAAATTGGTGCCGACAATGGTGAAGCGGTAATGCTAACGCTAAACAATATGCGTAGTGACAATAAAATGATGGGTGGTAATAGCTATGTTGCCGCTACGGCAAAAGATCCAAGTTGGGAAGTAAAATCTGACGCTAGCGATCTTGCTATTAAGCTGACAGATAAACTAACTGGCACAGAGCAAACCATCAATATCACCGCTAAAGCGGGAGACGATATCGAAGAGTTAGCGACTTATATTAATGGTCAGACTGACATGGTGACGGCTTCAGTGGGCGATGATGGCAAACTTCAAGTATTTGCTGACAACAACACGGTTTCAGGCCCTGTGAGTTTCTCGGGCGGTTTAGCTGGCGAGCTAAACTTTGGTGAAGCGAAATCAGTCACGGTTGATACAATTGACGTGACGTCAGTTGCGGGAGCTCAAGAGTCAGTCGCTATTGTAGACTCTGCGCTTAAATTTGTAGATAGTCACCGTGCTGAGCTGGGTGCATTCCAAAACCGTTTTGAACATGCGATCAATAACCTTGATAACATCAATGAAAATGTGAATGCATCGAAGAGCCGTATCAAAGATACCGACTTTGCGAAAGAGACGACAGCCTTGACTAAATCTCAAATCCTTAGCCAAGCTTCAAGCTCAGTACTGGCGCAAGCCAAGCAAGCGCCTAACTCTGCATTGGGCTTACTAGGTTAAGTATTCACCATCGCTAAAAAGCCAGCCTTCGGGCTGGTTTTTTTATGCTTAAGAGTAGGGTTATATTCATTAGGTAGGAGTTGAAAGGGCGGTGAAGATTAAACGCCCAAAAACACAAAACCCAGCATAAAGCTGGGTTCGATGTATATGGTGCGGAAAGAGAGACTTGAACTCTCACACCTTGCGGCGCCAGAACCTAAATCTGGTGCGTCTACCAATTCCGCCATTTCCGCATGTTTTTTAGTTACTGACGTAATTGGTATAACATCAATAACGTTACCTATTTTCATAGGTGAATAATGGCAGGCTACTTAGAGCCGAGCCAGGGACAATAGACGAGGCATCAAAAAGATGTAATCCACTGAACCTATAAATAATGGCAGGTCTACCTGGATTCGAACCAGGGAATGGCGGCATCAAAAGCCGCTGCCTTACCGCTTGGCGATAGACCTGCAGATGATAATCTAGGATTATCGAATAATGGTGCGGAAAGAGAGACTTGAACTCTCACACCTTGCGGCGCCAGAACCTAAATCTGGTGCGTCTACCAATTCCGCCATTTCCGCATCTGTTTTATATTCATACCGCTAATTGGTATAAGCCATATGAAGTTGTAATGGCAGGCTACTAAGAGCCGAGCCAGGGACAATAGACGAGGCATCAAAAAGATGTAATCCACTGAACCTATAAATAATGGCAGGTCTACCTGGATTCGAACCAGGGAATGGCGGCATCAAAAGCCGCTGCCTTACCGCTTGGCGATAGACCTGCAGATGATAATCTAGGATTATCGAATAATGGTGCGGAAAGAGAGACTTGAACTCTCACACCTTGCGGCGCCAGAACCTAAATCTGGTGCGTCTACCAATTCCGCCATTTCCGCATCTGTTTTATATTCATACCGCTAATTGGTATAAGCCATATGAAGTTGTAATGGCAGGCTACTAAGAGCCGAGCCAGGGACAATAGACGAGGCATCAAAAAGATGTAATCCACTGAACCTATAAATAATGGCAGGTCTACCTGGATTCGAACCAGGGAATGGCGGCATCAAAAGCCGCTGCCTTACCGCTTGGCGATAGACCTGCAGGTTATAGTCATTAGACTATCAAATTATGGTGCGGAAGAAGAGACTTGAACTCTTACACCTTGCGGCGCCAGAACCTAAATCTGGTGCGTCTACCAATTCCGCCACTTCCGCATAATTTGTTTATAGATTAATTCAAGATGGTGCGGAAAGAGAGACTTGAACTCTCACACCTTGCGGCGCCAGAACCTAAATCTGGTGCGTCTACCAATTCCGCCATTTCCGCGTCTTGAATCTCTACGTAACTGAAAGTTAAACGATCAACTGTCAGTTTAATATGGTGGCTACGACGGGATTCGAACCTGTGACCCCATCATTATGAGTGATGTGCTCTAACCAGCTGAGCTACGTAGCCAATGGTGCGGAAAGAGAGACTTGAACTCTCACACCTTGCGGCGCCAGAACCTAAATCTGGTGCGTCTACCAATTCCGCCATTTCCGCATCTTTTTTAGTTACTGATGTAATTGGCATAACATCAATAACGTTACCTATTTTCATAGGTGAATAATGGCAGGTCTACCTGGATTCGAACCAGGGAATGGCGGCATCAAAAGCCGCTGCCTTACCGCTTGGCGATAGACCTGCAGGGCATAGTCGTTAGACTATCAAATTATGGTGCGGAAAGAGAGACTTGAACTCTCACACCTTGCGGCGCCAGAACCTAAATCTGGTGCGTCTACCAATTCCGCCATTTCCGCATAATTTGGGTGTAGATTATTTCAAGATGGTGCGGAAGAAGAGACTTGAACTCTTACACCTTGCGGCGCCAGAACCTAAATCTGGTGCGTCTACCAATTCCGCCACTTCCGCGTCTTGAATCTACATAACTGATAGTTAATTGGTAAAAACTAACAGTTTAATTTGTTTCTTTCTCAAGGAAAGAATGGTGGCTACGACGGGATTCGAACCTGTGACCCCATCATTATGAGTGATGTGCTCTAACCAGCTGAGCTACGTAGCCATCTTGTGAGCGAGACAATATAAACCTTCACGCTCTGAGTGACAACCCCTTTTTCAAAAGGTTTTCACTTTAATTAGTGGCAGGTCTACCTGGATTCGAACCAGGGAATGGCGGCATCAAAAGCCGCTGCCTTACCGCTTGGCGATAGACCTGCAGGCAACTGTCCAAAGACAGTTAAAACATGGTGCGGAAAGAGAGACTTGAACTCTCACACCTTGCGGCGCCAGAACCTAAATCTGGTGCGTCTACCAATTCCGCCATTTCCGCATCTATTCCTAATTGCTCTTGAAAGAACATTTAGGAATGGTGGCTACGACGGGATTCGAACCTGTGACCCCATCATTATGAGTGATGTGCTCTAACCAGCTGAGCTACGTAGCCATTACCATGTTGTTTTCGTTCCTTTCTGATTCGTTGTCGTCTCGTTGGGAACGGGGCGCATTATGCGTATCTGAGCGAGAACCGTCAATAGTTTTTTTGAAGAAATTCGGATAAATGAATCGTTCGATTCCTTTTTAAGCAAAGAGGCGCGTTAATGATCGAAAACTGCTAACAAAATGACATCGACATGATGATTTAAATAGTCGTGATATTGAGTGGTATAAAAAAGCCAGCAATGAAGCTGGCTTTTAAACTCAATAACTTGCGCAAAAATTAGGCAGTTAATTATACGTTGAAGCGGAAGTGCACTACATCACCATCTTTTACGATGTATTCTTTACCTTCAAGACGCCATTTACCTGCATCTTTAGCACCGCTTTCGCCGTTGAACTGGATAAAGTCATCATAGCCAACAACTTCGGCACGGATAAAGCCTTTTTCAAAGTCAGTATGGATCTTACCCGCAGCTTTAGGTGCTGTTGCACCTACAGGGATAGTCCATGCACGAACTTCTTTAACACCTGCTGTGAAGTAAGTGTGTAGGTTAAGTAGCTCATAGCCTGCGCGAATCACGCGGTTTAGACCTGGTTCTTCGATGCCCATGTCTGCTAGGAACTCTTCGCGCTCGTCATCTTCTAGTTCAGCCATTTCTGATTCAATCGCTGCACAAACAGGAACTACTACGTTGTTCTCTTTTTCTGCAAACTCACGAACTGCATCTAGGTATGGGTTGTTCTCGAAGCCATCTTCGTTGACGTTAGCGATGTACATCGTAGGCTTAAGCGTTAGGAAGTTTAGGTAACCTACTGCCGCTAACTCTTCTTTGGCCAGATTAACTGTACGCGCAGAACCACCTTCAGTTAGAACTGGCAGTAGCTTTTCTAGTACTGTTAGTTCGAACTTAGCGTCTTTGTCGCCGCCTTTGGCTTTTTTCGCGTTACGTTGAATTGCACGCTCACAAGAGTCTAAGTCAGCAAGTGCTAGTTCAAGGTTGATCACTTCGATATCTTCGATTGGTGATACTTTACCAGCAACGTGAATGATGTTTTCGTTTTCAAAACAACGAACAACGTGACCAATTGCGTCAGTTTCACGGATGTTTGCTAGGAATTTGTTACCTAGACCTTCACCACGAGATGCGCCAGCCACAAGACCAGCGATGTCAACGAACTCCATTGTTGTTGGCAGTACGCGCTGAGGGTTCACAATTTTTGCCAACGCATCTAGACGTAGATCTGGCACAGGAACCACACCAGTGTTTGGTTCGATAGTACAGAACGGGAAGTTTGCTGCTTCGATACCCGCTTTAGTTAGTGCATTGAACAGAGTTGATTTACCAACGTTTGGTAGACCAACGATGCCACATTTAAAACCCATGATTGTAACCTTATTCAGCTTTGAACGTGTGTAAGCGGTTTTGTGCTTTGCTTAGACCATCTTTTAGTAAGATGTCGAGACAGCGAACAGCTTCATCAGCTGCTGCTTCTAATTGCTCATGCTCTTTCGCAGGAGCCTTGCCTAGCACATAACCAGCCACTTTATCTTTGTGTCCCGGATGGCCAATGCCAATGCGGAGACGATAAAACTCTTTGTTGTTGCCTAATTTGCTAATGGTGTCACGTAAACCATTGTGACCACCATGGCCGCCGCCTTTTTTGAATTTAGCGACACCAGGAGGCAAGTCTAGCTCATCATGAGCGACCATGATTTCCTCTGGTTTAATTTGGTAGAACTTAGCCAGCGCAGAGACTGCTTTGCCAGATAGGTTCATAAAAGTAGTTGGGATCAATAGGCGTAGATCCTCACCATTTACCATGATACGTCCAGTAAGACCAAAGAACTTTGGCTCATTCTTTAGCGTAACGTTATGAACGCGAGCTAACTCCTCAACCACCCAAGCACCCGCATTATGGCGAGTCTTAGCGTATTCAGGGCCAGGGTTAGCCAGTCCGACAAGAAGTTTGATCTGTTGAGTCAAGGTTAGGATCTCTCTGGAATCTCAAAAAGCGCAGTATGATAGCACACAAAATCGCAATCAGGCGAGATTGGGCGAGTTGCTATACTGGCGGAATAAAAAAACACCCCTTAAAAGGGGTGTCTTGAAAACGTGCTAATCGGTTGGATTAGTTGAACATTGCAGAGATAGACTCTTCGTTGCTGATACGACGAATCGCTTCAGCTAACATGCGAGATAGGCTCAGAGTGGTTACTTTGCCTGTTGCTTCCATCTCTTTAGACAGAGTGATTGAGTCAGTCACGATCACTTGGTCTAGTACAGAGTTCTTAATGTTGTCTGCAGCGTTGCCTGAGAATACAGCGTGAGTTGCGTAAGCGAATACACGTTTTGCACCACGCTCTTTAAGCGCTTCAGCTGCTTTACATAGAGTGCCACCTGTATCGATCATGTCATCAACGATCACACAGTCACGACCTTCAACGTCACCGATTAGGTTCATTACTTCAGAAACGTTTGCACGTGGGCGACGTTTGTCAACGATAGCAATGTCGATATCGCCTAGTGCTTTTGCAGTTGCGCGAGCACGAACAACACCACCTAGATCAGGAGAAACCACAACAGGGTTTTCTAGACCACGTGACTGCATGTCATCCAGCAGCACTGGTGTACCGAAGATGTTATCTACTGGTACATCGAAGAAGCCTTGAATTTGCTCTGCGTGTAGGTCGATAGTTAGAACGCGGTCTACACCTACGTTAGACAGGAAGTCTGCCACTACTTTCGCAGTGATTGGCACACGCGCAGAACGTACACGACGGTCTTGGCGAGCGTAACCAAAGTAAGGGATTACTGCTGTAATACGGCCCGCAGAAGCGCGGCGCATTGCATCAATCATTACGACAAGTTCCATTAGGTTGTCGTTGGTTGGTGCACAAGTTGATTGGATGATAAATACATCACTACCACGTACGTTTTCGTTAATTTGTACAGCGACTTCGCCGTCAGAGAAACGAGAAACACTTGCGTCACCAAGAGAGATGTATAGACGATCAGCAATACGTTGGGCTAGTTCAGGTGTTGCGTTACCAGCAAATAGCTTCATATCAGGCACGGTGGAAACCTCAGGTTTGCGTCCAGTTTTAAATAGATGAGTTGTGGGCTAAACGGTACTTAGCCAGTGTCTGGTATAGGGGGGAAATATTGTTTCCTTTAGCCACAAATGCCGACACATTGCCAGAAAGTAGTGCGAGTACATCTTGTGCAGCTTTTTCGGTTGAAAACTCGGCAAAAACGCACGATCCAGTACCCGTCAATCTTGACGGCGCGTATTGTAGCAGCCATGAAAGTTGCTTATCAACCTCTGGGTACAGCATTCGCACAATTTTTTCGCAATCGTTTCCGTAATCCTGTGCTAGAAGTAGGGATAACGGGCGTTTAGGCGTGTTACGGGTTAAATCAGGATGAGTAAAAATATCGACGGTAGCGATACTTACATCAGGTCTGACGACTAAATACCAGCTCTCTTTCGGTTCAACATCGATAATTTCTTCCCCCACACCTTCGGCAAACGCCGCATGACCGCGCACAAATACGGGGACATCGGCACCGAGTTTGAGTCCTATTTCCGCCAGTAGATCTTCACTGCACTGGGTTTGCCATAAATGGTTGAGAGCAACGAGGACGGTCGCTGCGTTTGATGACCCCCCGCCAATGCCACCCCCCATTGGTAGAATTTTGTTGAGCTCAATATCAGCGCCATACTTGCAGCCAGTGTGCTGTTGTAAAGCGACAGCCGCGCGCCAAATCAAGTTATCTTCCAGCGCGACGCCGGGTATATCCGGCGTTAAAGTTATTTGACCGCTGTCATTTGCGGTGATCGTCAAGTCATCACAGTGGTCGACAAACTGAAATAAGGTTTGCAGTTCGTGATAGCCGTTTGCACGGCGACCCGTGATGTATAGAAAAAGGTTCAGTTTGGCTGGTGAAGGCCAATGAGTGGTTTCGTGAATCATTAGTTCAAAGTCCACTTGGAGATGATCAAGTTGATAGTGGTGTCGTTTTGCTTCAGTTTGACCTTGCTAGGGACAGGTAAGGCCGTACCTAGGAAGGAAACATCTTGGTAACTGGTGTAGATAAGTTGCCAAGTTTGCCCATTAATTGTTTTGGTTAATGTGGCGAGTGTCTGGGTCTCGTTGAGGGTGTAGCTATCGGCATTGGTAGGTTTGCCAAGTAACCAGTCATTGAGTTGCTCTACAGGAAGGCTTAGCCCGGTTAATTGTGCAATCAGTCGATCTGCGCTTTGATCACGGTAAGTTTTATCGTCATAAGTTTTCACCGTTGCTACTGATGGCGTGATGGTCATGTTTAGTACGGTTTGCCCTAAAAACGTACTCAACCGCAATTCACTATTTTGCGCCCCGTTTTGCCAGTAGAAACTCAAGGATTCTCGCTGTTGTGGAGAGATGTAACCCAGCTTGCCTGTGGCTTTATACTCATTGATTCTCTCCAGTCTTTGTTGGTGAGCTTGCCATTCTACGTTGGTTTCGCTGTCGGGTATCGAACTACAGCCTGCGAGTAGCGCAAGGGAAAATAGTAGAGAAGGGAGTTTTTTGAGTAGTCGTAAAGACATAGTGGACTCAGTTCCTTAACAGCCAAATATCTAAGGCAATACTATAGCATTGAAAAGTCTTGTTACTCTTGTTTCGTCATGCAAAATTCTGAGTTTGTAATGCTATTCAACCTATCGGCATGATAAATAGGGTAGAATCATCAATTTACGCGCCGTAAAACCCATTTAAATGAGCGTTGAGTAAAAACAGTTTAGCGATCCTCTTTTATTAATGGGGGGCATCAAGTAAAATTCCGTCCCTGTTTTCACATAACCAGATTCAGAGAACACACAGTACATGTCATTGCTTGCTATCGGTATCAATCATAATACGGCTTCTGTAGAACTACGCGAGAAAGTCGCGTTTGGGCCGGATAAACTACCGCAAGCGCTAAGGCAACTCTCTGAAAGCCCTCATGTTAGTGGTGGTGTGATAGTCTCTACTTGTAACCGAACTGAAATCTATTGTGATGTAAAACCATCGAGTAGAAACAAGGTTATTGATTGGCTTGCACAGTTCCACCAAGTCAGCGCAGAAGAGCTAAAACCCAGTTTGTATATTCATGAAGAGCAAGCCGCAATACGTCATTTGATGCGCGTAGCGTGCGGTTTGGATTCGCTAGTCTTGGGTGAACCACAAATTTTAGGGCAGGTGAAACAAGCATTTTCAGATTCGCGCGATGGTCATGCGGTTAACGCGGCGATGGAAAAATGGTTTCAAAAAACCTTTTCGGTAGCGAAACGCGTCCGTACCGAAACTGATATCGGTGGTAATGCTGTATCAGTGGCTTATGCGGCGTGTACGTTGGCGAAGCATATCTTTGAGTCATTACGCGAGTCGACCGTTTTGCTAGTGGGAGCGGGTGAAACGATTGAGTTGGTAGCGAAACATCTTGCCGCGAATGGTTGCACAAAAATGATTGTTGCAAACCGAACCAGAGAGCGCGCAATGGTACTTGCTGAACAATTTGGTGCGGAAGTGATCAGCTTGCCAGAGATTCCTGAGCATCTGGCGCGTGCTGATATTGTGATCAGTTCAACGGCGAGTCCACTACCGATCATTGGTAAAGGTATGGTGGAGACGGCACTGAAAAGTCGTCGTTATCAACCTATGCTTTTAGTCGATATTGCAGTTCCGCGTGATATTGAATCGCAGGTGGGCGACATCAATGACGCTTATCTTTACTCGGTTGATGACTTGCAATCGATTATCGATAGTAATATCGAGCAGCGTAAAGTTGAAGCGATTCAGGCCGAAGCGATTGTCAGCGAAGAGAGTGCGGCGTTTATGACGTGGCTGCGCTCGCTACAAGGTGTTGATAGTATTCGTCAGTATCGCACCAACGCCAATGAGATCCGTGAAGATCTGTTAGCGAAAAGTATTCAAGCTCTTGCTGCGGGGGGCGATCCAGAAAAAGTGTTGCTGGAACTGAGTAATAAGCTCACCAACAGGCTAATTCATACCCCAACACGAGCATTACAAACTGCGGCAGAGCAAGGTGAGCCAGCTAAGCTTGCCATTATTAGACAAAGTTTGGGTCTTGAAGACCCGCGATAACTAAACCCTGAGTTAATTATATGAAAGCCTCTATTCTTACTAAGCTAGAAACGCTAGTAGAACGTTATGAAGAAGTTCAACACCTACTGGGTGATCCTGGTGTCATTGGTGACCAAGATAAATTCCGCGCGCTGTCAAAAGAGTATTCTCAGCTCGAAGAAGTGACAAAATGCTTCCAAGCTTATCAGCAAGCTCAAGAGGATCTTGAAGCCGCAGAAGAGATGGCGAAAGAAGATGACGCAGAAATGCGTGAAATGGCTCAGGAAGAAATCAAAGAAGCTAAAGAAGCTATCGAACGTCTTAATGACGAGCTGCAAATTCTATTGTTACCGAAAGATCCAAACGATGAGCGTAACTGTTTCTTAGAAATCCGTGCTGGAGCGGGTGGCGATGAAGCGGGTATTTTCGCGGGCAACTTATTCCGCATGTACTCTAAGTTTGCTGAGAAAAAAGGTTGGCGCATTGAAGTGATGAGCTGCAATGAGTCAGAACAAGGCGGCTATAAAGAGATGATCGCGAAAGTCACCGGTGACGGTGCTTATGGCGTACTGAAGTTTGAGTCAGGCGGTCACCGAGTACAGCGTGTTCCTGAAACAGAATCACAAGGCCGTGTACACACCTCGGCGTGTACTGTTGCTGTGATGGCGGAAATTCCAGAAGCAGATTTACCGGAAATCAAAGCAGCGGATCTTAAAATTGACACTTTCCGTGCGTCAGGCGCAGGTGGTCAGCACGTAAACACCACTGACTCTGCAATTCGTATTACTCACTTACCAACGGGGACCGTGGTTGAGTGTCAAGACGAGCGTTCGCAACATAAGAACAAAGCGAAGGCGATGGCTGTTCTAGCGGCTCGTATCGTGCAAGCTGAAGAAGCGCGCCGAGCGGCAGAAGTCTCTGATACACGTCGTAACCTATTAGGTTCGGGTGATCGTAGTGACCGTATCCGCACTTACAACTACCCTCAAGGGCGTGTTTCTGATCACCGTATCAACCTAACGATTTACCGTTTGAGTGAAGTCATGGAAGGGGATCTTGCGAGCTTGATTGAGCCAGTGATTCAAGAACACCAGGCGGATCAATTAGCGGCTTTAGCAGAGAACAACTAAGTTAATGTCGGTAACAAATAGTGTTGAAAACACACTAAAGCGTGCCACGTTACAGCTTCAAGAGAGCGGCAGTGATTCGCCGCCTCTTGATGCTGCAGTGTTACTTTGCCACGCATTAGATAAACCACGTTCATTTTTGATGACTTGGCCTGAAAAAGAACTTTCAGCACAAGAGTTGGCACCATTTGAGGCATTATTGGCTCGCCGCCTGACGGGAGAGCCAGTGGCTTATATCGTTGGAGAACGTGAGTTCTGGTCATTGCCGCTGGAAGTCTCGCCAACTACTCTGATTCCAAGACCTGATACCGAACGCCTTGTTGAGCTAGCCTTAGATAAGGCGATGTTGAGTGAAGGCTCTATTCTGGATTTAGGGACGGGGACAGGAGCTATCGCGCTCGCATTGGCTTCCGAGTTACCAAATCGTCGTGTGGTTGGTATCGACTTAATGGCGGATGCCCAGCAACTGGCTACGCGTAATGCTACGCGTTTATCTATTGCCAATGCGACATTTTTAGCGGGCAGTTGGTTTGAGCCATTGGAAGTGGGTTGCCAATTTGCGGTGATCGTGTCAAATCCGCCTTATATTGAAGAGAACGATCCTCATTTGAGCCAAGGTGATGTGCGCTTTGAACCGTTAAGTGCACTCGTGGCTGGCGATGAAGGCTTGGCTGATATTCGCCACATTGCTGACAATGCACGTCATTATCTCATCGATCAAGGCTGGCTGTTGTTCGAGCATGGTTTTGAGCAAGGTTTAGCGGTTCGCAACATCTTACTTGAACTGGGCTATCAGGACGTCGAAACCTGTCAAGATTATGGGCATAATGACCGAGTGACTTTAGGTCGTTACCTGAAACAATAACAAAGAGAGCAATTAGATGTACGAAGGACTGAAGCATTTTCACCTACTCACTATCGCGATTAGTGCAACCCTATTATCCGTGCGCTTTGCCTTGTTGTTGGCTCACTCGCCACTGCGCGAAAAGAAGTTTTTTAAGATCTTTCCACATGTGAACGACACTTTGTTGCTTGCATCTGGTATTGCTTTGTCATTGATTACTGGATTTATTCCGTTCACCGCGGCCGCACCGTGGTTGACGATGAAAATTACCTGTGTCTTAGCCTATATCGCGCTTGGTTTCTTTGCGCTGAAATTGGCGAAAAACAACATGCTAAGAATCTTCGCTTTCCTTGGCGCGCTTGGCTGGTTGGGGCTTGCGGGTAAAATTGCAGTAACCAAAACCCCTCTGTTGTTCTGAGTAGGTCAAAACACATGTACGAATTGTTTGATGAAGACTTTGATGCGCTGGAGTTAGCGGAAGGCGCTTTGGTGCTCAATCAGGCGATTGCTCCTGACACTCAAGTCGATTGGGCTAAGGCTGAAATGCAGCGTTTACTGCAAGAGGCAGAGTTGAGCTTGGTGCATGAAACTCATCCCCAACAACGTTTTGAAGCCTTTTTGCGTTTGTTCTACCATCAATGGGGCTTCCAAGGCGACAAAGACGCCTACTTTGATTCTTCTAATGCTTTTATTGATAAGGTGTTAGAGCGCCGCAAGGGGATCCCTGTAAGCTTGGGCTCGCTGCTGCTTTATTTCGGCAGACACTTAGGTTTTCCTATTGAAGGCATGACATTCCCAACTCAGTTTGTGGTCAAGGTATGTTGGCCGGATCAAGCCGTTCAATATGTTAATCCATTTAACGGTGAGTTTGTTTCTGAGCATACTTTGCGAGCGTGGCTGGTAGGACAGAAAGGTCCTTTTGCTCAGTTGAAGCCCGATTATCTAAAAGTGACGGACCACCCAACAGTGATTGGCCGTTGGTTGGCATTGATCAAGAGTGCGCTGTTGCGAGAGGAACGTTATGCGTTAGCGTTGCGTTGTACTGACTTAGCGTTGACCTTTGCTCCAGACGATCCTTACGAAATTCGAGATCGCGGTTTTATTTATCAGCAGCTAGACTGTCCTCAGATGGCATTGTCTGATTATCAATACTTTATTGATCAGTGTCCGGAAGATCCGGCCGCTGAACTACTTAAAAATCAAGTGCGAGCCATGAGCAAGACTCAGGTAACGTTACACTAAGCCCAGTCCTGCACTGGCTTGAGAAAGAGAGAAAAAGATGGAACAGAAAATCGTTCATGTTGGTGATATTCCTGTTGCTAACGACAAACCGTTTACCCTATTCGCTGGTATGAACGTACTAGAATCTCGCGATCTTGCTATGCAAATTTGTGAGCACTACGTCAAGGTGACTGAAAAACTCGGTATCCCTTACGTGTTCAAAGCCTCTTTTGATAAAGCAAACCGTAGTTCGGTGCACTCATACCGTGGTCCAGGCCTTGAAGAAGGGATGAAAATCTTCCAAGAGCTAAAGGATACCTTCGGTGTAAAAATTATCACTGACGTGCATACGGAAGCTCAAGCACAACCTGTGGCTGATGTGGTCGATGTAATTCAGTTGCCTGCGTTCCTAGCGCGTCAAACCGACCTTGTTGAAGCTATGGCAAAAACCGGTGCGGTGATTAACGTTAAGAAACCTCAGTTTATGAGCCCTGGTCAAGTAGGCAACATCGTTGAGAAGTTCGCTGAATGTGGCAACCATAATGTGATTCTTTGTGAGCGTGGCTCTTGTCATGGTTACGATAACCTAGTGGTTGATATGCTTGGCTTTGGCG